>JBHIAC010000118.1:0-10559 GCA_046758365.1 bacterium
GCGACCTATCCCGATGGAAATCGGGACTACTCTACCAACTGAGTTACTCCCGCGTGATTTAGTTTATCCATCATTTAAACACTCGAACCCGCGACCTATCCCGATGGAAATCGGGACTACTCTACCAACTGAGTTACTCCCGCGTTCATAGTTCCTTATGCGGTGGAGAGGGGAGGATTCGAACCTCCGAAGGCTGAGCCGTCAGATTTACAGTCTGATCCCTTTGGCCACTCGGGAACCTCTCCAAATTAAAAAAAGAGCCACCAGCAGGATTCGAACCCGCGACAACCTCATTACAAGTGAGGCGCTCTACCATCTGAGCTATGGTGGCATAAATATATTAAAAATCAAAGTCTTAATCTAGTAAAAATACATATAATTATTTTTAAATACAGCCTTATAATATATAAAAGTATTTTTAAATGTCAAGTATTTTTTAGAAATCATTAAAATTATTTAAACCTCCAATATGTTTTACCGCTTTTGTCTTCCAAAATTATTCCCACTTTGTTCAATTCATCCCGTATTTCGTCTGCTAAGCTCCACAGTTTTTTATTTCTTAATTCAGCCCGGATCTGTATTAATAGGTTTAATAAATCATTTGTTATATCTGAATCCATTTTCAAATCATTGAAATCAACAATTCCAAAAAATGAATTTATTTCTTCAAATTCTTTTTTAGTTAAAGCTAATAAATATTTTTCATTTTCATCGATTTCTGCTTTTGACAAAATTTTATTAGTTTCTCGTACCATCTCAAACAATCTTGCTAGAGCTACGGGTGTATTAAGATCATCTTCCATGGCTTCAATGAGTTCTTTCTTTTTCTGCTTGAAATAATTTAGGAAACCCAACTCAGATTTAGAAAAATCTTCTTTTTTCATGTTTACAATTGAAATAGGATAATTAGCCAAGGCTTTATTTAAGTTATCAAAAAAAATACTAAGACGGTTTGAGGCACTTTTTGCAGTTTCCAAACCTTCCTTGGTAAAATCAATAGGGCTGCGATAATGTTTTTGTAAAAAAAACATCCTAATTACAACACCAAAATAACTTTTTAGAACTTCTCTGACTGTACGAAAATTACCCAGAGATTTGGCCATTTTTTCACCTTCAATCTGAAGATAGCCATTGTGAAGCCAGTATTTAACAAATATTTGTTTTGTGGCCCCTTCGCTCTGGGCTATTTCATTTTCATGGTGGGGAAAAACCAAATCTACCCCCCCCGCATGTATATCAAAACTTTTACCTAAATATTTCATAGACATGGTGGAGCATTCGATATGCCAACCAGGACGACCAAGACCCCATGGACTATCCCAAGCAGGTTCACCCGGCTTCTTACGCTTCCAAAGGGCAAAATCCAGAGGATTGATTTTACTTTCATCAATTGCAATCCTTGCCCCAGCTAGTTGCTCATCAATTTTTTTACCAGATAATTTCCCATAATTTTGAAATTTGTTTACATTAAAAAATACATTACCACCCACTTGATAAGCCAATTTATCATCTAACAACTTTTTAATTAATTCTATCATCTCATGTACGTGCTCTGAAGCTTTTGGATAAACATCTGCCCGCTGAATACCTAATGCATCAATATCTTCAAAGAATGCCTTTGTATACTTTTCTGTTATTTCTTTGGTATCAATTCCTTCCCTTTTTGATTGTTCAATTATCCTATCATCTATGTCCGTCACATTCATAATATAAGTCACATCATAGCCACAATATTTTAAAAATCGTCTTAGGACATCGAACACAATAAATGGTCGTGCATTGCCAACATGAATATAATCATATACCGTGGGACCACAAACATATATTTTTACTTTTCCCTTTTGCCGAGGGATAAATTTCTCTTTGGTTTTGCTGTAGGTGTTGTATAATTTTAAAGGCATTCTCTATTAAACTCAATTCTATTTTAATCTAGTAAATGTTTCACAAATCTTTCGCACTTTTCTTTACCTAATATTTCTGCAACTTTGGGCAACTCTGGGCCGTGTACTTTGCCTGTTAGCGCCACTCGAATGGGCATCCATAGATTTTTCCCCATGACACCCGTCTCTTCCTGAACTTGTTTCATAATCATACGAAAAATCTCTGAATCAATGTGATTATAATTTTCTAAATTTCGTAAAAAGGCCCAGTAAATTTTTTGTGATGAATCTTTGGATGACAGCGCGATGGCCTGGCCATCAGTAGGATATACCATTTCTTGAAAAAATGGCTCGGCTGCCTCAGGAATTTGACTCAAATACTCAACCCCATCTCGAATTAAAGAAACAACCTTTGTTAACTTTTCTTGGTTTTCCGTATCAAAATTACTGGCTTTTAGAAAAGGTTCAGCTAAATCCACTAATTTGTTGATTTCCATCGTACGAATATAGTAACCATTCATCCAATTCAATTTAGTTAAATCAAAAACCGCTGGCGATTTTGACATACGTTCAAAATCAAATTCCTTTATGAGTCGCTCAATAGATAAAATTTCATCGCCTGTTTCAGATGACCAACTTAATAGACTGAGAAAATTAATTAAAGCTTCAGGAAGATAACCTTTAGCCTGAAACTCATGTATTGATGTCGCCCCATGACGTTTGGATAATCTTGTTCGATCTGGACCTAAAATCATAGGAATATGGCAAAACTGGGGTCTTTTCCATCCTAGAGCCTCGTAAATTAAAATTTGCTTTGGTGTGTTTGAAACATGATCGTCACCACGAATCACATGGGTAATTTCCATCAGGGCATCGTCTACAGCAGCCGTAAAATTGTAAGTTGGGAGGCCATCTGAACGAAAAATAATAAAATCGCCAATATTTTCTTCTTTAAAAGACATAGTCCCTTTAACCAAATCTTTCCATGTAATCTCCCCTGTTTTAGCGTGGAAACGCCAAACCGGTTTTCTCCCTGATGCTTCTAATGCATCTTTTTCTTTAGAAGTAAGTTTAAAACATTGTCCATCGTAACGAGGTGTTTCGCCCCTTGCTAACGACATTTTTCTCTTCTTTTCTAATTCTTCCTCACTACAATAACAAGGATAGGCATACCCTTTATTTACTAATTCATCTAAATATTTTTTATAATTCTCGAGTCGTTCGGACTGGCGATAGGGCCCATACAGACCACCCACGACAGGACCCTCATCCCATGCTAAACCCAGCCACTGAAGATCTTCAAAAATAGAACGTTCGGATTTCTTTGTGGATCTTTCGATATCAGTATCTTCGATTCTTAAAATAAATTTGCCATGAGTATGTTTGGCAAAGATCCAGTTTAAAATCGCGGTTCGGGCATTACCAATATGTAAATGCCCTGTCGGGCTTGGGGCAAATCGTACTCTGACTGTATTTCTCATTAAAGCTTTTCTCTTTCTTCAATTAATACACATGCGAATGCAGTTATACCCTTTTCTTGACCAATAAATCCTAACTTCTCAGAGGTGGTTGCTTTAATGGACACTTGGGACTTTAATAAAGACAAAGACTCTGCCACATTTTTTCGCATCTCAAGAATATAAGGATGTAATCTCGGTTTTTCTAAAACTATAGTAACGTCGATGTTGCTTATTTTGTAACCTTCTCGCGCAAGCTTCTGTCCAACTTCTTTAAGTAATAACAAACTTGAAATTCCCGTATATCGTTCATCGTTGTCAGGGAAATGAGTACCTAAGTCCCCCAAGGCTAAACTACCTAAAAGTGCGTCACCTATGGCATGGCATAATGCGTCGGCGTCTGAATGGCCCAGTAACCCTTTTTTTGAGGGGATAGTAACACCTCCCAAAATAAGCTTTCGGCCAGCCACTAATTTATGAACATCATAACCAAATCCGACCCGCATATCATTACTCTGTTTTTAAGATAAATTCAGCTAATTTCAAATCTAAGGGATTAGTAATTTTTATATTGTTATACTCTCCTTTAACAATTTTTATATAAGAATTTCCAAACCTTTCAACTAATGCTGAGTCATCGGTTTCGTAAACACCCTTTTCAAAAGCATTAAGATGGGCATTATAGATAATATCATATTTAAATATTTGAGGCGTTTGAACCGACCACAGTGATTTGCGGGAAGGGGTCCTATCTACAAAGCCAGCTTTTTCAATCTTAATGGTCTCCTTTGGTGGGACGGCTAAGATAGCTGCGCCATATTTTTGGCAGGCCTTAATGGTTTCTTCGATTTTCTCAACGGAAACAAAAGGGCGTACAGCATCATGAATCGCTACCAAATCCGGGGGTCCTTCTAATGCTTTTAAACCAGCAAAAACCGAATCTTGTCTTTCTTTTCCACCAGCTACTATATTTCTGATTTTTTTTAAATCAAATCGGTTGACTATCTCCTGGGAAATGTAAAGCAGCCAATCTTCGGCAGCCACAAGCACTATTTCATCAATTAATGTGCATTCTTCAAACTTTTGCACTGCATAATAAAAGATTGGCTTTCCACAAATAGATTGAAATTGTTTTGGTACGGAGCCACCCATTCGATGTCCCCGACCCGCTGCAACTATAATGGCAGAAACGTGCAAGAATTAATTTAACCTATAAAATTAACATAGCGTCGCCATAACTATAGAAACGATATTTTTCTCTGATGGCTTTTCGATAGGCTTTGAAAACAAAATCCCGTCCGGCAAAAGCGCCTACCAACATTAAGAGCGTTGAACATGGTAAATGAAAATTAGTGATGAGTCGATCCACAATTTTAAAATCGTACGGCGGATAAATAAATTTATCAGTCCACCCTTTTGAGGCTTTAGCCCAACCTTCAGATGTCACCCCGGTCTCCAACGCCCTGGTGGCGCTGGTACCAACCACGACCACTTTTCCGCCTTCTTTTTTAGTTTGATTTATCACATTTGCTGTTTCTTCGGAGACCTCATAGTATTCAGAATCCATTTTGTGACGGCTCAAATCCTCCACCACCACGGGTCTAAAGCTCCCTAAACCAAGATGCAGAACTACTGGTACAATCTTGACACCTATTTGTTCAATTTTTATTAATAATTTTTCAGTAAAATGCAGTCCCGCAGTCGGGGCTGCAACCGCCCCTCTTACACGAGCAAAAACCGTTTGATAGCGCTCTTTGTCTAAAGGCTCAGGTTCTCTATTAATATAAGGAGGTAAAGGTGATTGACCGATTTTATCAACAATTTCGAAAAAATCACCGATAAAATTAAAACGCACGACACGGCCACCTGAAACTGTATTGTCAATAACATCACAATAAAGTTTGTTGTTTATAGAAAGCCGATTCCCAACTCTGACTTTACGGGCTGGCCGGACTAAAACTTCCCATAATCCGTTTTCCAATTCCCTCAATAAGAATATTTCAACTTGCGCATCTGTCTTATCTTTTGTACCCATCAAACGGGCCGGGAATACTTTTGTTTCATTGATGACCAAACAATCACCCTCATTAAAATAATTACAAATTTCAGAAAATACGGTTTCTTCAATGGTATGCTTGTCTCGGTTAAGTACCATTAATCGAGATTGGTCTCTTTTTTCGGCTGGATATTGAGCGACTAATTTTTCAGGTAATTTATACTTAAAATCGGTAAGTTTCATTTAAATATTCCCTCCAACATCAATAACTTTTATTGTCATAATTTACTTTCTCAAAATAATTTTTCCTGTATGGAATTGTGTTTAATTTTACCAAAATGACGATAGGTTAATTCTGTCAAAACCCGTCCCCTGGGAGTTCGTTTCATCAGTCCTTCTTGGATAAGGTAAGGTTCGTAAATTTCTTCTATCGTTTCTCCCTGTTCGCCAATGGCCACGGCTAAAGTATTTAGTCCAACTGGACCTCCATCAAACTTTTCAAGTAAAGTGAATAAAATCCTTTTATCCATTTCATCAAGACCCTTCTCATCAACGTCCAAACGGTGTAAGGAATTCTGAGTCACTTCTTGAGTAATTACTCCGTTTCCTTCAATTTGAGCAAAGTCACGAATCCGTCTAAGCAGTCTATTTGCAATTCTTGGAGTGCCCCTTGACCTACGGGCAATTTCTAAGCCTGCATCTTCATTAATTTCCACATGTAAAATTTTAGCAGATCTTAAAATGATAGTTAAAAGCTCTTCTGGTTTATAAAAGTCCAAACGATTTACTACACCTAATCTTGACCTTAACGGTGAAGTTAACAGACCTGCACGAGTCGTTGCTCCAACCAAAGTAAATTTGGGTAGTTTTAGCTGAATCGATCTAGCGTTGGGGCCTCGATCAATAATAATATCCAATTTGTAATCTTCTAAGGCCGGATAAAGATATTCTTCAACCACTCGATTCAAGCGATGAATTTCGTCGATGAAAAAAACGTCTCTTTCTCCTAGATTTGTAAGAAGACCCGCCAAATCAGCCGCTTTCTCTAAAGCAGGACCAGAGGTCGTTTTTAAATTCACACCCAGTTCGTTTGCAATGATATTTGCTAGTGTAGTTTTACCCAATCCCGGAGGACCGTGAAAAAGAACGTGGTCTAATGCTTCATTGCGTTCTTTTGCCGCAGCAATAAATACTTTTAAATTGTCTTTTATTTTTTCCTGTCCAACAAACTCCTCAAAACTTAGGGGTCTTAAAGTCTTATCAAACTCGGTTTCCCCATCTAAACGATTAGGAATTGTTAGTCTTTTCTGAGTCATCAAAAATAAAAGGTTAAATATTCTGCAATGCTTTTTTTATTAAATCTTCTAAACGTAGGTCTTTTTGTTCTCTGAGAATTGGTTCAATAGTTTTCTGTGCAGAGATTCTTTTATAGCCCAAAGAGATCAACGCTAGAACTGCTTCCTCAAATTTATCTGATACCTCTTTTTCATCGAATGTCGGTAAAAATTGAGATTCAGGAGTTACACCGCCCAATTTATCCCTTAATTCCATTATTAATCTTTGTGCAGTTTTTTTCCCCACGCCGGAAAGAGTGGTTAAGGATTCTAACTCACCGTTGACAATGAATCGCTTCAAATTATCAACTGGACATCCTGATAAAATCCCTAATGCTAATTTAGGTCCAACTCCGGATACTGTAATCAAATTTGTAAACATCCATTTTTCCTTTTGAGTAAAAAATCCATAAAGTTGTAAAGCATCCTCCCGGACATGGAGATAGGTTAAAAGCTTAGTTTGTTGTCCAAGTTCTCCTACCTTTTCAAAAGTGGTAATAGGAACGAATATTTCGTAACCCACTCCTTTAACATCTATAATGATCCGAGTCGGTGTCTTTTCAGCGATTACTCCTTGCACATGGCAAATCATTCTTTGATTCCAAATGATGTAAATGACAAAGAGCCACAGCAATTGCATCAGCGGCATCGTAGGGTTCAGGAATTTTATCCATTCTCAAAATTTGTTGAACCATTCTCTGGACCTGTTCTTTTGAGGCACCGCCATTGCCAACTACGGACTGTTTTATTTCTCTGGGTGAATATTCTGAAGTAGGGAGATGGTGATTAACCGCAGCCAAAATTGCAACGCCTCGTGCATGTCCCATTTTTAAGGCCACTCTGGCATTTTCCGCATAAAAGATGTCTTCTATGGCGAATTCATCAGGCTGGTACAAATTTATTACCCCGGAAATCCCATCATATATTTTTTGGAGCCTTTTGGAAAATTGCTTTTGTGAAGAAAGATTTAAAATGCCATAATCTACAATAAAGCATTCATTCTGTTTTTTCTCTAAGACTCCAAATCCCGTAATCACAGTTCCAGGATCCACCCCAAGAATTCTCATGATATCAAATGCCTCAATTATTCGATTTGCTCCATGACAGCCAGATCAATGTCAAAATTTGAATAAACGTTTTGAACATCATCGTGTTCTTCAAGAAGATCCGTTAGCTTTAAAAGCTGCTCGGCCTCCTTACCCTCTACTTTTATGGTATTTTTAGGATACATGGTTAAATCGGCTGATTCATAGTTAATGTTGTTAGATTCCAATACCGATTTTACCTTTTCAAGATCTTCCGAAGCGGTTGTTATTTCAAAATGTTCTTCAGCGCTTTTTAAGTCTTCAGCGCCAGCATCCAAAACCATCATGAGCAACTCTTCTTCATCCAGATTTTTTTTAGGTATTGTAATTAACCCCTTCTTTTCAAATATCCAGGCAACCGAACCAGATTCCCCTAAATTACCGCCATATCTGGAGAAATGATGTCGCACCTCTGCTACAGTACGCTTACGGTTATCTGTAAGAATTTCAATATATAACGCTGCACCTCCAGGTCCATATCCTTCTAAAATTCCTTGTTCATAAACCACACCAGGAAGCTCACCAGTACCTTTTTTTATCGCTCGTTCAATATTCGCTGTAGGCATATTGGCTGTCCTTGCCGCCATAATTGCGGTTCTCAACTTCGTATTAGAGGCTTCGTCGCCACCGCCATCTCGGGCCGCAATGGTAATGTCTTTTATTAGGCGGGTAAATAGCTTGCCTCTTTCAGCATCAACCTTGGCCTTCTTGTGTTTAATGGAACTCCACTTGGAATGTCCCGACATTTTTTATCCTCCCAAAATACTTTTCTAAATTTAATAAATTTTTTGCTATTTTCCAAGTAAAATATTTTGGACTTAGTAATAACTCAGTTACAAGTAGACACTGATTGTTCTGGATATTCATCCTGAATATGTAATAATAGAGGACATTTGTCCCCACTCGTTAAGCCGAATAGAGGGATAAATATCCTATCCTGAATTATTCATAAATTCTACCACAAGACACAAAGGTCACTAAGAATATTGAACTTATGTAAGAAAGAATTTGAAAACCCAGTTTTTAAACCTCAATTTCTGCCTGTCTTTGTAATTTTTTATTTATAATAACTTTGTGTCTTGTGGTTATAAATTTTTCAGGCTATATAATCTTGCATTCAGCATGAATATACTGAATGAACCTAGTTTGTTAATATGAACCAACATTTCAAACGAAGTAGTATCCAGCGTAATTCAGTCCTTCAACCAATAACTGAGGGATTACTGGATTTACGTCTTGTCTCCATTAGATGGAAAATTTTTTCACCGGACTAACTTAAAATAAAAAACGACATCAGTAAATTTGATGCCGTTTTTTATTAATTGAATTGTTTTTAAAAGTCATTTATAGTTCATCCATCCAATGGTAGGCGTTCTTTAAATTTACTTTTGTTCTAATAACCCAGGCTTCCCGGAAGCCTTTCTTAATAGCTAATTCTTGAAACTTTTCGGCATCATACCAATTAATAAAATCCCCAACCCGAACTTTGTAAAATGGCGGGTCAAAGACGCGATAAACTCCCTCATTAAACCTGAGAATTGCATCTCTCTGAACATTCTTTGCTTCTTCTGGGTCAGTAGTTTGAATTAGCTGGACTCGATACCCGGTTACCATACTATCTTCAGATGCTTTCATCTCTCTTACCAACTTATCTTCAAAACTTATACTCGAAACATCAGATTCTTTGATTTTTATATCGTCATCCTCTAAAGCAATTGGATCAAAATTTTCATTCATTTTATCGAAATTTTTAGCTGTTCCAGATTCCGTTACAGGGCGTTGTACTTTTTCAGAAGCAGCACAACTCAAAAAAAGAAGAAGAGTTAAAATTATTTTAATTGAATCCGTAATACTATTTAATATATTTTTCATTTTATTTAACCTATCATCTTATTTAATTTCTTTAATAACTTCTGTGAGTGCGGGCACTACTTCAAAAAGATCACCAACAATGCCGTAATCGGCAATGTCAAAAATAGGAGCGTGAGGGTCTTTATTTATGGCCACAATAGTACCAGAATTTTTCATTCCTACAATGTGTTGAATGGCCCCCGAAATTCCAACGGCTAAATAAAGCTTTGGCGCTACGGTTTGACCAGAACTTCCAATTTGTCGGTCTAAAGGCAGCCAGCCGTCATCACAAACGGGTCTGGAGGCCCCAATCTCTGCATCCAATACTCCTGCAAGCTGTTTAACTAACTCTAAATTCTCTTGTTTCTTAATTCCACGCCCCACCGATACAATTCGCTCCGCCTTACTTAAGTCTACCTCTTGTTTAACCCCTTCGAATATTTCCAGAACCTTGGTGCGGATTTCAACACCAGCCATGTCAATTTCTGCATTTCTAACAGCGCCCTTACCTGAACCAGTCTCCAAATCATCGGCATTAAAAGCACCAACCTGAAACGTGACTAAATACGGTGCTTCTCCCTCGAAAGAAATATCTGTATCAATTTTACCTTGAAATATTTGTCTAACAAAAATAAGCTTACCGTCCTCAACTTTATAGCGGACGCAATCACTGATTAAAGCCTTTTCCAAAGCTGCAGCTAACTTTGGTGCAAAATCTCGCACCATATACGTAAGGCTAAACAAAACCAGGAACGGCTTCTCTTTGTCAATAACTTGTTTAATGGCGGCTGTGTAACCATCGGGAGTGTAATCGTTCAGTTTCTCATCTTCTGCGACTAAAACTTCTTTAACATTTATAGTGGCCACCTCTTCAGCCAATCCTTTGAGGTTTTTACCTAAAATGAGCACTGAGACTTCTTTTCCTAATTCTTTTCCAAGCTTTTGACCTGCCACAA
>JBHIAC010000119.1:0-10355 GCA_046758365.1 bacterium
CAATATAGCTTTAAAGGTGAATTCTTTTAGGTCTGTTTCTGCAGGAACGTAAGGCATAAAATCAGGATTGTTCATGTTCCCTCCCTTCCGTAAATGCAAGTAAGAGTATTAGCTGGAATAATTTAGTAGTTGTGAATATTTATAGATTCTTTTATATCCCCCCCCAAAAAAACTGACCTGCAACTTAACAGAAAATTTTTAAAAAGTCAAGTGAAAAATTAATTTCTTTTTTGGCCTTTTTCTTTTTTGTTTGATTTTTTGAAAAAAAATTGTATATTAACATTTGTTAAATTAGGAATTTTCATGGGCTTTTTAAACGATATAACTCTTGGCCAATATTATCCTGGAAATTCAATTTTACATCAACTTGACCCAAGAAGCAAGCTTATTTCGAGTCTTTTTTTTATGACTAGTCTTCTTCTTTCTAATAAATTAAGTTTAATTTTACTTTTAGGAGGCATGTGTATATTTAGTATTTATTTTGCTAAACTGCCAGTTAAAATAATTAGTAAAAATTTAAAACCTTTTTTTTGGCTTTTTCTGATTACTTTTATTATACACTTATTAACTACTAAAGGAAAAACGATCTTTGGGGTTCCATTTTTAGATCTAAAAATAACCGAACAAGGTTTGATCAATGGAGCAACTTATTCCATAAGATTGGCCTTTTTAATTATTTTTGCGGCTTTGCTTACCTTGACGACTGCCCCCATTGAACTTACAGATAGTTTGGAGAGATTGTTTTCACCTCTCAAAAGATTCAATATCCCTGTACATGAGTTTACTCTGATGATGTCTCTTTCTTTACGATTTATTCCTATTTTAATCCAAGAAGCGGAGCGTATCAAAAATGCTCAATTATCGCGAGGGGCCTCGTTGGAAGGTAGTTTGCTTCAGCGAGTAAAAAATATCATTCCTATGATACTACCTTTATTTATTTCTGCTTTTCGTCGAGCCGAAGAATTAGCTGTGGCCATGGAAGCGCGTCATTACATCAGTGGCGAAGGTCGGACTAGTTATCGTCAGTTAGTTTTTAAACGTGGCGATTTTGGATTATTAATTTTTTCAGGTGCCTTTTTGGGGGGTATTCTTCTTTTTAGGTAGTTGATTCTATAGTTGAATATGAGAAATATAAAACTGACCCTGGAATACGATGGCACCAACTTTTGTGGATGGCAGTGGCAGCCTAAAGGGCGTACAGTACAAGACACTTTACAATGTTCTTTGAAAGAATTGCTGCAAGAATCACCAACTGTAATTGCTTCAGGTCGGACAGATGCCGGGGTACATGCTTTAGGTCAAGTTGTTAATTTTAAAACTGAAAATACCCTTGATTTGAACTCCATTTGTTTGGGATTAAATAGTTTTTTACCGAGTGATATTACGATTTTACAAGCCGAAGAAGTCGATGAAAAGTTCCATGCCCGGTTTGATGCGGTTAAAAGAAAGTATCGATATGTTATTTCAAAAAGACCAAAAGCAGTAGGTCGTTACTATTCCTGGTTCTGTAAATATGATTTAAATTTAGATAAAATAAAGAAAGCGTCGGAGGTTTTAATTGGAGAGCATGAATTTTTCGCTTTTTCCAGAGCTAATGATGAAGAACTGCACTATTTATGTAATCTGGAAAGCGCGCGGTGGAAGGAAACTGAAGAAGAGATAATTTTAGATATTTGTGCGAACAGATTTCTACATAATATGGTAAGAATCATTGTAGGTACCATGGTAGATGTTGGTCGAGGTAAGCTGGCGCCAGAAGAAATGAAAAATATTATGGAAACCAGAAATAGAGACAGAGCAGGATTTACAGCGCCGCCACAGGGTTTGTTTTTGGTAAAAGTGTATTACTAAAGACCCAATTTATAATATTAAAGGAGTAAAATCATGAAATTCTTTTTAGATACAGCAAACTTAGAGGAGATCAAACAGGCTGCCAGTATGGGCATTCTCGATGGAGTGACCACCAATCCCACATTAGTATCCAAAGAAAAAGGAAAATTCAAAGATATCCTTTTAAATATTTGTGAGGTAGTAGATGGGCCTGTCAGTGCTGAAGTAGTAGCCCTCGAATTCGAAGGTATGGTGAAGGAAGCTCGTGAATTGGCTTCTCTTCATCCTAATATCTATGTTAAAATTCCAATGATTCGCCAGGGGTTAAAAGCCGTCAAGGCTCTATCCTCGGAAGGAATTCATGTAAATGTTACCCTATGCTTCAGCCCCAGTCAAGCGCTTATGGCCGCTAAAGCTGGAGCCACTTTTGTTAGTCCTTTTGTGGGTCGTGTCGATGATATAAGTGGAGTTGGGATGGAAATCGTTACTGACATTAGAACGATTTTCGATAATTACGGCTTTGAGACAGAAATCTTGGCAGCCAGCCTTCGACATCCTCTTCACGTGGTTGAGGCTGCCTTAATTGGCGCTGATATTGCTACCATGCCTTATAAAGTTTTTGACCAACTATTCAATCATCCTTTAACAGATGTTGGATTGAAAAGATTTTTAGATGATTGGGAGAAGGTAAAAGATCGAATTGTCTAATAGAATATTCATTCATTAATGGATTGAAATGTGAAATAAATTGTTGGAAATAATGAGGTGAGGGAGTTTTAATAATGAAAAAATGGATAATTTGTTTAATAGGTATTTTAATCTCTTTTCATTTTTTAAGCTGTGAAAAGCCAGAGAGACAATCTGCTCTAAAAAAGTTAGATTTGACGGCTCAACCTGATGTCCAACAAAATAGATATACCATAAATGATGAGATTTCTAATAGCCGAAGAACAGCTATCACTAAGGCTGTCGAATTGGTTAGTGATGCCGTTTGTGGTATAAATGTTACGCAGATTCGTGAGTACGTACGTACGCCTTTTTATGATGATCCCTTCTTGCGATTCTTTTTTCCAGAAAGAAGGTTTCGTCAAGCCGTGAAAAGTTTAGGTTCTGGATTTTTAATCTCACCAGATGGATTCATTCTAACTAATGAACACGTAGTCCACAACGCCTCTGAAATTCTTGTAACTCTATCCGATGGCTCAACCAATCAAGCCGAGTTAGTAGGTTTGGACTATATCACAGATGTCGCTTTGCTCAAAATCAAGGGTGAAAACTATCATTATATAAAATTTGGCAATTCAGACAACGTGATAATTGGTGAATGGGTCATCGCTTTAGGTAATCCTTTTGGGCTGTTTGAAATAAATGCAAAGCCAACCGTAACCGTAGGTGTGGTAAGTGCTGTTGATCGCGATTTTGGTAAGCAGGAAAATAAAAGAGTCTATCAGGACATGATACAAACGGACGCTGCGATAAATCAAGGAAACAGTGGCGGGCCTTTGGTTAATAGTATGGGAGAAGTCATTGGAATTAATGCATTTATATTTACCGAAAGCCAGTACAACACGGGTTCAATAGGTCTCGGCTTTGCCATTCCTATTAATCGAGTTAAACGGGTTCTGAAGGAATTAAAAGAATATGGTAAGGTTAACCGACGATTTTGGTCAGGACTAGAAGTGGAAGATATCACGCCTTTGGTTGCCCGTTATTTTCGCTTAAAATCTACTCATGGCGTGCTTGTTACTAATATTGAAAAAAATAGTCCGGCAGCAAAAGCTGGTTTGGAAATTGGAGATATTATCCTTGAAGTGAATGATCACCTTATTAAAGATACCAACGATATTTGGAGAATGATTGAAGATTCTGATTTGCGCGGTGGGGACAAGTTAAGTTTAACGATTATTCGCGATAAAAGAAAATTTAATATTGAATTGCGATTAGAGGGGATATACAATTAATCAAGCTGTCTGCACGGATTTCTTTGAAATAAAATGAGGTAGAATCCTTGATAGAACGTTACACACGCCCCGAAATAGCTAATATTTGGAGCGATAAAAATAAGTTTCGCACTTGGCTTAAAGTAGAAATATTGGCATGCGAAGCTCAAACAGAACTGGGATTAATTCCACAAGAAGCTTTATTTAAAATAAAGGAACACGCTAACTTTAATCAAGCGCGGATTCTTGAAATTGAGGAAATAGTCAAACATGATGTAATTGCCTTCCTTACTAATGTTGCTGAATATGTTGGTCCTGAAAGCCGATATATTCATTTAGGTATGACTTCCTCTGACCTGTTAGATACTTCTCTAGCGGTACTAATGCGTGCGGCCGGTCAATTAATTTTGCAAGAATGCTCCCGATTACAGGAAGTTTTAGGGAGGCGAGCCATTGAATTTAAAAAGACCGTTTGCATTGGGCGCTCTCATGGAATCCATGCAGAACCAACCACCTTTGGATTGAAATTAGCCCTTTGGTATGATGAAGTTGGGCGGGGAATCAAACGATTGGAAAAAGCTGTTGACACCATTTCAGTAGGTAAAATTTCAGGTGCAGTCGGGACATTTGCCCATATTGATCCAAGAGTTGAAGAATATGTTTGTGAGAAATTGAATTTAAGACCAGCGCCCGTTTCTAATCAAATTGTTCAGCGGGACCGGCATGCGGAATATTTAACGACTCTAGGTTTAATCGCTAGCTCTTTAGAAAAATTTGCTACCGAAATAAGAAATTTACAACGGACTGAGATTCTTGAAGTTGAGGAATCCTTTACCAAAGGTCAGAAAGGTTCTTCGGCTATGCCTCACAAACGAAATCCTATCACCTGTGAGCGAATCGCTGGACTTGCACGGATCATTAGAGCTAACGCATTGGCTGCTTTAGAAAACGTTACTCTTTGGCATGAGCGGGACATTACCCACTCCTCTGTGGAGCGTATCATCCTTCCGGATAGTACAATAGCGCTGGATTACATGCTCAATAAGTTTACAAATATTATTGAGAATTTGATTGTATATCCTCAAAATATGATTAGAAATTTAGAAAAAACGAAAGGCTTAGTTTTTTCCCAATCTTTACTTTTAGCTCTGACTAAAAAAGGAGCAACTCGAGAGGATGCTTATCGGTTAGTTCAAAACAGGGCCATGGAAGTTTGGAATTCTAAGGGGGATTTTAAAGAGGCTATTTTGACCGATGAAAAAATTCATCAATGGCTGTCCGAGGAGGAAATCGAAAATTGTTTTGATTTAAATAAAAATCTAAAAAACCTTGATTATATTTTTAATCGGGTTGGATTGTGAAATTGACGAAAATAAAATTACTTACTAAAAAAACGGAGTGAGGGAAATTGAAAGAAGTAACTGTTAAAAAGAAAAAAAAATATTATGAAGGTAAGGCTAAAATTCTCTTCAAAACAGATAATGAGGATCTCTTGATTCAAGAATTCAAAGACGATGCCACAGCTTTCGATGGCGTTAAAAAAGGAAAAATTAAGGGTAAAGGTGTCATTAATAATCAGATATCAACCTATCTTTTTAATTATCTAGAAAGTTATCATATTCCAACACATTTCGTTAAGACACTTTCAGATAATTCGATGATTATTAAAATTTTGGATATGATGCCACTTGAGGTTGTAATGCGGAACATTGCTACTGGGAGTCTGGTTAAACGCTACGGTGTTAAGGAAGGTCAGGAGATTGAACACCCTATTTTGGAATATTATCTGAAAGATGACAAAAAACATGATCCCATGCTGAATGAGCATCACATTTTAGCCTTTGGGTACGCGTCATCCGAGGAGCTAAAACTCATTGAAAGATATGCGCAAAAAATAAATGCCGTGCTGAAATCTTTCTTTTACCGCAGAAATTTATTGCTGGTCGATTTCAAATTAGAATTTGGCCGTAATAAATCAGGCAAAATCATGCTTGCAGACGAAATATCGCCCGATACCTGCCGTTTATGGGATATTGAAACCGGTGAAAAACTGGATAAAGATCGCTTCCGTCATAGTTTAGGCAAAGTAGAGGAAGCCTATGAACAAGTACGAAAACGGATTTTTAAAGAAGTAAAATAAAAAAGGGAGGTTTTTTGAGTAGAGAAGGGTTATGGATAATTGTTGGTTTGATTTTAGGTTCCGGGGTAATCACAGCAGGGGCTATAATTACGCCTTTCATCCACTTAACCATTATGGCTATTCTATGTATAGCGCTGACAGGATTTACAATATTTTTTTTTCGAGATCCAAAGCGTATTATCCCGGATGTTTCTAATACCATATTATCCCCTGCAGATGGAAAAGTAATTGAAATTCAAGATGAATTTGAAAAGGAGTATATAAACGCACCTTCGACACGAATAAGCATTTTTTTATCTTTATTTGATGTTCACATAAATCGAATTCCTTTGGCTGGAACGATAGGTTATTTTCAGTATCAGCAAGGCTCTTACATCAAGGCTTATAAAAGTGAGGCCTCTACTTTTAACGAGCAAACTATTATTGGAATTGAAAATAATCAGGCCAAGATTCTTTTTAAACAGATTGCTGGCATTTTAGCTCGTAGAATTGTTTGCAACGTGCGAGAAGGCAACGTTGTAAAATTAGGTGAAAGATTTGGCATGATCAAATTCGGTTCACGGGTCGATATATTTCTGCCCAAATATTTTGAAATCAAGGTTCAATTAAATCAAAAAGTAAAAGGGGGACTAAGCATCTTAGGAGTGATGAACAATGATAAGTAAAAGAAATTTGTTTCCTAGTTTATTTACTATGTTAAATCTTTTCTTCGGGTATTTCTCGATTATAAATGCGCTGCAGGGGAAATTTGTCACAGCTTCGTGGATGATAATAATTGCGGCTGTTTGGGATGCCATTGACGGGAAAATAGCAAGAAAAACAAATAGCTATAGTGATTTTGGCATTGAGTTTGATTCAATTGCTGATGTGGTTTCATTCGGCGCAGCACCCTCGATTTTGATTTATCAGGTGTTTTTTTATAAAATTGCGGCCCCTGGAATTATTTTTAGCTTCTTTCCGCTCCTTTTCGGAGCTATTCGTTTAGCACGGTTTAACGTAAATTTGGAAAGCTTTGAAAAAGAAAATTTTTCAGGTCTGCCAATTCCATCCATGGCAGTTACGATGTCTTCTTATGTAATATTTAATTACGATCTTTGGGAAGGGTTAAGATTTGCTCCAATCCTTGCACCATTGGTTATTTTATTAAGCATTCTTATGGTAAGTAATGTAGAGTATGAGAATGTCCCAAAATTAACTTTTCGAGAGAATAAAAAGAACTCCATTCAGTTAGCGATTATGCTTCTTGGTATGACAGTGATTTTTCTCTTTCGGGAAAAAGCAATATTCCCCCTTATCTTAGGATTTGTTTTGTTCGGACTATTTCGTTCACTTGTACATCATGATAAAGAAGATGAAGAAGAGGAGGAAATTTTTGATATTTCAATTCCTGATTAAGTGGAGATAAATGGTGGTAGCGAAAATATTGGTAACACTGAAAAATGGAATTTTAGATCCTCAAGGCAAAACGGTCAAACACGCCTTAGAGAATTTAGGATTTGACCAGATTTATGAAGTGCGCATGGGAAAATTAATTCAATTAAAGTTTAATGATGTAACTAAAAAGGAAGCGGAACGAATAACTACTGAAGCGTGCAAAAAACTACTGGCTAACCCTGTCATTGAAGATTTTAAATTTGAATTGTCTGAGGAAATTTCAAAGAAATAATTTAAATCTCTAAAATGAAATTTGGTGTGATAGTTTTTCCTGGTTCAAACTGTGATCATGACTGTTATTATGTATTGAAGCATGTGTTTAACCAAGATATTAAATTTGTATGGCATAAAGAACAAAACCTCAGTGAATATGATGCCATCCTTCTTCCTGGCGGATTTTCTTATGGAGATTATTTACGCACAGGCGCTATAGCCCGGTTTTCGCCAGTGATGAATGCCGTGGTGGATTTTGCAGAAAATGGAGGAATAGTCATTGGAATTTGCAACGGATTTCAAATTCTCTGTGAAGCAGGATTACTTCCTGGCGCATTAATGAGAAACAAAAACCTTCGTTTTATATGTAAATATGTTTTTCTTAGAGTTGAAAATGATAATACAGTTTTTACCCGCGTTTGTAATATTGGAGAGATACTTAAAATTCCCATTGCCCATGCTGAAGGACTTTATTACGCAGACCCTGAAACTCTCGAAGAATTAAATCAAAACCATCAGGTTCTGTTCAGATACTGTGATGTAACTGGAAACATTACAAATGAAGCCAATCCCAATGGGTCACTAGAAAATATTGCTGGAATAATTAATAAATCTGGAAATATCATGGGTATGATGCCTCATCCAGACCGCTGTGCTGAAGAGATTTTAAATTCCACTGATGGTGCTAAGATTTTTCAAGCTATTATTGAGCATAGTCTGGTGACCGTTTAAAACTGAGTTCTTTAATTACTGGGAGGTATGTAATTATTTTACGGAGGTGATTTTCGCTAACCTATGAATTGCTAAAATTCAAACGAAAGGGGACAGCCGGATGGCTAAAAGATCAATCGGGCAGATCGTATTAGTGATTATTTTAGGGGCAGTGATTGGCACTTTGTTAGGGGAATTAATCGGTCTTTTGTTGCCCAGTGGAGTTGTAAAAGACTTTTTCTTAAAATCAGCAGCCTTTGCCATGGGGCCTGGAACATTAGATGTGAAGTTATTCTCAATCACCATTGGATTTACAGTCAAACTTAATATCGTTGGACTCTTTGGAGTGGGGATTGCGATTTACATGCTTAGGTGGTATTAAATTTTTTAAGGAGGTGTTTTGAATGGGCTCTATAGGAATGCCAGAACTGATATTAATTTTCTTGGTGATTCTTTTACTTTTCGGTTCAAAAAGATTACCAGAACTGGCACGTGGGTTAGGAAGAGGAATTCGAGAATTTAAAAAGGCCACCAGTGAATTAAAAGACGAGCTGGATATAAGTGACATTGACAAGGATTTTAAAAAAGATATGAATGACATAAGTGCAAAAAAATAGTTAGCAATAATCTTTTATTGTAAAGGATGTAGGATAAATCCCACGTCCTAAATGACGTAGGTGAGATACACCAATGTCATGAATGCAATAAAAAATCATGGATTCACAAATATCTTAGAAATTTATAGGAGAAATATGATGTCCTTAGGAATGCCAGAAATTTTAGTGATTTTTTTTATAATCCTACTTTTGTTTGGAGCTAAAAAACTGCCTGAACTGGCAAAAGGTTTAGGCAAAGGGTTAAAGGAATTCAAGCAGGCTACAAAAGAGCCTGAAATTGAAGAAAAAAAATCTGAAATAAAATCTGCGGGAGAAAAAGAATAGACCCAATGAATTGGGAGTAGAGCTTGGAGATTAGTAAGCTAAGCATCACTAAAGCCAAAGAAGGCTTGGCTCAGGGCGAATGGTCCTGTAAAAGTTTGGTTGAACGATATCTTACTAATATAAATGAAGGCGCTCATCTTAATGCCTTCATTTTTATTTTAGGGGATAGGGCTTTGGAAAAAGCCAATGAAATAGATAAAAAGGTGCAAACAAAACAAGCGGGAAAGTTGGCTGGAGTTATAATGGCGGTAAAAGATATTTTGGCGATGGAAGGGGAACGGGTGACTTGTGGATCTCGTATTTTGCAGAATTTTGTCGCGCCTTATGATGCTACGGTTATCAGGCGATTGGAAGCCCAGGATGCTATCATCATCGGTAAAACCAATATGGATGAATTTGCTATGGGCAGCTCTAATGAAACTTCCTTCTTTGGGCCTGCAAAAAATCCCCATGATACGGAGCGAGTTCCTGGCGGTTCTTCGGGGGGTTCCTGTGTTGCAGTAGCCGCGGGAATGGCCATGGCGGCCTTGGGGAGCGATACGGGTGGGTCCATTCGGCAACCGGCTTCATTCTGCGGGGTAGTTGGAATCAAACCAACTTACGGACGAGTCTCCCGTTTTGGTTTGGTAGCCTTTGCTTCATCTTTGGACCAGATCGGGCCGATTACCCATATCGTTGAAGATGCCGCTTTGCTGCTCGAAGTTATATCGGGGCCCGACAAAAGAGATGCGACCTCTGTTCCGATTCCAGTGCCAAATTTTTCTCAAGCTATTGGTAAAGATGTTAAAGGTTTAAATATCGGACTACCTAAAGAATATTTCGCTGAAGGGCTTCATGAAGAAGTGCGTAACTCGATTGAAAACACCATTAAGCTTTTGAAGAACAGTGGCGCTACTTTTAAAGAGGTTTCTTTACCTCACACAGATTATGCCATCGCTACCTATTACATTCTTGCCACGGCTGAAGCTTCCTCAAATTTAGCTCGATACGATGGCGCCCGCTATGGCTTTCGCGTCGAAGGCGCTAAAGAATTGGAAGAGATATATGTTAAAAGTAGGAGTCAGGGCTTTGGCGAGGAAGTTAAGCGCAGAATTATGCTCGGCACCTACGTGCTCTCGGCAGGCTACTACGAAGCTTACTACCGCA
>JBHIAC010000120.1:0-10336 GCA_046758365.1 bacterium
TGAGATTCCCCGAATCGAGTTCGGGACAGGCCGGCTTAAAGATTGCCGGAATGACCTTGATGGTCGAGTTTTCGTTCAAACACTAATTAGCAATAAATATATGCTAAATCAGCCCTTCATGAGGCTGCATAAAAGCAACAACAAAAGTTATGATGACAACTAACCAAATAGTTACATATAGAGGCACAAATCTTTTTCTTTTCACGAGTATTTCCGGATACTTTATTTCTTTTCCCGCAAATTTGCCCCGCGGCTTGCTTGGAAAGAAAAAAGTTTTGTAGGTTTCAATGGTGCCGACCGTGTATCCTAACGCGCCCATGGAAATAAGCACGTAGTTAACCGCAAAATTGGCAAGTATCAAAGCACAAATCAGCGCAATAACTGGGCTGCGAAAAAACTTAAGGAGTTCAAAGCCCTCTTTGGGGGCATCTTTCCAGGCGCCGCCAATAGCCGAAATCCACCCGCCAATACTGCCAATAGCTAGTACCACAATCAAGCTGGGCACTCTAAAGTCTACTTTTTGTAAATAATTGATACCATAAACTACAAGCAACACACCTGTCATATAAGCAGCACCAACCGATAAACGGAGCGCCCGACTATTTACTACCTCACCCTTTACACTAAACTGCATGGGAATGAAATACTTAGATTGGTCTTCTTCACGTAAAAAGGTTTTGTAAAATTCGACCATAGCGCGTTCTATAACATAAGTAAAGCCGTACAGTACCACCATGTTAGGAGCATTGGTCACATTAAGTTTCGTGATAAGCACAACCACGACAGCGATGAGCCCGCTGAGTATTGTACTGCGAAAATATTTCCTCCAAGTGAATCCTTCGTAAGGCGCATCCTTGTACATACCCCAAGTGGCGGAGTGGGTACCTGCAATGAGTCCGATGATGAGAGCGCTGAGTAGATTCATAAGCGGTTCATTTGCCTCCATTGATTAATTGTTAAGTGATTGATATATATCCTCTATTAGCTTCAAATCTATTTGTGCCAAATCGAGACTGAACTGGGGATCTTTATCCTCGCGCAAACATTGAATGAAATCCTGGAACATGTTCTTGTAACCAGCGATGTCGGCGAGTTTCGGAATGATAAAACGTTTCTTTTTTCCTCTAACAAAAATAAAAACTCCGTTAGATTCAAAGGTAATAGAACCTTTCGTTCCATATATTTTTGAAAGCCGCAGTCCTTTGAACAGTGAGGGTATTTCCCAGGAATAATAAAAAGCGCCTACCGGACCTTCTTCATACTGGATGGCCACGAGCATGCTCTTTTCCAGGCCCTTTTTTGCGCCCGGACGAAAGCCACGCGCATATTTGATTTTTAGTCCTAAATTGGCGATAAAATTAATCCAGTGGATACCGCCTTCAAACAGGGCTCCGCCGCCGGAAACAGAAGCGTCATCTCGCCAATCTTCGGTTTTTTGTTTTTTGAGGGCATTTACATGGACAAATCGCACGTCACCGATGAGTCCTTCGCTAATGATTTGCCGCAGTCTTATGGCCAGGGGTTTGTAAAAGTAATTTTCAGCCACCAGAATGCGCCGGCCGGTCTCAGCCTGCACTTGACGGACCCTGTCAAAATCGGTTGAGTGTAAAAATGGTGGTTTTTCTACGATGACATGCTTACCCGCACGCAAGGCCTGCAAGGTTAGTTCGAGATGTTGCACTGGCGGAGTGGCCACCAGAATGACATCCATGTTTGGGTCATTGATGGCGGCATTATACGACTCGAAATATCCATGACCTTTATATTTACGGCAATAGGCGATCGCTTTCTCTTTGTTTCTGCTGGCGTAATATCGACGAACCTTATCGTTAAGACCAGTTAAAGTTTTACTGTGGAGTCTGGTAGCGAAACCACAGCCGAGGAAAGCAAGATTTAGTGTTTTTTCTTTAAGTTCAGCCAATTTTAAATACGCTCCTAAAAATTTTGCACAATATATTCGCCTACTCGCAGGGCATTGGCTGAAATGGTTAGACTGGGATTCAGCCCGCCTGAAGTAGGCATAAAACTTCCGTCCACTACAAAAAGGTTTTCGACACCACGGAACTGACAATACGGATCAAGAGCCGAGGTTTTTGGCTCTTCGCCCATGCGCACCGTACCAACCGCATGGGAAAAGGTTTTAATTTTATGGATGTAACAAAACAAAGCGCCGGCTTTGTGTAGAATTTTTTTGGCTTTATTGATTAATGCTCTTCGAGCGGAGTAGTCACGCTTTGTGTAATGATGAGTGACAAGTAGCTGCGGCAGGCCAAAGCGGTCGGTTGTTCGCCAGTCAATAGCTACATAATTTTCATAACGAGGTTGATCTTCAGCCATGACTAGAAGCCCGGTCAAATGTTTTACCGCGAATCCCAGAATTTGCCCTAAGGGTTTCGGCAACAGGGCGTGCACCAGGCCAATCGGCGGGGTCTGTACCTGCTGTATACTTCCCAGTTTTCGGAAAGGTTTGTTTATCGTTGGATGTCCGAAATAGAAATCGTGTATGCCAAGTTGTTTATGAAATTGATTGGCCTTGTCAGGAGGACTTGGAAAGGAGCCAAAGGCAATAGCGTTGCAGTGACGCATTAAATAACGACCGATGGTATGTCCTCCTGGGTTTTGACGCTGTAGTTTAGAAGCTAACAGTAGATGAGGGGAAGCCATGGCACCCGCAGAAAGGATAAACAACTTGGCAGAATAGTTTACTTTTTGGCTTGCCTTTTTGTCGAAACATTCCACATGAGTGATCCGATGACCATTTAAAACAAACTTTACAGCAGCCGTGTTTGCCTTCAACTCAAGTCCTTTGTTCATAAGTGCGGGGATCACACAAGTGGCCAGATCATTTTTGGCTTGGACTGCGCAGGCAAAGGTGTCGCAGGTAGTGCAGGCCTGACATGGTGTTCGCTCATTATTGGACAAATAGTTAATGGCCAGCGGCAGACGAAAGGGACTTAAACCCAACTCTTGCGACGCCGTTTGAATCATTCTCGAAGTGTGGGAAAGCTCATTAAGCGCCTGCGGATATGGAGCACTACGATAAGGCTCGGTTGGATCACCGCCAGCTTCTCCAGCGATGTTTAGAATTTTTTCCGCACAAGTGTAGTACGGTTCCAACTCAGTGTATTTAAAAGGCCAACAAGCGCCTGAATCTCCGACGATTTCTGGGTCAGATTCAAAGTCGGCTTCGCGCAATCGCATGGAAACGCCGCCATAAAACACCGAGGGACCCCCTACACAGGTGTAAGTTCCCATAATTTTATTGTTACCACCCGCCAACACCTGATACGGAGTTTCTTTGGAGAAAAAGGGCGTTAAGTCTACCGAGCCATTAGGAGCCCAGTTATCAAGTCCACGCGGCACCCAATCACCTCGCTCGAGCATGAGCACCTTGAGCCCAGCATTAACTAAAACATGCGCTACCATCGACCCACCGAAACCACTACCAATGATGATGGCATCATAAACCATACTTTTATTTTCGTTTATACGACTTAACATCGCAATACATTTAAAACGCCTCTTACTATTAACCAGCAAGGGGCGTTTGTCCATTAAGAATTAATTTGTAGGTTTTCTTGGGAATTAGTGCGAAGTCGATTCCTTCCCACCCGATTTTATTACAATTTAATTATAAAGATAACCTATTTACAATAAAAAATCAAGATTTTTGGTAGGTTTTGATCTGATTGAAAGAAAAGAAAAAAGCAGAATTCTATCTCTGCAGGCAAGATTTATTAATCTTATAATTCTACTCCCGAAGTCAATATTTCCCGCAGCATTGGATTATTCGATGCTTTCATCTTCTCTACCTCATCAAGGGTATAAGGGAATAAGGTATAAGGTTTAGCAGTCATGTAAGATAAGTAATCCTTATATCCTTATATCCTTATCTCCCTATATCTTTATTTCCGTGTTGCGGTGCTGCCCCTTTTGGACAAAATTTTCATGCCCCAAAAAACAAATATTTGATTGGTAATACTATAATGGTTTTACTTTAAGAAATCAAGGAAGGTTGCTAATTGGTTAAGAATCAATGCCCGAAGAGTTCTAAAACACCCACGGTCAATGCCGGGACGTAAGTAATCAACAAAACCCAGGCGGCAAAGATCACCAGAAAGGGTACAACCGTGCGCCAGATCTCAAACAGCGGACGCTTAAAACGCAAAGAGGAGAGAAAGAGATTCATACCCACAGGAGGTGTAAGATAGCCCAATTCAAGATTTGCCAGAAAAATCACGCCAAGGTGTGCGGGATCGATTCCGAAAGCCATGCCAATCGGAACGATTAATGGGACGACGATTACGATAGCTGAGAAAATATCCATTAATGCGCCGACCAGAAGTAGCATACTATTAAGAACCAATAGGAAAACTAGCTTCGAATTTATAGCACCTTGTACCCATTCAATTGCCCGTTGTGGGATTTCGGCATCCACCATATAGGAAACGAGTCCCAGTGCTAAGCCCATCACGGCCAAGAGTGCGCCTACGAGTACAGCCGATTCAATCATGGCCTTGGGTAGATCGCTGCGCAAGTTGAGCCGTCTATGAAAAATGGTCTCCAGCAGAATGGCCCAAAAAGCCGTGAGGGCGGCGGTCTCTACCAAGGTCATCATGCCACCGAATAGACCAACCAGCACTACAATGGGTAATATCAAGTATCCTTTGGCAGACCAAGTTGCGGCCGCGGCTTCTCGCAATTCGAATTTTGGTTTTTGCAATTTCCGATGCCGCCCCATATATAAGCTGAAACCAGCTAACATGGCCACAAGCAGTACGCCTGGCACAAATGCTGCCATGAAAAGACGGTCAATCGCCACCCGACCGTAAATGCCGTAAAGAATTACCGGTAAGCTTGGCGGGAATAGCAGTCCAACAGAACCGGAGGCTGTGAGCAGGCCAATGCTGAAGCGCTCCTTGTGTTTTACGGCTAGCATTATAGGTAACAGCAATGCCCCTAAAGCTAAGATTGTGACACCAGAGGCGCCTGTGAGTGCTGTAAACATTGCGCAGGCAATGACCGTAGACAGAGACGGGCCACCAGGCAACCAGCTCGTCCATGCCTGAACCAGGCGGACCAGCCTACGAGGCGCCTCCCCTGCTGCCAGCACCGTTCCAGCCAGTGCAAACAAAGGTATGCTTGGCAGAACGGGCTGGGTAACAATTCGATAGGTTTCTGCGGGTATTGCGGCAATGGGAATCTCGGCGGTATAAAATAACACAAGACCGGCTCCGCCTAAAACCGCATAGAGCGGCATACCCAATATGGCTAACAGTAACATCACAAAAAGACCTGGGTTGGTAAGGTGGGGCCTTAATCCCTCTGGGAGCAGGGTTAACGCTGGGCCTAAAAGCATAGCCAACAGCAACAAAAATAATCGCGTATGCCGATCACGCGCACTTGTCAGGACCGTGCCAAAGGCCATACATAAAAAAGCTAACGGCATGGCCAACTGAGCGATCCAGATTGGTAGCCATCCGCCTAACATTTCTGGGCTATCCCTTTGGCTATGTACCAGTATAATTGAGGCCCAAGTCAGACAGAGGAGAATGCTGACGGCGCCGGTTCCGCTCAGGAAGTTGAACAAAGATTTGAATCTTTTCACTCTCAAAATTTTGGCGGTGGCAATAGAAAGGTGACGGTTTTGAAAGGTTGCTAAGATTGCACCCAGCATGCCGAGCCAGAGAGTTAGGTGCTGCACCCAGCGGGCTGCACCCGGAATTCCAATCCCAGAAAAGCGACGCCCCACCATCTCAAGTAAAGGAATCATGACCATGGCAAATAAAGCCATTGCCATGAGCCCAGAGGCTATGCGAACAACCAGATTCTTGATTTTCGATATATCGATATCGAAGTAGCTGGCAGCGATAACATTAACGTCCATTAGTCGAGATTTCACCTGCGGCTTGTAAAGCGTCATCAAACCATTCTTCAGGAACGATTGGACCACGGATTTTAGGATAAACAGCTTCTATAACCGTGCGCCATTCTTTCGCCTGTTTTTCAGTGGGCTTAATTACTTTTAGGCTCCGCTTCTGCATCTCAGCAATCGCCTCCGCTTCCATCCGGCGGATTTCTACCTGGAGTCGTGAGCCGATCTTCTGGGCAATCTGTTTCAACAGCGGACGTAGCGTCTCAGGTATCTTATGCCAGGCTTGACAGCTAACCACAGTAGCCCCAACCAAAGGGGCCCAGGGCATATCAATCATATAGGGGGTAAAAGGGAACCATTGGCTTGCTAAAGCCATAATAGGGGTGGTGTTGAATGCATTTATCATGCCGGTTTGAAGACCAGGTAGGATGTCCGTTGCAGATAAAGGAATAGCATTGAAGCCCGAGGCCTTCCAAATTTCCAGTGTTCTATCATCGCCAGCCCAGACGAATAGCTTGGCCTTTTTCACTGTTTTAACGGAGGGATCGGATTCTGGCACAAAGAATCGAACCCAACCTGCGTCCCCCCAATTGAGTACGATAAAACCCCTTTCTTCCAGAAGCGCTTCCAGACGCGGAGCCATAACTTTTCTCACCCGGTCTAAATCTTCCCAAGACTCTACAGCCATCGGGATGGTCAATACTGTAATTTCAGTAGCAATACGGCTCAAGCCACTGTTGCTAATGGCAGCGGCTTGTAATTGGCCAATGCGTATCTTGCGAACCATGTCTGATTCATCCCCAGCTACGCCACCTGGGTAAATTCGCAGTACGACTTGACCATTACTGGCTTGTGACCATTCGGCCGCCATGTTTTTAAGAATCTCATGCCAGGGGGATCCTCTAGGGGCCAAGGTGGCCAGTTTGATAATAATAGGCTTGATATCTTTAGCTTTAGAAAAAGGGTTGGCATTTAAAGATGTGGCAATGGTTTGAAATGTTAAGCATACAAAGACTAATGTCTTAGCTAATATTTTGCTGCTTAGATAAGGGCTCATCATGAGACATCCTCCATTTGTCTGTCCGTGACTTTAAAATTTTACTAATTTGTGTGTGGTTCTTTTTTTTCTTTAATTTCATCATCCACGAAAAATAGCTCATCAATATTATCAAGCAATTCTTCGGCCCGACGTTGCGCCAGGATGTTCGATAAGCGTTTCTCCGGGTAAAGGTTGACGTCAAAAGCTAATGCTTTTAATAGGAGTGACTTGAAGCGGTTTCGGTTCTGTTGTCGAACGCAAACCGTCTCAGCCAGTGAGACCAAAGGCGTTATTGAACGACCGCCGTTAAGTTCCATGGCGCGAGCGACGTGGGTTTCTGCTGGTTCTATTCCGCCACCGTCAGCCTCAGAACGGCCTGCTTCAAAGACCAGGAAGAATTCGTGGATGGCGCCGTCCCCCCAGCTTTCGTTCAGTTCTAGGGCTCGTTGCAACAGCGACCGCACAATTGGCACGTCACCGACCAGGGCCATATCGTCTTTTGCAACCGAGATAGCGGAACCCCAAGCCGCACCAGTCCAATAAAGTGCTGGGACATCTGCACGATCGAGTTTGGCAACAGCGGCTAATGGGTCGTTGATCAGCGCTTGGGTAATTCCAGGTGAGCTTAATTCCAAGGCCCTTAATCCATATTCACGTGCTCTAAGGAATAAGCGTTTGGCTCTGGCCCGACCTTTACGGGCCACCGCAAGGTCATGAGATTCCAAAGAGTTAGCTGGCCACAGTACATAAGCGTGAGCATACTGGACGAATCCCGATGCAGCCGTGATCAGCAGCCCCTTGTGCTTTGGAGTTATCTGCAGTAATGATTCTGTTGTTTTGAGAGCGAAAGGCAGGGCCTCACCAACGAGTTCGGGATCGTCATCTGTAGCATATACACTGCTACTTTCGCTTATCAATGCATCAGCCAGTGAGTTTACGGCCAGGCGTTTTAGGGAGCAGCCATTAAAGAAAAAAATCAGAGTGACTATACATATAAGGATGTCAAAAAATTTCAAATTAACACAACTGGCTGAAGACATACGAGAAAAACGGTAACCTTCCGTACGAAACCTGTCAGTCCTGAAGATGACGCCAACAATCCAGTAGATTTTATGTGAAATTGTAATGAAACATGCACTCATCAAATTCATGCCCTCGCAGATAGGAATGTAGGAATTATGAGTTGCATTGAGTGATAGCCAAGATTCGTTATTAATAATTCTCAGCCTATACTTGGCTCATCTTATGTCAGAATGGCATCAGAGGTTTGATTATTGAGAGATTATAATTAATTTGGTTAAAATTCATCGTTAATACCCCCAAAAATATTATAATAGCCAAGCTTCTTCTGAAATCGAATTCTAAAGTAATTGAGTTGTGAGAACTGTTTAAATCACCTTGATAATTATGACATTCGATTATCCAACTATTAAAGCACTTAGGTGCTGCGCCAATTTTCATTATCTTTTTAATTCTCTTAAATGATATTACATGCAATTAAAGGATACTGCGGAATAATAATCTGCGTCGATTCGCATATCGTTGCGGGTAAATATGGCTATTAGATGACATGGAGGCCTCGCGAGGAATTAAACCAACCCAAAATAAGAGAGCAATATGTATAGATTCGACAAAAGATTTATATCTAATGCCAATTTAATTAACGAAAATAATTACTAAATATCAAAACATGGGATCTCCTTTTGGAAACCATTATTCTTAATAATTAAGATAGTAATTCTACTACAATAGTCAATAGTTATGATAATAATTTCACTTATATTACAACTTTTTAGATAGTCTGAATGATCATAAAAATTTATCGCGGTTACAAATACTCTCACTTAATCCACACATGCTTTTCATCGCTGTGATTAAATATTTGCAACTAATTTTCAGAAGAACCTTAAATTTTTATTTTAAATACACCAAAATTAAAGGAGGATTTGTATTATGAAACGATTTACTATTTTTATGATATTTATTTGTTTGGATGCAAAGGCAATCTTTATTAATGAGGCTTTGCCAACTCGCGTATTGCTTTTATTCGCTCAAGCGTCGGTGGATGAGAATAATTCAAGAATACATATAAAGAATGTGGAGTGAGATTTGACAGGTTGTGCACTGAGAGTTTCTTTAATGCTTCAACCATTGAATTGTAATTTTCAATGGTTTCGACAGCAAAACGATCGGCTTCATATTCGTTTTTACGAGAAAAGATTTGCATAAAAATTGACAAAATAAGCTCGATGGGGGCATAAAGCATGCCGAAGAAAATGAGGCCGGCGTAAATGGAAATATGTTCCATATAAAAGGCCGTAAATAATCCTTCGTGACTGATAAAGATAGATAATAAGAAAAACATTACACCCATGTGGATTATACTGATTATCATTCCTTGCAAAATATGCTTTTTCTTGTAATGGCCAATCTCATGGGCGAGTACGGCTACCAATTCGGGAACAGTATGTTTTTCGATTAAGGTATCAAACAGGGCAATTCGTTTGTTTTTTCCAAAGCCGGTAAAGAATGCGTTGGTTTTGCTGGAGCGCTTGGAGCCGTCCATGACAAAAACATTTTGAAGGGCAAATTTTACAGAATGGGCATACGATATTATAGCTTTTTTTAACTCCCCGTCTTCCAGCGGGGTGAACTTGTTAAAAAGCGGCATAATCCAGGTGGGTGCAATAAAATCCACAAACAAAATAAATATAGTAGTAGCAATCCAGCAGTATACCCAGGCTAAGGCGCCGGCATATTGTAAAAAAGCCAACACCCCCGCTAACAAAGGACCACCTAATACTACGGCAAGCATGAGTTCTTTTAAAATATCAGTTACAAATGTGACGGGCGTCGTTTTATTGAAACCAAATCGTTCTTCGATGACAAAGGTTGCATAAATACTGAACGGCAGGGACAGCAAGGCTTTTATAAAAATCAAAATACCGATATAAGCAATGCCTGTTAAAATAATGTGTAGGTTCCAGCTTCGAACTATCTGATCGAGAAAATTGAATCCACCTGCGAACCAGAAGATTAGGGTAAGGGCAATGCTAAAAGTCGAAGTAATAAAACCAAACTTTGTTTTGACGCGGGTGTATTCTTGCGACTTTTTGTAAGCTTCCGCATCATAAACGCCTTCAAACTCTTCAGGCAAGTCCTCGCGAAGTGCTTTCAAATTGAGGGCTTCCGTGATGAGGCTTAGTAAATAACTAATAATAATGGTTGTTAAAATTATGATTGCATAGAGGTTCATGGGCAATTTTCACTATTTATTAGGTTAAAACTCTCTTTTTAAATTTAACAATATTATTTTTTTATTCAAATAAAAAATGAGCAAATTAGTTTGAACCTCTCGCATATGACCTTATTTAAAGTTTGTATCATATGACCATAGGAATTCGTAATTTTAGTTGTAACTA
>JBHIAC010000121.1:0-10241 GCA_046758365.1 bacterium
GCCGCAATGTTGAATTATGAATTTAGAATTATGAATAAAATAGTTAATATAATTCATAATTGCTTCATTGTCTCATTGTTCCATTGATGAACGGTCGAACCATTATGTATTCATATTACCAAGAATCAAGTAATTCAACAATTTAACAATGCAACAATGGAACAATCACCATTTATTATTCCGGGATATATAATATATCTTACACAAAAAACAAAGATTTGATTGGTAATACTATAAGGTTCTGAACAAGAGGATTACAAATTATAGAAAAATTATTGGGAATCGAGAAATTGCTTTTAAAATCGGTTACAATTTTTTATATTTACTCCATGAACGTAGGGAAGTAGAATTTTTTTAATGGATAATTTAATTGGAGGGGAAATGAATAAATTTTGGAAAACTATATTTATCTTTATACTCCTTCTTTTTAGCCTTTTAATAAATGCTGATCAAATTTGTGCAAAAAAATGGCCAGTTTATGCCAAACACGGCATGGTCGTCTCAACAGAACGTATCGCCTCTGAGGTAGGGGTAAAAATTCTAAGAAAAGGGGGGAATGCAGTAGATGCGGCGGTAGCTACAGGCTTTGCTCTGGCGGTGGTGCATCCAGCGGCCGGAAATATTGGCGGTGGCGGGTTTATGCTGATTAGATTTGCTGACGGAAGAGCGACTACCATTGACTATCGTGAAAAAGCTCCGCAAGCGGCACATGAAAAGATGTATTTGGATGAAAATGGCAACTTGATAAAAAATTTAAATCACCAAGGTTATTTAGCAGTAGGCGTTCCGGGAACCGTGGCCGGGTTTACTTTGGCACTAGAAAAATTCGGTACCATGCGCCTCAAAGAGGTCATTAAACCTGCCATTGAATTAGCTCGCCACGGGTTTCCAGTATCCTATGCTTTGAGTCGTGATTTAACTTATTTAGCCAAGGAGTTTAAACAATACCCTGCTTCTGCCAAAGCATTTTTAAAAAACAGTGAGGAGCCCTACCAGCCCGAAGAAATTCTTATCCAGAAAGATCTGGCAGCCACACTAAAAAGAATTGCAAAACATGGTAGAAATGGATTTTATTCAGGCAAGACGGCTGCGCTCATTGCAAAAGACATGAAAGCTCACGGGGGCTTGATCAACAAAGAAGATTTAGCCGCTTACCAGGCCAAAATTCGGAAACCTGTGGAGACAAGTTATCGAGGCTACAAAATTTACTCAATGCCACCCCCAAGTTCCGGTGGCGTGACTTTATCCATTATGCTCAATATTTTGGAAGGATATAATTTGACGGAATTAGGACACAATTCCGCAGCGTATATTCATTTGGTTGCAGAAGCCATGCGCCGGGCTTACGCGGACCGAGCCCAATATTTAGGAGACCCAGATTTTAATTCTGAAATGCCGGTAGATTGGTTGATTTCCAAAAAGCATGGCGAAGAACTCAGAAACACCCTGTATCTGGGAAAAGCATCCGTGAGTGATCCAAACCATTTTGATTGGACATTGGAATCTAAAGAAACCACGCATTTTTCAGTAGTAGATGCTCAGGGGAATGCAGTATCCAACACCTATACTTTAGAGCATTGGTTTGGCTCAAAAATTGTCGTAGACGGCGCCGGGTTTTTGCTTAATAACGAAATGGGTGATTTCAATCCCTGGCCAGGTCGCACAGACACTACGGGCCTTATTGGCACCAAGCCTAACTTGATTCAGCCCGGCAAACGCATGCTCTCATCCATGACGCCAACGATTGTAGCCAAAGATGGTAAGACGTTTATGGTCATCGGTAGTCCCGGAGGCCGCGCGATTATTAACACGGTATTACAAACGATATTAAATGTGGTTGATTTCGACATGAATATTTTCGAAGCCATCGATGCACCGAGATTTAACCACCAGTGGCTTCCCGATCTTATTAAAATCGAGAAATGGGGTACTACAGTGGATTCAATTCAATTGTTAGAAGAAATGGGGCATAAGATTGATTGGTATGATAGAACAAAAGGTCGGACCATGGGCATTATGATTGATCCCGAAACAGGTTATCGGATAGGTGCTGCGGATCCAAGAAGTCCAAATGGAGGTGCGGTGGGGTATTAGTATAGTACGAATAAAAGTGATGCTTTTTGGGCAAAAAATTTTTCACCCTACTGGCTAAATATTTTTGGGATAAGCACCAAATTACAAGCACCAAATAATGTAATTCGATCGAAGTGCTTTTTTATATGCTAATTCCTAAGATTATTTAAATTATAATGAAATTTATTGTTAGTTGCAAATTTTTTAATTGTGTAATTGAGAAAAGTATTCCGAACCATGTCAGATAAAATCATCATCAAAGGGGCCCGAGAGCATAATTTAAAAAATATTAATCTGGAAATTCCGCGAGATCGATTGGTGGTTATCACAGGGATTTCGGGCTCTGGTAAGTCCTCTTTGGCCTTTGATACCATCTATGCAGAAGGACAGCGGCGCTATGTGGAATCTCTTTCAGCTTACGCCCGACAGTTCTTGGGACTCATGGAAAAACCTGATGTGGATTATATCGAGGGACTCTCCCCGGCTATTTCTATTGAGCAGAGGAAAGCCGGTCAAAATCCGCGATCAACGGTCGGTACCGTAACGGAAATTTACGACTATTTGCGGCTGCTGTTTGCTCGAATTGGAAAACCCTATTGCTATAACTGCGGCAAACCCATTCAGCGTCAGACAGTACAGCAGATTGTAGACAGTGTCTTGGGATTACCTAAAAGTACGAAAATCCAAGTATTGGCTCCTATTATTCGCGGTCGTAAAGGTGAATATCGAGAAGTTTTTGAAGAAGCCCGAAGGGATGGCTTTGTACGTGTTCGAGTAGATGGCAATATGTATGATTTGTCCAGCGAAATTAAACTGGACAAAAACAAAAAACATGATATTGAAATTATAGTTGATCGCTTAGTGGTTGACCCCAAAATTAACACCCGGTTAGCTGACTCCCTCGAAACGGCTTTGGGCATTGCTTCGGGAATTGTCCTGATTGATATTTTAAATCATGAGGCTGATGGCAAATCTAAGGAGCTGCTGTACAGCGAGCATTTTGCCTGTACAGATTGTGGTATTTCCTACGAGGAATTGGCTCCACGGATATTTTCTTTCAACAGTCCTTATGGTGCCTGTCCTACCTGCAACGGTTTGGGCACCACCATGGAAGTGGACCCAGAGTTGGTGGTTCCCGATCCTAAGCTGACGTTGCTTCAGGGCGCTATTGATCCTTGGGGAGAAAATCGAGATGGCTGGTACTTCAACCAATTGCGGGCTGTGTCGGAGCATTATGACTTTGATTTAGACACACCATGGGACAAATTATCACCAGAACACCAGTCTATATTGTTATATGGTTCTAAAGGAGAAGAAATCCGTTTCGTTTACATGCGGGAAAGTAAGAAGGTTCATGCAGAATTCACGACTAACTATGAGGGGGTGATTCCTAATCTGGAGCGTCGCTATAAACAGACCGATTCTCAATATATTCGGACCTGGATCGAAGAATACATGAATGTAAAACCATGCCCAAATTGCCATGGAGCACGATTACGAAATGAAGCATTGGCTGTGCGAATTGGGGATAAAAATATTAAAGCGATCACCGCAATGTCCATCAAAGAAGCTTTTGAATTCTTCACTAATTTAAAATTAAACCCACGGGAAGAAGCTATCGCTCATCAAATTCTCAAAGAGATTCGAGAACGTTTAGGCTTTTTAGTAAATGTAGGATTAGAATATCTGACTATAGACCGGAGTGCAGGTACATTATCTGGCGGAGAAGCCCAAAGGATTCGGCTAGCCACTCAAGTGGGATCTCAATTGGTGGGCGTGCTTTACATTCTTGACGAACCATCAATCGGTTTGCATCAAAGGGACAACCAGCGTTTGCTTAATACATTGACTCGACTTCGTGATTTGGGAAATACGGTAGTGGTCGTGGAACATGATCGAGAGACCATTGAGAGAGCGGATTATATTGTAGATTTAGGCCCAGGGGCTGGAATCCATGGCGGCTTTGTGGTGGCTACAGGTCCCCCCAAAGAAATAACCCAAAATGGCAAGTCTCTGACAGGTGAATACATTTCTGGTAAAAAATTTATCCAAGTTCCAAAAAAACGTAGAAAGGGAAATGGAAAGTTTATCACGCTCAATGGAGCCGCTGGAAATAATTTAAAAAAGATAGATGTAAAGATTCCTCTTGGTGTTTTCAACTGTGTAACAGGAGTTTCCGGTTCTGGTAAGAGTACTTTAATTAACGAAACCCTTTACCGGATTCTTGCCAAGCATTTTTATAGAAGCAAAGAAGCACCCTTGGAATATAAAAAAATTGAGGCTCTTGAAAACATAGACAAAGTCATCGACATCGATCAATCCCCTATTGGCCGCACACCGCGCTCTAATCCAGCGACCTACACAGGTCTTTTTACTTATATTCGAGATCTGTTTGCCCAGCTCCCTGAAGCTAAGATTCGTGGGTACAAACCAGGCCGATTCAGTTTTAATGTCAAAGGAGGCCGTTGCGAAGCCTGCCAGGGCGATGGCCTCATTAAAATTGAAATGCATTTTCTGCCCGATGTGTATGTGAACTGCGAGGTGTGTAAAGGTAAACGCTACAACCGCGAAACTCTGGAAATTAAGTATAAGGGCAAATCCATTGCTGAAGTATTGGACATGACGGTCAGCGAAGCACTACAGTTTTTTGAGCACATTCCACGAATTAAAAGAAAGCTTAAAACCCTGTACGATGTGGGATTGGGGTACATCCACTTGGGACAACAGGCGACCACGCTCTCCGGTGGAGAAGCTCAACGGGTTAAACTCTCCACAGAGCTGTCCAAAGTCAGTACCGATCAAACCTTGTATATTTTGGATGAACCCACGACGGGTCTGCATTTTGAGGACATCAAAATGTTATTGAATGTATTGAACCGATTGGTTGAGAAGGGCAACACGGTCATTGTTATCGAACATAATTTAGAGGTAATTAAAACCGCTGATTACATTATTGATTTAGGCCCAGAAGGTGGAGATGAAGGGGGCCGCGTGATTGCCACTGGTACGCCTGAAGAAGTCGCAAAAACTAAATGCTCTTATACTGGGGAATTTTTGAAGAAGGAGTTGGGGTTTAAGTTTTAAGGATTGGGGATTAGAAATTCGGGATTGGAGAATAGAGAATTATGGCCTAAAGAATATAGGTTTGTCAAACATAAACATTAAGTGAAATATTCCCAAAGCCTTGGGTACATAATTTGAAGTAAGGTAACAATATGATTTCAGGAATACTTTTATCACTTTTACCGGTCTTGCTGGTAGTAGTAATTTTCGTAATTGGATTTTCTTGGTACATAGCTCGAACCAGTTTGGTTCCAACCCACATTCCAAAAGCCAAAAACCCTCAAGCCTTCCAGATGCAATTTAAGGACTTCTCTGTACTTAGTGATGGATTAATCTTAAAGGGCTGGTTTATTCCTGCCCCTAAAGAATGTTTTTCAGAAAGCCAAAAAGCACCGACTTTGATTTTAACTCATGGTTGGGGGCGAAGTGCGGAGCAGATGTTGCCCTATGCTGAATTTCTTCACCAGGCTGGATTCCATTTAATCCTGTATGACGTAAGGGGGCACGGCGACAGTGATTCAGGAGAGTATGTTACTATGTATCGCATTCTCGAAGATTTAGATGCTGTGGTAAACTATACCTTAAATCGTCCCGAAGTTAATTGTACTGCAATTGGACTTTTCGGACATTCTATGGGAGCCGCTGCTTCTATTTTAAAAGCTAGCCAAGACAATCGAATAAAAGCGGTTGCCAGCAGTTCAGGCTTTGCAGATTTTTCAGACCTGACCACGCAGATGCTTCGCTGGCGTAAATTACCCTCCTTTCCCTTTCGATTTTTAATTCAGAAATTTTGGGAAAAACGTGCTGGTAAACCGCTTTCGTCGATTAATCCTGTAGAGCAAATCAGTAAGATTTCAGTCCCGGTTTTGCTACTACATGGAGAACTAGACCAGGTAGTAACACCAGACCAGTTAGAAAAGCTTTTTAAAAACGCAAACTCAGCAGAAAAACAGGTGATAAGTGGGAGGAATCACTCTGATTTATTTAATGATCCCATTTATCGTGAAAAAGTAGTAGCCTTTTTTAATAAAACCTTAAAACAGGAGCAACCAAAAACTTTCTGAGTCTCATTACTCAGTCCTTGAAATTTGGATCATCTGAAAAAGAGTTGATATCCAATTAATTAAATAGAAATCCAGTAAAAATTCTTTTAATAATTACTTGTCAAAAAAAACAAAGATTTGAATCTCAATACAGTAAAGGCTAATTAAATGCCCTCTGAAACTTTAGACAAAATAAAGAGCATTGCAAAACAACCGCTCCAAGCTGTGAAAGCCACAGACAGAATTGCCCTCTGTTTAGCAGGAGGAGGTATTACAGGAGCGATGTATGAAGTTGGATGCTTAACCGCCTTAGACGAATTCTTTGAAAGACCATATTGTGTCAACCAGTTTGATATTTTTGTCGGAACTAGCGCTGGAGCTCTCATCGCTTCATTAATTGCTAACGGTTATACTTCACGGGAAATATTTGAAGGGATTAGTCAGGAAGATAAATCCCGTCTTAATTTTAAGCGAAAAAATATTTATAATCTTCGCTGGTTTGAAATTTTAAAGTCCTTTTTGCCTCTTTTCAAGCGAATGCCTAGCTTAATACGCTACGGTTGGATTAATCGCAGACAAGCCTCGTTTATGGATTTGTTGTCTATTCTTCAGGAATTTATTCCACCGGGAATTTTCTCTCTAAATAATTTAGACAAGTTTGTGGCTGGACTTCTTTATCCTGAAGGTAAAACGAACGATTTTCGAAATCTAAAAAAAGAATTGTACATTCCTGCCACAGAACTGGATACTGGGAAACGCTGGATTTTTGGTGAGGAGGAAAATAATTGTGTGCCTATTTCAAAAGCCGTAGCAGCTTCTACGGCTATCCCTATTTTTTTCCGTCCGTTTAGAATCAATGGACATGATTTTATTGACGGCTCTACCAGTCAGGTCTCACATATGGATATTGCTTTAAAACATGGAGCTAAATTAGTTATTATTATAAATCCTACCGTCCCGATTGAAAATGATCAGAATAAAATTTGTCTTCCTACCTTTGACGGTCATTGTGCTAGATTGGGAGAAAAAGGTATGGGACTTATAAGTGAACAAGCTCGTCGAATTGAAACAAAAAGTCGGTTTGAATTAGGGTTTGCCCGATTCAAAAAGGAGCACCCCGAGGTCGATTTTATTATATTTCAACCTCAGACCTCGGATGCGATTTTATTTCTACACGGTGTTATGGAGTACGACTCTCGCAAATCAATTTTAAATTATGGATACTTCTCTACTATAAATGAATTGAAGAAATATTTTACAGATTACAAAACTACTTTTGAAAAACACAAAATAAAAGTGAGAACTGATTTTTTAAATAAATAAAGTTCATAAGAAAATATTACTTAATTCCTCTTTGACCTACCATTCTTCAATAGCCATCTTCTTTCTGACAAATCGGCTACTCTGAATAATCGTATCTTTTTCCCAATGATCATCATCAGTATTTGGATAATCAGTTGTAAAGTGAAGACCGCGACTTTCTTTTCTATACAAGGCACATCGAACAATTAGCTGAGCTACAGCCACCACATTTCTAAGTTCAATTAAACCCTCGGTAACTCTTGTCCTTTTAAAAAAATCTTCAACTTCTTCAGCTATGAGTAAAATTCTACGCAAAGCTCTTTGGAGCCGCAAATCAGAACGAACAATCCCAACATAATCAGACATCAGACTGCGCACTTCTTCTCTATCATGGGCCACTAAAACCCATTCTTCATGGTTGAATGTTCCTACATCAGACCAGCAAGGAATTGCTGGGAATTGAAATTTACCGAGGGTTTTAACATATTGAATGGAACTCAAATAAGCACGATGGGAAAATACCACAGCCTCTAAAAGGGAGTTAGAAGCTAAACGATTGGCGCCGTGGACCCCAGTACAGGCTACTTCTCCACAGGCAAATAATCCCAAAATGGAAGTTCGACCGTTAAGGTCTGTAACTACCCCACCGCATATGTAATGAGCAGCCGGCACCACAGGAATCGGCTCTTTGGTTATGTCCAATTTTAATGAAAGACATTTCTGGTAAATGTGTGGAAATCGAGTTTTTATATCCTCTACATTCAAATGAGTTATATCAAGATAAACATTATTATCTCCACTTTTTTTTAATTCGGCGTCTATGGCACGGGCTACCACATCCCTTGCTGCTAAATCCTTCATAGGGTGATATTGTTCCATAAATGCTCTGCCATCTTTTGTGCGAAGGATTCCGCCGTAACCTCGCACTGCTTCAGAAATTAAAAAAGACTGAGCTTGAGGATGAAATAGAGTTGTGGGATGAAACTGCATAAATTCTAAATTGGCTAACATAGCTCCAGCTCGATAGGCCATAGCAATTCCGTCTCCTGTAGCAATGCTGGGGTTAGTAGTATTGCGATACACCTGACCACAGCCGCCAGTGGCCAATAGAGTGCACTTAGAAAAAAAAAGTTTGACTTCATTACATTGGACATCCAAAACATAGGCACCCCAACAGTGCACCCGTTTGGCTTGCTCTTCGGACTCTTTCCCGAGCTGGTGTTCTGTTAATAGATCGATAGCTATATGATTTTCATAAAAAGTAATGTTAGGATTATCTTTAAGTGTCTGCAATAATGCACGTTCAAGTTCTTGGCCAGTCAGGTCTCTTGCATGAAGGATTCGGTTAATACTATGCCCGCCTTCTCGACCAAGATCGAAAATTTCCTTTTGGCCTAACTTCCTCATTGTAAATTTTGTACCCCAATGCACAAGATCTTGAATCCTTGTGGGTCCTTCCTTGACCAGTACCTCTACAGCTTGCTTATGGCAGAGTCCGGCACCAGCTTTTAATGTATCGTGAATATGTAAGTCAAATGAATCTTCTGAGGAAATGACTGCGGCAATACCACCTTGAGCATAATTCGTATTAGATTCTGCTTTTTCTTTTTTAGTAACAATGGCAACGGTACCGTGTTGTGCAGCTTTCAAAGCATAAGAGAGCCCGGCAATCCCCGAACCAATTACTAAAAAGTCACTTTGAATTTGAGGTTTGGATGAAAGTGTTGGCATTTTATTAAAATAATAGTTCAGCATTAGTTAAAATAAAAATTTTATCATTAAAATCAATTTAAATTTTTAAAAACATTCGGAAAGCAGTGAGCAGACTAATAAATTAGGGATTAGATAATAAACTTGCATTTTGCTTTAATTAAATTTAAATTTTATTATGCTGCTAAAACCAGAAGAAATTAAAAAAATCATAGACTTAGTTCTAAAGCGTTGGAAAATCAAGCAGGGGTTTGTGCCATCCGCAGTATTAATGATCTTCTTTAATAAGAAAAATCAAACTCACTTGGTTTATATCCGCCGTACTAAAGGTATGAATTTACACAGTGGTCAAATGGCCTTTCCAGGTGGTAAAATCGATCCAGAGGATGAATCAAGTTATGCCACGGCGGTTCGTGAGACTTTTGAGGAAATCGGGGTTGATGCGCATCTGTGTACTTATTTGGGCAAGATGGGTTTTTTTGAGACTTTGACTTCTGGCTATGATGCAGCGGTGCATTTAGTCTGGTGTCCTGAACCACAAAAATATAAAATTAACCAAAATGAAGTAGCTGAAGTTGTAGAAATACCCGTAGCAACTTTGTTGGAACAATTTCAACCAGATTTGGATTTTGATAATCCACAAGAGATCATGTATCTAAATTTTCGTTATCAGCTTAAAACTACTTCTGAGGTAGTTATCCTCTGGGGGCTTACCGCAAGAATTACCCACCATTTTATGCAAGGTCTTTCGGAGTTCTTTAGAATATTTAAAAGAAATAGCCGATAATATATAAAAAACATTAGCAATTATAAAACTCGCTATTTTTGATGTCGAAAAATATGTTATTATTGAAAATTTTCTTTCTTTTCTATAAAACTTAGCAAAATTTGTAAAATAGTAAAATGGAATTAACATATTCAATTTTTTTCAATAATTCAACAATGTTAATGAGTTTTCCTAAGTTATTGTAATAATTAATTTTAAAATATAGTAAGATTCTATTTTAAGCTTGATTTTGGACTAAATTATTTGGAAATTATCCAGTTATC
>JBHIAC010000122.1:0-10193 GCA_046758365.1 bacterium
TCATCAGAAAGCGACGGGGGGCTAAATAGTAAGGTTAGTCTGAAAATCACACCGAAAAGTATTCCCACAATCAACACTTCTTTAGTTGAAAGGCTTTCCTGCATCTTTTGCTTTTTAATAAACTTGGTAAGCCAATGAATTCCTCCATTTGATCTTGCTTCCTTATTTGTCCCCATTTTTTTACTAAATTGGCTTCTATTTTTTAAATCGAAAAATAATAAAGCGGCCACCCAATAAATTATATAGGCGATTCCATAGCAGATTAAATAAATTGGAATGTGGGCTCTCAGGTTCTCAAATAAGGACATAATAATATAGATCGTTTCCAAGCCCAAAGAAAATCCTAGAAAAATTTGTAAACTGGAATTTCTATTGTTCATCAAATAGGTCCTTAAAATTTATTAAATATATTGAAATAATATTGAAAAATCAAATGACATATATTTAAAATGTTGGTGCTTTACACCTATGTAATTTATAATTTAAGACCTTGTAGAAAGTTGTCGAATAATATCTTATGGTATACTGATCAAATCTTTATTTTTTTGAAAAAAGAATTGAATGTATTGGAAAGCTTTCCCGTAGGGATATAGGTATAAGGATATTGGGTATAAGGGATAAGATAAGTTACCAGATTAACCTACCTTATACCTTATTTCCTTATTCCCTTATAACCTCATTATTGAATCATTAATATTTGCGCTGTTATGTTCTTATAATTATCTGAGTTAATTTTATTTGCGGCTTCGCCGCCCTAAGAGGTGATGATTTTGGCTGGAGAAGAGATATTAGTTATTGACGATAATGCAAGTACACGGCAACTTCTTAAGGCTGTGCTTGAAAAAAAAGGTTACAACATTGCTCTTGCCGCGACTACCCATGAGGCTTTTGAGAAGGTAAAAAGAGAGCAACCAAACCTTATCATTCTACTCGATATCGATGGGTCTAAACTGCTGGAATTCATAAATCAAGAGTCTCAGTTAACCTTGGTTCCAGTCATGATTCTTACCTCAAAGAAAGAACTGGAAAACAAATTTCACAATGTCCTTCTAGGCGATATGGAGCAATTAACTAAATCAAAACAGTGGGAGAATTTAACCGCTAACGTAGACAATGTTTTTGATTTACATAATACAAAAATTAAAGATCATAATAAATCTAACGATCAAGAATCATTAAGACGGTTGTTGCAGTATATAAAACAAAAAAACATAAGTCAACTTACTCCCATAGTTAGAAAAGAAGCCAAATTAGGTTATGAATATCCTCAAGCAGCTAAAATTCTCCAACTAGATGTCATTGGTGAGGAAATTTTAACTTTGGAGCGATTAGCAGAAGAAAAGCATCTCGATCGGGTGATTTATGACATCATTCATATTTGCCCATTTTGTGGTCACCATGATTTGAATTATCGAGAAATTTGTCCCCAATGTAAATCCATAGAAATCGAATCCTTTAATGTAATCATGCATATCAAATGTGGTCACAGAGCATTAGAATATGAATTCAATCGCAATGGGAAAAAGATATGTCCAGCCTGCAACCGTTCTCTCACTGGGGAAGGGATTGATTATGAAAAAGCAAATCGCTCTGTGTTTAGATGCTTCACTTGCAGAAAAAAGTTTTCCAATTCTGTTGTCAATTGCCGATGCATAAACTGCAACCAGCTATTTGACACATCAAAAGCTATAAAAAAGAAAATCTATTCTTATCAGTTTCAAAAAATTGATGAAAACATTGCTGAAGATCTCGCTCTTTTACAAAAATACATTAAGAAAGCCCCATCTCCAACTAAACCCACTAAAAAGTCACCAAAACCTCATTCACCATTACAAACGGATTTTGCAGAGATGGGATTGGAAACCTTAAATTGGCAATTATTAACCCATCAGCTTCGACATGAAATTAAACGATCCCGTAAAAATAATTTAAAATTCTCTCTATTGAAACTTTCTTTTCTTCGCGAAGACGGCTTAGACTTGGATGTAGATAATACTCTTCCAAAGCCAGTTCTTCGAAAGTTAATTTTGATACTTAAAAAATGTTTGAGAGATTTAGATATAATTTGTATAAAAAATCCAATGGAGTATGTCATTCTACTACCTGAAACACCATTAAGTATGGCCAAGATTTTAGGGGAGCGTATTCATAATTACTTTGATCAACTTAAGCTGCCAATTACGGCTGAAATATCTTTATCAGGTTATCCAGAGGATGGGAAAGAAGCTGGGGAGCTTTTGGAAGTTATTAATTTAAATTTAGCTATTTTAAATCCAGATAACTCTCATTAATAGACTTCCTTCAGCGCTACAAAGAAGGCCGTTAAATAGGCTCGGTTAATCCACTCCAGCACGGAGCCGACTCAAGTAAAAAGCCGCCGTGTTAATATTAAAACTATTTTATACTTTTTTAGGAACAATTTTTATGTTATTAACGTAATTTATTATTAACATATAGTCATTACCCTTCCTTCCTCCTCCTAAGCCGCTCGTTTTTAAAACGAGCGGCTTTTTTATTCTTTTTAAAATTACAATCAATTCCTAAGAATGACCAACCTGCTATTTAAATAAAATCTTGAATTGTCTTTAATTTATAAGTTAAGTGTTAATTGACTTATTTCGATATATATAGATACATTATTTTGGTAAAATAGAATTTATTTATGCAATTTCCAAAACTTAAAAAATATAAGATTATGCGTAAAATTTGTAAGAAATTATGTTTTACACTCTATGAAGCTATGGACAAAATTAATGGTAAAAAGCGATTTCTGAAAGTGCTCGATGAAAATTTTTCTATTGATGGAATAAATGTATTTCTTTTTCTTAATAGCGCTCGCATGAGCAGTTTATTAAATAGTAAAGAGATTTGCAAAGTTTATGATTATGGCAAAGAAAATGATCATTACATCATAGTTTCAGAGTATATCAATTCAAAACCTTTGAATTTATTTATTCATGAGGAATTCCCTATCCCTTTAAAACAAATAGTAGATGTTATTTCAAAAATCGCTATGGCTTTGCGTTATGCCCATCAACATGGCGTTGTACATGGGCTTCTGAATCCATGCAGCATTTTTATTACTGATGATGGCTCAATCAAAATAGACGATTTTTGTTTCCATTGGATTACTACGCATTTATCTACAATTGAAGATGCAGAAGCTATTTTTCTCTCTTACCACATTTCCCCAGAATTATTCAAGAGAATAGAAAAAATTGATGGTAGGGCAGATATTTATTCTCTCGGTGTAATTTTGCTGCAACTTTTAACTGATTACACCCCTATCAATGGTAATGAAAATGGATCAATTCAAAATATGCGCTTGCCTGCTTCTATCCCTTCCTTGTGTAATTTATTAGCTGATTATCCAAGCAGATTAGAAAAAATTGTATCTAAATCTTTGGATAGGAATCCAGAAAACCGATATTGGAATTTGAAAGAATTCATTGATGATTTAAAATTATTAAAAAGTAAATATTTAGTCTCCTCTAAATCCTACGGCAAAAGGAATACAGTAGTTAATTTCAAAAAGTGACTATAAAAATTGATTAAAGAGGATGCTCGTAAGAAAGGTGGTAAATACCGGGTTCGTATGGAAAGTGCTATGTATGGAAAAATTAATGGCAAAGGACCAGAATACTATTTTTCAACTTATACGGTACCATTCTTTGCGGATTGCATCCGTCAAATTGGCTGGCTTTTCTGGTTTTTTATCGGTGAATTTGATTAATTTGTTTTGAATCACAACCCGCCTCATGTAAAAATCCCAAATCTGAGAAACGGGCTAATTATATTTCAAAACATTCCTCTTGACTTTAGTTGATAGGTTTTTTACAATTAAACTAATATATGATCGAATCTAAACAAGGGTATAGTTGTCTACTTGAAACAACTTATAAATAGGATTTTATCAACAGAGTGCTTGCCAAAATTATATCCGCCAAAGCCTTAGACAAAAACCACATTCAAATTGAATTCGAAAATGAAAATTATACCTTCTCCGGAAAAGACGTTTTTGTTGCTGGTGATATAAAAATCCATGCAATTAAGTCAGATAGGCATTTAGTTCTTTTAGAAACCACAGATTTGGACTACCGTCAAAACTATTTTGTCGAAGTAAAAGGATATGATAAAATACCTGTAGATTTAGGTATACTGCTGGATAAAATTACCACCGATAAGCCTTTAGGATTCACAGTAGAAGGCGATCAGACCGTGTTTCGTCTCTTTGCACCTCGGGCTAAATCCGTAAAATTGGTTCTCTTTGAAAAACACACCGACACTACTGGAACCGAGTACGAAATGATCCTCACAGAAGATGGCATTTGGGAATATGCCCTTGATTGTACGCACTGGGACAAGTACTATGGTTACAAGGTAGCTGGCCCCAGTGATGTCACAGAAATTTTCCGACCAGAGCAGGTCTTGGCTGACCCCTATTCTAAAGCCGTCTGTACAAAAAACACTCATTTGCATGAAGCGAAAAGCATTATTATAAAGACCCAGGATTACGATTGGGAAGGGGACACACCTTTAAGTATTCCTGGTCATGATCTGATAATTTATGAGATGCACGTTCGAGACATGATCATGCACCCCTCTGCAGTCGTAAAAGATCAAGGCACTTACCATGGCTTGTTTGAGAAAGGCACCCGCGGTGGAATCAATCATATTTTAGAGTTGGGAGTGAATGCAGTGGAGCTTCTTCCATGCCAGGAATTTGGCAATATTGAAATTACGTTTGGAAAGGCGATAAACGGTATTAACAACATCTGGAATCTCTACCCCACAAATCACTGGGGCTACATGACCTCTTATTTTTTTGCACCAGAATCTTATTATGCTTCAAAAGGTACTATGAAGCCTGGCGAATACTGCGGGATTCATGGTCAGCAAGTTTGGGAATTCAAAAATCTGGTGAAAGCTTTTCACAAAGAAGGTATCGCTGTTATTATGGATGTGGTGTACAATCATGTCTCCAACTATGATTTGAATCCACTGAAGTATATCGATAAAAAATACTACTTCCGATTAGACCCGATGATGAATTTCTTGAGCCACAGCGGCTGCGGCAACGACTTTAAAACCGAACGTCCCATGGCGCGACGACTGATTTTAGACAGCATCAAATACTGGTTAGAAGAGTACCACATCGATGGCTTCCGGTTCGATTTGGCAGCTATGATTGATTGGGAAACCGTGGAGCAGATCACCGAAGAAGCTAAACGGATTAATCCGAATGTTATTTTAATTGCTGAACCCTGGGGTGGTGGTAAATATGACCTGGCTGGATTTTCTAAACGAGGTTGGGCTGCCTGGAATGACTTGTTTCGAAATGGCGTAAAAGGACAAAATCCCGTAGATGGACTGGGATGGATTTTTGGGAAAAACTGGGGCCCAAACAATTTTAAAACCATTCAGAGTTATATTAAAGGCTCCACTAAAAAAGATGGTGGACCCTTTATGATACCAGCCCATTCCATCAATTATTTGGAATCCCACGATAACTACACGCTTGGCGATTTTATCCGCATCGGCAGTGGCGAAGTTAACGCGCAAGAAGTAATCAGCGACCTACAAGCCCATGTTAAGTTAACGAAAAAACAGATGAAGCTAAACAAACTTGCGGCAGCGTTTCTTTTTACTAGTCAGGGTTCGGTAATGATTGGGGAAGGTCAAGAATTTGCTCATAGCAAAGTCATTACAGCCACAGATGCATCGGATCCCAATATAGGTCGCATGGACCACAACTCCTATGATAAAGACAACGAAACCAATTGGCTTAATTTTGAACACAAAGAATTAAATAGAGAGCTATTCGAATATTACCAAGGACTCATTGAACTTCGACAGGCGCATCCAACTTTTCGTAAAACTCCAGGAGATGCGATTCAGTTTCTAAAATCTTATGTAGGGTTTTCGGTTGGCTACTTTTTACCCAAAAAACCATCTGGTGATACCAGAAATTTTGTGGTGCTTCTAAATGCTAATCAAACAGAGGCTGCTATCTTCGTTTTACCTAAAGGTGCATGGAAAAAAGTCGTGGATGAAAAACAAACTGGCAGATATGAGGTTGGAGCAGCTATTCAAGGAAAGATTAAGGTGCCGCCGATATCCGCAATGGTACTTGTGAACCGTTTAAACTAAATTGGTAGCCTCTCTGTTCCAACATCTCGCAGGCCCCCTGAGACCACGCCGTCCAGAATTACACCCCACGATTATTTTAGTATCTTTTGGAAAATTGGCTTCCACAACCTACAAAAATTCAGGATTATCCTCTAACATCTGGGCCACGGTATTAAAATGTTTAATGGGAATATTTTTGCATTAATAGGATGGCGTTGTATGAATTCCAATTCAGATCGAACATCCAAATATATAATCCTCTCCGCTTTCTGGTAGTATTTTGGCTTCTTGTTGAGAAATTTGTTTAATAGCCATGATTACACTTCTATCTTTAAGGTTGTTCACTATAATTCGCCATTTTTGTATTGCAATTCAAATTTTATCTGTTAAATTAATTGTCAAACTTAAAACATTGAGGAGGAAAAGTGATATTTAAAACCTTCAAGTTTTTACATTTACAGATAATGTTATTTACTATTTTAATTACCTTCTCAGGTAGAGAGTTAGTTTTTGCCCAAAATGAGATCATCACACTTTACGGCAAGACACTTAAAGAAATCCGCATTGAGGGTGCCCATTTTACTCACGAGGATATTATTATAAGAGAATTGGCTTCAAAGGTTGGTCAACCTTACACAAAAGCGAACGCAGCAAAAGATTACGCAAGATTAGATAAGCTGGACATTTTCAGCTTTATTCGAGTTCAACCGGTAATGGAGAAAGATGAGGTAATTCTAAATATAAAGGTCAAAGAGATTTTTCCTTACTTACCATTTTTTAGCTATGAAGTTACCGACGAAAATGGCTTTGCCGGAGGACCCGGATTTCAATCTGTGAATTTTCTTGGCCAAGATCGCTTTTTTATCGCTTCCGTAAGATTAGGCGGAGCAACTAACATTAACCTTTTTTATGAAGACCCCTGGATTAGTGGAAACCATTTATCGGTGACGTTTGAATTTTTCCAAGGAGACAGATTCAACAAACTAGATCAATTTAACGAGATTGCCAGCGAAAGCATGCTGAGGATTGGCAGCTATTTAGGCGAATATGGTAGAATCGGTGGTCGATTTTCATTTATTTCTATAAAAAGCGATTCAGCCGGGAGAACTCTCTCATCAAGTAATCGTGATAACATTCCAACACTTGGATTTTTCATCGGTTATGATAGCCGCGATTTGTGGTCCAATCCCCACCGAGGATGGCAGAATGAGTTTGAAATTTCAAAGTCCGCTGGATTTCTTGGTGGTGATGGGGATTTTTGGTCATTCAATTTTGATATAAGAAAGTATGTGCCAATTATAAAGAGGCATACATTAGCTTTGTTTTCCCTGACTACTCTAAGAATTGGAGATGTTGGAACGGACATCCCATTGCATCAGGATTTTCATATGGGGGGCACCAATAGTGTGCGAGGATGGGATATTAGCTCCGAAAGAAGTGGGAGAAATCAGTGGATTGGCACGGCGGAGTATCGCGTGACTGTACTGGAACCAAAAGTTTTAAGTGTATTTGGACTAACCGCAGATATAGGATTGCAAGTAGCTCTGTTTGGTGATTTAGGCATCGTATGGAATGACAAAGACCAGTTCGACGCAGATAATTTCATCGGTGGATATGGTTTTGGATTGAGGTTTTTAGTTCCATTTGTAAATATGTTCCGATTTGATTTTGGTTTTGGTGAGCCGGGAGAGAGTTTTAGAATTCATATTGGGGCCTTTGAGAAACCGGTTGCTCAGAGGTTTCGGGTAAGATAGATACTTGTTGTCGAAACACAACTCTGATGAGCCGCATCTGTTTTATTTCATGAGAGCTATTTTTTTAGGCTCGTATTAACTAAATTTTCATTTGTGTCTCGTTTTGAGTACCATCTCTCACCTGTTGTTGTGGTTGACATCTCTAGTATTTCCTTGCCAATATTTTTAGCGGACAAAGCTCCGAACAAAAATCCAAATACAAATCATTACCCAAAGAAATACAGTAAACCAGGCGACTATCCGAACAGAAAAAGTAGACTTAAAATGGAAGAATGGTCCCCACGATGGTCTGTCAACTCGCCTATTCTTTCCCTACGTCAAAGACACAAAAGTATCCGCATAATTGGGGTGAGATTCAAGAAGGTGTTCTATATCACGAGCAAAGCGATTCCAGTAGTGCTTGCCCATTGTTGTTACTTGTACCCAGGCTAGTGATACAACAAACCCAAATAATGTTAAAACCCGCCCATTAGAGGTCCTATTTTGTCTATATAACCAGCGACAAGAGCGAGCAGACCTGCACTGATTGTAACAAAAACTGTATTCCTTCTCCAAAAGCGATCGTTTTCTCTATCCAAAGTTTCAACAAGAATCTTTAATCGATCCAGCGTATCTCCTGGACTCGTTTCCAAGTCTTGTGGCATCCTAATGTACCGGATTTTTCTTAATCTCTGAGTGAGACTTTATAAAGCCTGACGCTATAGCATTGGGCCAAATCCTGCACTGTTCCCGGATTCTTGTACCTGGTAAGACAATGGCTCCGGCGCCAAGCCTGGTGTAGTCGCCAACAAAGGCTCCAAGCTTCTTTAGTGATGTCTGGAGGGCATTACCGTCTTCAGTCCAAGTGCGAATAGGCCTTTCATCGAAGCGCTTGTTGGATATTACCACTCCAGCACTAATCTCACATAAATTACCAATAAGAGAGTTTCCAATATACGCCCGATGTACGATTTTAGTATCATTACCGATAATAGACTTGTTTACCTCGGCTCCGAATCCCACTTTTACACGTTGTCCCAAAACAGTCCCGGGTTTGAGATAACAATTTGGCCCTATATCACAGTCGGCCGATATAAGGCAGGGACCTGCTATTATAGAACCAAACTTAATTCTAACCGAGGGATGAATCCAACAAGGTCCTGTAATTTCAAGACTAGAAGGATAGTTAGGAATGGATTCACCGTAGTGATTAATAGCCGTTGTAATTTCTTCTAGAATCTCCAAAAAGGAGTGCCCCTCAGTGAGAAACTTTACTGGGTGATCGACGAACAACTTCAATTTTATTAGTCTTTGGACTATTTCTTCAGGAAAACCAAGATCTGTAAATTTCATGATTATCTCATCATCCTCGTAAATGTTCTCTAACTTGTTTTAGACAAAATGTTCAGGTTCTTTATTTAATAAACAAAAAATTCACTTCAAGTGCAAGAAAAAACTTCACACTTTAGTCAAAATGTGAATAGACCGCTAACTCAAAGGCCGCTAAGAATTTCAAGCTACTTCTATAATTTCTCTCGCAAGCTCATGTTCGTTTTTTCTCTCCTTAGCGTCCCCTGCGCCTACTTTGCGTGCTTTGCGGTTATATTACATTTTGTATTAATCTTTTGGCACTAAGAGAACGTTCAGCTTTAAGTCTTGCTGCGCTTTTTAGTTTCTAAAAAACTTTAAGATTAATATACTTCCGCGGATGGGTCTTTACGTCTTGCATGAGGGTTTGCAAGTCATTTAATAGTTGAGCTACTTCTTCGTATATTTGGTCATCAGTAAGGAAGCGCCCAGTAGTGCCCTGATTTGACATTTTATAAACTAGGGAGTCTGCTTGGACAGTGAAAGATTTCAAATTGGCATATAACGAGGGATCGGCAATGAATTTTCCTAAAGAACCTTCACCATTCTGAATTTTTTTGGTGATACTACTTAAACTATTGGTTATCGAATTTAAGTTCTTGTAAAGGTATGAATCGTTTAGAAATAAGCCAAAGCTACCTTCGCTGGAATTCATAGCCGCCATCAAATCCGCGGTTGATGAAAGCAGTCGGGTCATTTCTCTTGCAAATCGCGGATCATTTAAAAGTACCCCTAAAAATCCTTCTCCCTGTTCAATGTTATGCGTTATGGATTTACCACGGACTAATATTGCATTCAAATTTTCAAGAGTCGCAACCGCTGTGTCTGTAAGTTCACCGAAATCTAATGGGATGACGCCTTTCAGAAAATCGCCCTCGTTTAGAGGTTGCTCTCCTGATTGCCCTTGCGTGATATCCACATATTTATCTCCTAATATTCCCAGAGTCATAATGCGAGCTACCG
>JBHIAC010000123.1:0-10137 GCA_046758365.1 bacterium
AGATATGTTCAGTGTAAAGTTCACCATACGGATCCCTAAAGTTTTTTAAAATGCCATTGAAATCTGTAACTTCTTCGTTTGGTTTAAGATGATTAGGCAATACACATATATCTTGTTTCTTTAGCTTCAAAAATCCAGCAAGTTTCAATTCTCCGGTTGATTCACCTAATGTTGGCTTAATTAGTTTTTCATTCACACCATTTTTTATTAACACAGATTTAATAACATCGTGAAGTATATTAATCGGTCTGCCAGAATTGATCACACTTCTTTTGCCACTCTCTCCTTCAGAAGTTATTGCATTTTCTATCAATGTTTTTATTTCTATTAAGGCTTCTTGAAGATTAATCAAATTCGGCATCGTCAAAAAATTCTTTGAGTGTTATATTTAACGCTTTGGCAATTCTTTCAATGTTTACTATTGAAATATTTCTCTTTCCATTTTCTACACTTGTAATGTAAGTCCTATCCAGTTCTGAAAGATTAGCTAATTCCATTTGAGAAATACCTACCTTTCCCCTCAATTCTTTTATCCGTTGTCCTATTTTCTGCTTAATTTCCATATTTAAATATACTTAAAATGTCGACTATAAGTCAACGGACTATAGGTCACATACAAAAATAGCATTTCGTTTTTGCAATTTTTAAACTTATAGAGTTAATATCGAATAGGAATTCAATATGTAAATTGTTAATCCGTTTTGCACCTAACGAGACTGTCGAAAAAGCCTAAGCCGTCACTGCGAGGAATGCCAATGACGACGCACTCCCCTTGCTTTAGGCACAGAATCTGGAGATTACTTCGTCACTTAGTTCCTCGTAATAACAAGAAGGGAGCTTTTTCGAAAGTATCAACGGCGTGATTCTCGTGTTTTTGGTTGATTTTGTGCTTTTTCATAGTTATTTTTAAATCAGTAGATTATCACCTAAAGACTGCTGCAAATGAAAACGATGGCCGAAAGATTTAATTATAAGGAAACACAGATGTTCTTAGAAACTGCTAAAGAAGCTGTACGTTTAGGCGGTAAAATTCTCATGGAAAGTTTAACAGGTCAAGAGCGCATGCAGATCGACCGAAAGCAGCGTTTTGATTTTGTGACTCAGGTGGATCACCGTTTGGAAGCGGCTATTCTCGATTTCATCAAAGATCGTCATCCCGATCATAATATTTTAGTAGAAGAATCAGAAAAGTGTTCAAACGAATCCTAATTCGAATGCGGGAAAAAGTTCGCAGAAATGAATATGTAGTGACTTTCCATGCAAGAAAAGAAATGAATGATGAAAACATTACTGTATTTGATGTTGAATCGGGAATTTTTACAGGTGAGATATTAGAGCGTCAAAAGGATCAAATAACAGCTGAATGGAAGTATCGTGTCAAAGGAAAAACTATTGCTGATGGTGAGATTGAATTAATTGCTAAACTCAGTCCAACTGGTAAACTTGTTATTATAACTGTGTATGAACCATGAAAAATAAAGGCAAACCAATGGTATGTGATATTTGCGGGCAAGAAGGTGCACGAGTTCGCAGAGTTACTGAAGCTTTTGGCAAGGGTAAAGACATGCTGATTATAGAAAACATTCCTATGATTAGCTGCTCCAAATGTGGTGAGAGTTATTTTACAGCAGAAACACTTCACAAGGTTGAGCGCATCAAACTTCATCGGAAAAGCTTTGCTGTGGAACGCCCCGTGCCAGTAGCTTCATTTGCATAGCAATAGAAAAAGGAAAGTGGCTTGATCTCAATTGCAACATCGATTTAATTAACTACGATGCATCTGAGTTAGAAGAAGAGCTTGAAAGATTTTAAGTATGAGGAAACACAGATGTTCTTAGAAACTGCTAAAGAAGCCGTGCGGTTAGGCGGTAAAATTTTAATGGAAAGCGTAGGAAGTCAGGAGCGCATGCAAATTGACCGAAAGCAGCGCTTTGATTTTGTGACTCAGGTGGATCACCGTTCGGAAGCTGCAATTCTCGATTTCATAAAAGATCGTCATCCCGATCATAACATTTTAGCAGAAGAATCCGGAGGCACCGATCAGACCAAAGGGTATTTGTGGTTAGTGGATCCATTGGACGGCACTAAGAACTACATTCACGGCTTCCCTATGTTTGCTGTTTCTGTTGGACTGATGAGTGAAGGACGATTAGTTTTAGGTGCAGTACTGGATCCTGTGCGCAACGAACTTTTTTATGCTGAAAAAGGTAAAGGGGCCTATCTAAATGGCACGCCCATCAAAGTCTCCAAGACAAATGATTTTTCTCAGTGCCTGCTTGCTACTGGATTTCCCTTTCGGGCAAAGCACTTAACGGATTCTTATTTTGAGGCTTTCATATCACTTTTTCACCAAGTTAGCGACCTCCGTCGGGCGGGTGCCGCTGCCTTGGATTTGGCCTATTTAGCCTGCGGCCGCTTGGATGGTTTTTGGGAAATCACGCTCAAACCGTGGGATGTTGCCGCTGGAACCATTCTGATTGAGGAAGCCGGCGGTAAAGTATCGGACCTTTGGGGAGGCGATACCCATTTGAAAACCGGGAATATTGTGGCCAGTAACGGGATCATTCATGATCAAATTACCAAGGTTGTGGGGCAGGTGTTTAAAAACATTTCGATTTAGAATAGCTTGCTAACTCTATTGATCATTAGATTTAGAATTTTCAACTTGACATTACTTTCTAATTATTTTAAATTAATTATAAGTTTGGGGGAAACCAAAGCCGCACTATAAATTACAAAGTAATACCTAACCTGGCTTAGCCGGAACCAAAAGGGAAAAGTTGTTTTGTTTTTCATTTGGCAAAATAATTTCAATAATTTTGTCGTCAATCATTTTGTCAAACAAAGGTTTGAACATGCATTTGGATCTTTGTGTGATGGGCAAAAATTCAATTGATAAGAGATTAATTTGAAATGGAAACAAAATTTGGCACGAATTGACTCGGAAAAGTGGAACTGGGTGCTCAGCGCGTCCTTATTGATTCTGTTGGCGGCGATTCTTTTTATTATGCGGGAATCTCTTTCGCCCTTGACTTTGTTTGCAGTCAGTTTTTTATTCCTATTTGTTTTTCGAAATACTCCAGTAGCGAAGAACTTGAAATGGGTCTTTTTACTGCTGTTTGTTTTTTGGTTTGTTAGTACAGCCAGATCTATTTTAGCTCCTTTTGTACTTTCCTTCGTTTTTGCTTATATTTTTGACCCATTAGTGGATTTGCTGCAACGCTTGAAACTTCCGCGTGTGGTTGCTATCTTATTAATCGTTGTTTTGCTCATTGGATTAATTATCGTAGCTCTAATTTTTCTTATTCCGCAATTGGTTCAGCAGATTGGCGACCTGCTTGAGCAAACTTTAAGCTATGTCCCGAGGGTAAAAGAGTGGTTTCAAACCGACGTTCTCAATTTCTTGGCCCGATTGAACATCGATGTCGAAAAAGTCAAACAGACGCTCTCCGAAGAACTGCCTAAACGCCTACAAGATATCTTAAGCACGTTTTTCCAAGGGGTTTTAAATGTTACCATCGGGGTAGGGACTGTAATCAGTCAAATTTTGAATCTTGTTCTAATCCCCGTATTGACCTTCTATTTTTTAAAAGATTTTGATAACATTGTAACCAAAATAGGCTCTCTAATTCCGGTAGAAAAGCAGTTGTTGGTAAAAGATTATGCTCAAAAAATTGATCGAGCTTTAAGTGGATTTTTGAGAGGCCAATTGACGGTTTGTTTCATTGTGGCAGTTTTAACCACCTTGGGCCTGTTTGTATTCGGCATTAAATACGCGTTAATTCTCGGGATTACCGCGGGAGTGTTAAATATTGTTCCTTATGTGGGTTTGCTGGTAAGTCTGGGTTTGGCTTTAATTGTAGGCATTTTTAGTCCTGAACCAGTTTTGTCCTGTTTAAAAATTCTGGCTGTTTTTGGTGTGGTGCAATCTTTGGAAGGATCTGTCATTTCTCCTAAAATTGTAGGAGAAAGTGTTGGATTGCACCCAGCCTGGGTTATTTTTTCAATATTAGTGTTCGCTCAATTCTGGGGCTTTGTGGGCTTACTCATCGCCATTCCTGCCGCAGCAACGGTTAAAATTATGATTCAAAATTGGTATAGCCTGAAAAATTAAAGAAATTTAACAAGGTATTTGCATATTCGGTAGGCATCGTTTAAATATCCAAATCTAATGTAGATACCCCTTCCTTAGTCTTTCCTACCTTTTTATTCAAATCTAAAATAATTCATACTAATCTGCTTACAGGGATCAAATAATTTTACAGATGTTACAAAACCTTTAAAAAAGAAAGTTCTTTTAAAGAATGACGATAAAATTAATTGAATCTCACTTAATGATATCTAATAATGAAGGTGGGTTCAGGTTGCTTTCTGTTCAGATCGGTCAGGAAGCAATGAATGTGTTTAAAGTCCAGGAGTATTCTTTAACTTTGAATGAGATGAAAAAGGAGGATTTTATGAATGAAGAAGTCGTGGTGTATGTTGATTCCGATCTGGAAGATTTAATACCTGGTTTTTTAGAGAATCGGTATAAGGATGTTGAAGTGATAAAAAAACTGCTTATGGAAGAAGATGTTTCTGAGATTCAAAGGCTTGGCCACAGTATGAAAGGGGCTGGTGGAGGCTATGGTTTTGATGAGATCAGCGAAATAGGAAAAAGAATCGAGGAGGCAGCCAAAATCGGTGATGTAGGAAAGTTAGAGAGGTTAAACAATACTCTAGCCGGTTATCTTTCTTCGGTGAAGGTTGTCTATCAGGATGAAGAGTGAAAATTATTATTTAAAAAAAATTCTTCTCTTAAACATTACCTTCAGCAATTTTATTACAAAATCTTGCCATTGTTTCACCTCATGCTTTTTAAAATATTTTAAAATTCCAAAGTGTATTTATGGCACAACCATAAATATCTAAATTATATATAGTAAAATGTTATGCGCATCCTAATCGCTGATGATGATAATGATATAAGGCAGCTTTTAGCAAGGAGCCTCCAAAAATGGGGGCATGAGGTCCTTGCTGTGACCCATGGAGTCGAAGCATGGGAAATTCTGCAAAAAGAACAAATTAGCTTTGTCATCAGTGATTGGATGATGCCAAAGATGGATGGTTTGGAACTGTGTAGGAAAATCAGAGCGGCCAATTTTCAAAGGTATATTTATATCATTCTTTTAACAGCTAAAGATGCAAAAAATGAACTAGTAGAAGGTATGGAGGCTGGCGCAGATGATTTTGTCGTTAAACCATTCAATAAAGGTGAATTAGATGTACGAATCAGAGCTGGCGAACGCATTTTAAAACTTCAAAAGGATTTAGAAGAGCGGAATAAAAAACTTAGTGAAGCTTACTCTGTAATGAGCAAAGACCTTGAAGCTGCGGCTGATATGCAAAAAAGTCTGTTGCCAAGTACGGCTTCGACCATCTCTGGAATAAAATTCGAATGGATTTTTTTGCCATGTACTTATGTTGCTGGAGATATTTTTAATTTTTTTCGCCTGGACGAGCATCATATTGGATTTTACCTGCTTGACGTTGCAGGCCATGGAATCCCGGCCGCTATGCAATCAGTAACCTTAAGTAAATTACTCTCCCCTTTGCCTTGTAAAAGCAGCCCCTTAAAATATTTTATACCAAAACCTCCGCATTATGCAATTTCACCACCGGCAAAAGCAATTAAGGAAATTAATCATCGCTTTCAAAGCGAGCATGATACTATGCAATACTTTACAATGATTTATGGCATTATCAATACTCCGAACAATAAAATAAAATTAAGTCAAGCCGGCCATCCTTGTCCAATTTATTTGAAATCAGGTGATCAAGGGCTTTTGATTGGCTCGGGTGGCTTCCCAGTTGGTATGTTCCCGGATTTGGAGTACGACGATTACGAAATTGATTTTCAGCAAGGAGACCGACTCTTACTTTATTCTGATGGAATAACAGAATGCACTAATAAGCATAACCAACAGTATTCAATAAATCGTTTAATGAATCTTGTTGATGAATGTAGAAATAGGCCATTAAAAGATTTATTACACAACCTTAAACAAAGTCTATGTCATTGGAGAGGAAGTGATGAATTCCATGATGATGTTTCCATATTGGCAATAGAGAGAAATAGCCTGAAGTCCGTGAATAATAAATAACTTAAATAGGGAGACTATTAAAAAATGAATGGAGAACAAATCTGCCATAGGCTTGATAAATTGAGGATTAATGGCGCAACTTTAGAGGAGCTGTTGTACAGCGCAGTAGAGTACTTGCATAACTCAAATTCACACTTTCATTGGACCGGGATCTATGAACTCTTTCCCGATAATGTCTTACGCTTGGGACCATTTATTGGTGCGCCTACTGATCATGTCTTCATTACAGTTGGACAGGGGGTCTGTGGCAGCGCAGTCGCGGAAAGATGCAACAAAAATATCCCGGATGTCTCTGAGGAGCCTAATTATCTAGCCTGTTCGAGTGCAACCAAATCTGAACTTGTGGTATTAATCCGCCAAGGTGATACCATCTTTGCACAGATCGATATTGACAGTCATGATTATGATGCATTTGACTCTGAGAGTGTAAAACAAGTTGAGAAGGTCGCCGACTGGTTGGCCAAAGCGTATGTGAGGCTGCAAAAATCCAGGATGCCTTGAGACCGTGACACAAAAGCTTATCTTCAAAGTTGGGATAGAGAGACATGGTAAGTAACCCAGATGTAGATGTTGATACGCTCCGGCACAGAGTAAAAGAATTAGAGCGCTGGTTTCGAATCCACGATGGTCAAATTCGAACATTGGAGCGGGAACGTCAAAAATTTTCGGCTGTAGTCAATTACACAGATGCCGGCTTTTTAGTGTTCGATTCATCCTTGCAAGTGGTCTGGGCCAATGAAGTTTTTAGTAAGCGCTTCGTCAGCGCGGCTTACGCTAGAGCCCTGGTGGGGCTAAAGTGCAATCAGCTATTGTGTGGACATAAGGATATTTGCGATAGGTGCCCAAGTGCTCAGGCCCTCACTTCAGGAGTTGTGGCTCACCTTGAGATTCGTTTGGAAATTGACCGCAGGCCACGCCATATTTACGCCACTGCCATGCCAATTCGTTCTCCAGAAGGGAACATCGATGAAACGATCATCATGCTGCAGGATATTACCGATCTACAAATCTTGCGCCAGTCCCAGGAGGAACTCAGATCCAGCGAGGAGCGTTTCCGTTCGATTTTTGAGAAAGCCGCGGCCGGCATGGCCTCTATATCCGTTGATGGAAGGCTACAAAAAGTTAACCCGGCGTTTTGTAAATTACTTGGATATACTGAAGCTGAGTTGTTGAAACGGAAAGTTTCCGACATTACACATCCGGATGATTTAGAGAAATCCCATGGCTTATTTAATGAAATTGTCACCCGTCGCCGTCAGGTCATAGAACTTGAAAAACGGTATATTCGTCATGATGGCCAGACAGTTTGGGGTTATACAACGGAAGCTTGGATTTTTGATTCAAATCGGAAACCCACGTACGCGGTGGTTTTGGTACAGGATATCACCGAGCGCAAACGGGCGGAAAAGGCGCTGAAGGAAAGTGAGATAAAATATCGTTCATTGTTCAATCAGATAGCTGATCCGATTTTCATCTTCGACAAAAAAACAAAACGCTTTCTTGATTGCAATAAATCTGTTCAACGGATCTACGGTTATTCTATGAATGAATTGAAAACTATGACCCCTCTCGATCTTCATCCACCACAGGAGATAACCAAAGTAAAGTATAATCTGAATATAAGAAATTTCAATAAACCTTACACCTATACTCATCTGACTAAAAGCGGAAGACGGCGGGAGGTGGAAATCCTATCTGATGAGATTGAGTACCAGGGTCGTCCTGCCTGGATCAGCATTGTGCGGGACATTACTGCACGCAAGCGCGCTGAAGAAGAAATGAGGAAAGCTAAAGAAGCAGCCGAAGCCGCCCATCGTGAACTCATTAACGCAAACCAGCATCTTAAGCATGCGAATCTATTGGCAAATGAAATGGCTAAAAAAGCAGAGATGGCGAATGTTGCTAAGAGCGAGTTTCTTGCCAACATGAGCCATGAGATTCGTACCCCGCTAAATGCCATCATTGGTATGACTGAATTAGCTCTGGATACAGAATTGACTTCTGAACAACGTAAATATTTGAAAGTGGTTGAATCTTCATCTGAAGCGCTGCTTAGTCTGCTAAATGATATTTTGGACTTTTCAAAGATTGAGGCAGGTCAGTTGGAGCTTGAGAAAATTGCTTTTGATCTTAGAAAGCTTGTAGAAGAGGTAATTGATATTTTGGGTATGCGCGCTCTTGATAAAGGGCTTGAGTTAATCTGCTTTGTTGATCCTGTTTTACCCCGTTGTGTTAAAGCCGACCCCACGCGTTTACGTCAGATACTGGTTAATCTGGCAAACAATGCTATCAAATTTACACAGGATGGAGAGGTAGCCCTGAAGGTTCAGCCGAGTAAACAAGCTGGGCAAAGCAGTGGTAATGAAAAAATAATTAGTCTTCATTTTATGGTCTCTGATACTGGAATTGGGATATCAAAACAAAAACAAAAAAAGATATTCGAAAAATTTTCCCAGGCTGATACCTCTACTACGCGTGAGTTTGGGGGCACTGGTCTTGGATTAAGTATTTCGAAATCTTTGACAGAAATGATGGGGGGACAGATGTGGGTGGAAAGTGAGGAAGGCCAAGGCACCACCTTCCATTTTAATTTAAATTTACCAATTGGTGAAGAAGAGAAAACGAGCAAATCAAAGTTTGTATACCCGGATTTTAAGGAAATTTCCGCTTTAGTGGTGGATGACAATAAAACCAATCGATTTATTTTACAGAAGACGCTCTCTGCTTGGGAATTTCAGGCAGAGGCGGTGGGTAGTGGTCTCGAGGCTTTAACCCTTTTGAGAGAGGGTAAGAAGGATTTCGATGTAATAATATTAGATTATCAGATGCCAGAAATGGATGGGGTTGAGGTAGCTCGCGTGATCAGGAATGACCTTAAATTTAAAGATCTTAAAATTATTATGCTTTCATCTTGGGGTGGTCTTGAAGCTGAGTTAATTCATGAATTGAAAATAGACAAAACTATTACGAAGCCGGTGAAACAATCAAAACTTTTTGATGTTTTGATGGAGGTACTGCGATACCAGCGTGAAGAGGCTTATCTTGGGGTGGAAAGGCAGGCAGAGGATCGAAGGGATAGAGTCGTTAAGCGAATATTACTAGTAGAGGACAACTTGGACAATCAGAATTTGGCCAAGAAGATGTTAGAGAAAGCCGGATATCGGGTTGATATATCTGACAATGGCCAAATGGCGTTGGAGGCTGCTCATAAATTCCAATATGATTTAATATTGATGGATATTCAGATGCCGGTGATGGATGGCTTTGAGGCAACTAAACAAATCCGGTCTTGGGAAAGAGAGCAGAAGAGGAAACGGGTACCCATTATTGCCCTCACGGCCCATGCAATTATCGGGTATCGAGAGAAGTGTATGGAGCAGGACATGGATGCTTATATTACCAAACCACTGAAGAAGAAGATTCTTTTAGAGACAGTTGAGAAATGGATAGACCCCCGTCCGACCATCTTAGTGGTAGATGATTCGGTCGATAATAGGAATTTGATTAAATTTCATCTTAAAAATGCAGGAAGTTACCAACTAGTATTTGCTCAGAATGGTCAAGAAGCGGTGGATAGGTATAAGAGACAAACGATTTCTTTGATCTTAATGGATATGGAGATGCCCTTGGTGGATGGGTATACCGCCACCAAGGCTATTCGTAATCTTGAGAATGGCGTTGAGGTTCCCATCATCGCGATGACGGCGCATCAAGGTAAGAGAGAGGTAATAAAGTGTCTGGAGGTTGGCTGTACGACTTATCTTTCTAAGCCCATCAGGAAGCGGAAGCTTCTTGAATTTATCTTCCAATATTTGGAAAATAATGAAACTTCTTTGGAAGTGACAAACCGACACGAATTTGAAATCAAAAATATGGCCAGATGTGAAAGTTAAGCGGCTGAAGTATATGACGGCGGTGGGGGATTATAGTATCTTACGAATTTCATTGAAAAATCAAAATCGTTTTAGTCATTTGGTCATTGAAACTTTGAATT
>JBHIAC010000124.1:0-10114 GCA_046758365.1 bacterium
ACTTTTTCAAAAGAACCTCATTTCTAAAGAGGATTTTCAAAATGTACGTTTTCAGTACGACGCACAAAAAGCCGCTTTCGAAAAGGCAAAACTTAATTTAGAGTATGCCTCTATTCGGGCGCCTATTACCGGCGTAGTTGCTACTCGCTACATTAAAACTGGTAACATGGTAAACCTGAATCAACCTGTATTTAAAGTTGTAGATTTCGAGCATCTAATTGCAAATCTATTTGTGCCAGAAGTGGAAATTCGCAAAATTCAGATAAGACAACGATCTGAACTAAGTTTTGACGCTTCAAACGGAACCGTGTTTGATGGATATGTGGAGCGCATCAGTCCTATTGTTGATCCAACGAGTGGGACTGTGAAAGTTACCGTAGCGGTGAAGAGTGACAACTCATATATCAAGCCTGGCATGTTTGCAAGGGTTCGAATTATTTATGATACACACCAAAATAGTTTGCTCATTCCCAAACAAGCCCTGCTTTCAGAAGATGGTTCTGAAGTGGTTTTTACGATTCAAGACTCTTTGGCCCTCAAAAAGATAGTTAAAACTGGTTATACTTCAGAGTCTCTGGTTGAAATTTTGCATGGGTTGTCTTTAGGCGAACAAGTTGTTGTGGTTGGTCAAAATGGACTCAAAGATAGCTCGAAAGTTGAGATTGTACAATGATCCTGGATGCTGTAAGGGCTTAATATGAAGATTATTGACTTTTCTATCCGCCGCCGGGTGACTGTCTCTATGGTTACCCTTGCTGTTGTAATATTTGGATTTGTTGCATTTAATCGGTTAGATGTTACACTTCTACCGAATTTAACCTACCCTACATTAACTATTCGCACTGAATATCTTGGGGCTGCTCCCGTTGAGGTCGAAAACTTAGTGACAAAGCCTATAGAAGAAGCCTTGGGTGTGGTGAAAAACCTCATCGAAGTGCGTTCAATATCCCGATCTGGTCAGTCCGATGTCATTCTGGAATTTGAATGGGGGACGAATATGGATTATGCAGGTCTGGAAGTACGCGAGAAGTTAGATGCTTTAGACCTGCCCTTAGAAGTGAAAAAGCCACTGGTTTTGCGGTTCGATCCATCTTTGGACCCTATAGTTACATTAGCATTATATCGTCAACGAGAAAATCAAGAAAAATCAAAAGAAAATATTAAGCTTGCTAATCTTGAAAATAGTAATTCAAATTCAAAAGATGATTTGTTTGATGAATCTAATTTAAAGTATTTAAGAACCTTATCCGAAGAGCAGCTAAAAAAAGAATTGGAATCCATTCAAGGTGTGGCCGCTGTTAAAATTAGTGGAGGATTAGAGGAAGAAATTCAAATTGAAGTAGATCAAGGGAAATTGGCCCAATTAAATTTGACCATTCAAGAGGTGGCCAGGCGTCTCAGGCAAGAAAATGTAAATTTAGCTGGAGGAAGCCTAAAAGAAGGTACCCATCAATATTTGGTGCGTACGTTAAATCAATTCAAATCTGTTGATGAAATCCGAAATGTCATTCTAAGAGCTAAAGAAGGCTCAAAAATTTATCTGAAAGATATAGCAAATGTAATAGAAGGATACAAAGAAAGAAAGGCGATTACTAGAATAGATGGGGTCGAAGCCGTTGAAATTGCTATTTACAAAGAGGGCGATGCCAATACGGTTACGGTTGCAAGAGCCATGAAAAAACGTTTGAAACCTATTAATAAATTGTTACCTGAAGGGTCCAATCTTAAATTAGTTTACGACCAATCAATATTTATTGAAAATTCCGTGAATGAAGTTATCAATGCTGCTGTGATTGGTGGGATTTTGGCGTTTTTTGTTCTTTATTTCTTTTTGAGAAATATCTGGAGTACGGTAATCATCTGTTTGGCCATCCCTATTTCCGTTATCGCCACCTTTAATCTGATGTTTGGCGGTCATATTACTTTGAACATCATGTCTCTCGGTGGTATTGCCTTAGGTATTGGCATGCTTGTTGATAACTCAATAGTGGTTTTGGAGAGCATATTTCGATACCGAGAAAAAGGAGACAGAACTATTGATGCGGCTCAGTTAGGCGCGAGTGAAGTGGGCATGGCAGTCACTGCCTCAACCTTGACGACCATAGCCGTTTTTTTCCCTCTGGTTTTTGTGAAAGGCATTGCGGGACAACTTTTTCGGGATCAGGCTTTGACGGTAACATTTTCACTTCTCGCCTCTTTAGCCGTGGCTCTAACCCTCATTCCCTTGATGGCTTCTTTAGGTGGCAAAAAGAATCAGGCACTGGAGTTTATTCAAGAATCGGAAAAGCATAAAAGACCTCACGGTAAGATTGTTCGGGGGTTAAAGAGATTTTTCAATTTTATATTTTCAAGGGTACCTACTTTTTTTCTAACTTGGGTGATTCGAATAACCAAGGTCATTTCCAATGTAATTAAATTTTTGGCTACCCCTGTAGTAAATATTTTTGAAAAAGCATTTGATTCGGTTAATAAAAAATATCCAAAATTCCTGGATTGGGCGCTAAGTCATAGACTTGCCACTTTAGGAATCGCTATTGGGCTTTTTGTTTTGAGTATGCTTCTTATTCCAAAACTGGGGGTTGAATTGATTCCACAATTGTCTCAAGGGGAATTTATAGTTGAGGTTAAGTTGCCGCCAGGAACTCCTCTGAAGAAGACGGATGGACTCATTGAGAGGATGCAAAGAGAAGCCCATGGAAATAAAATGATTCATACCATGTTTTCCGTGGCTGGCATGGGCAACCGATTGGATGCCAATCCCGAAGCAGGCGGAGAAAATTGGGGAGAACTCAGGGTTAAAATGGCTTCCGGCTCCGATCGGTCTGACGAAGAGCGCTTAATGACTGAACTGAGAAGCCGATTTAGTCGATTAGCAGGGGCAGAATATAAATTTACGAGACCCACACTGTTTACCTTTAAAACCCCAATAGAAGTAGAGGTTGCTGGTTACGACCTTAAAGGCCTCAAAGAATTGTCTGATATAATTGCTCGTAATTTAGAAGAGAATCCTAAATTTACAGATATTAAATCGACCATGAAAGGCGGTTACCCTGAAATTCAAATATATTTTGACCGAGAAAGAATTGCTTCCTATGGCCTACAGGTGCCGCAAGTAGCCCAAACCGTGGTTAATAAAGTGAAAGGGGAATTGGCCACGCGCTACTCCTTACGCGATCGCAAAATCGATGTATTGGTTCGAGCTCGGGAAAAAGACCGCGAATCCATTGAAAACATTCGACGAATGCTTGTCAATCCTGTTAATATGCCGCCGATAACTTTGGCTTCGGTAGCAAACGTAATAGTGGATATGGGGCCCGGAGAAATCCACCGTTCGGGACAGCAACGCGTGGCATTGGTTAGAGCTAATTTGGTAGGACATGATTTGGGTGGCGCGGCAGAAGATATTAATGGACTCATCAGTTCTCTGCGAGCCCCTGAAGAATTTAACATTCGCTTAGCTGGACAGAGTAATGAAATGGCCGTCTCCTTTCAGTCCTTGCGCTTTGCACTCCTGTTTGCTATTTTCTTAGTCTATTTAGTTATGGCCTCTCAATTTGAATCACTGCTTCATCCATTTGTAATCATGTTTACCATCCCTTTAGCCTTGATTGGTGTTGTTTTTGCCCTCTTATTAACAGGTAATTCCATTAGTGTGGTTGTGTTCATTGGTCTTATTATGCTTGCAGGAATCGTAGTAAACAACGCGATTGTTTTAATCGATTATATTAATCAGCGACGCAGAAAAGGCCTGGCAAAATTAGAGGCCATTAAAGAAGCTGGACAAGTGCGACTTCGTCCCATTATGATGACCACCTTGACGACTGCTTTAGGGTTGCTACCTCTGGCTTTGGGTCTGGGTGAAGGTGCTGAAGTCCGTGCACCAATGGCCATTACCGTGATTGGCGGATTGCTGGTTTCGACTATGTTAACTCTCGTAGTAATTCCAGTGGTGTATTCTATTGTTGATAGGAAGGCTTGAAAATTTGTCGATATATTTTAGCACTAATTGATTATATTCGAAGAAGGAGTAATGGAGTAGTGGAGTAATGGATTTTTAGATTGGTGGAATCACTTGAAAATAATAAAAATAAGGGCACATGGATTAATCGAATTTCAGATGATAAAGAGGAGTATTATCAATGAAAGTTTTTTATTACTCCAATACTCCAATACTCGTTAAATTTTTACAATCTCTAAATTAAAGAAAGAATCATGAATATTTCAAAAATAGCGCTCCGTAGACCCATAACCACGGTCATGGTTTTTTTATCCTTGTTCCTGTTAGGCGGCATTGCCGGAAATATGCTTCCTTTTGAATTTCTACCTGATTTAGATTTTCCTGGAATTTATATCCAATTTCCTTATCCCAATTCTACACCAAAAGAAGTTGAAGAATTGATAGCCATTCCAGTAGAGGAAGTTCTCGGAACGATGAGTGGGGTTAAACGCATGAATTCGAATTCAGATGAAAATGGGGTCGGTATTAATTTAGAATTTAATTGGGGTGAAGATACTTCTATTAAAGCCATGGAAGCTAGAGAAAAAATAGAGAGCATTTGGAATCAACTTCCCGCCGACTTAGAGCGATATTTTGTATATAAATATTCGTCTTCGGACATTCCCATCATGAACCTTCGTCTTTCTTCGACTCGCGACCTTTCCAATAGTTACGACCTTTTAGACCGTAATGTGAAGAGGCGCATCGAACGTATTCCAGGGGTCTCAAAAGTCCAGTTGCATGGGGTTGAAAAAAAAGAAATCATAATAGACCTCATGGCCGACCGAGTTTTAGCACATAAAGTTGATATTGGGCAGCTTCAGCAAAATCTCCGCAATTCCAATCTGGCTTTAACGGCCGGACGAATCACCGATGGACAGAAACGATATAATGTACGACCCTTGGTTGAGTTTCAAAGTTTGGAGGAAATTGAAAATCTGGTTATAAGTGACAAAGGCTTACGTCTAAACGATATTGCTAAAGTGCGATATGATCACCCCGAATTGGATTACGGCCGTCACTTAGACCGCAAATACGCCATAGGTTTGGAAATATTTAAAGAAGCTGGTGCAAATACAGTTGAAGTAGCCGAACGGGTCATGGAGGCTATTAGGGAGATAGAAAGCAGTACAGAAATGCAAGGTATCAAGCTCTATTTTATGGATAATGCTGCCCAAGGCATCGTTTCCTCTATTGATGAGCTTTTGAAATCAGGTTTATGGGGGGCTTTTTTTGCGATTTTAGTTTTGTACTTCTTTTTAAGAAGAATCTCAACTACCTTTATTGTAGCATTGGCGATTCCTTTTTCTTTGATTATAACGATGGGATTTATGTACTTTCTCAACATGTCTTTAAACATTCTGACCATGATGGGGTTGATGCTTTCAGTTGGTATGCTCGTCGATAATGCCGTCGTGATAACGGAGAGTATCTTTCGTCACCAGCAGCTTGGGGAAAAACCTGTACAAGCGACCATGGTTGGAATTAAAGAGGTCGGTTTGGCCGTGGCTGCGGCTACCTCTACCACAGCGATTGTATTCCTGCCATTTGTTATGTCATCTGACAACGAAATAGCTATTTACATAAAACATGTATCTTTGACTATCATCATTGCGTTAGCTGCCTCTCTGTTAATTGCCCAAACGCTTATCCCGTTACTGACCTCTAAAATTAAATATAAAACTAAGATACAAAAATCGACTATTATTGAAAGAGCCGCTATTCATTACGGTAAAATACTCAAGTGGACTTTGGAGCATCCGGGTTATTCTACCTTATTAATCATTGCAATATTGGCGAGTACGGTTTTACCAATTATGAAAGTAAAAATCGACATGTTTCCCGATAGAGATGATAGACGATTGTATTTGAGATACCACGTCAATGGAAATTACAGGGTTAATAAAGTAGAAGAAGCGGTTGACAAAATGGAAGAATATCTTTATGCGAATAAAGAAAAATTTGATATCGAATCTGTTTATTCCTACTATCAAACTGGCTATGCTATGTCCACTTTAATTTTAACAGAGGAAGAAAAGGCAACAAAATCCGAATTTGAAGTACGTAAAGAAATTGAAAAAGATATACCTAAAATTACCATTGGAAATCCATCTTTTGAAAGAAAATCTTCATCAGGCAATGAGGAGACCATAAGCATTCAATTGTGGGGGGATTCCAGCGAACTTTTGGCAGATTTGAGTAAAGATGTTGAATGGAGGCTTTCGAAAATTTCTGGGCTGAGGGATGTACGATCCTCGGCCGAAGGAGGAGATCGGGAAGTCCATATCAAAGTGAACCAGGATCAAGCCCAAAAGCATGACTTTTCCGCACAAGATGTGGGCCAAATCGTGGCTGTGGCTTTGCGCGGTCAGAATTTGCGACGCTTTAAGACTCCTACCGGTGAGATTGAAATGAAATTAAGATTACAAGATTCTGATCGGGAAAACTTAGAGCAGTTAAAAAATTTGGTATTGTATGACGATTTTGGCAAGCCAGTAGAATTAGCAACTCTGGTTGATTTTAATTGGCGTAAAGGTCCCCAAAGTATCCACCGAGTGAATCGCCAAACAACTATGGAAGTCAATGCTGCTCTTGAAGGAATAAGCGTTCGCGAAGCCAGAAAGAAAATTGAACTGCAATTAGCTAATTTTGATTTACCCCCAGGCTATTCCTGGGGTTTCGGTCAGCGATTTGAACGGGAAGATGAAACGGCTAAAATAATGATGATAAATATGGTTCTCGCGCTGATTCTGATTTATTTTGTTATGGCATCTTTATTTGAATCCTTGATTTATCCTGCTGCAATCTGGACCTCCATAATTTTTGCTATCGTTGGTACTTTTTGGTTTTTCTGGATCACTGGCACTACCTTTTCTTTAATGGCCTGGATCGGGGTATTTATTCTAATTGGGATTGTCGTAAACAATGGCATCGTTCTCATTGATCACATAAATCAAATGAGAGCTGAAGGTTTACTTCGTAAAGAAGCCATTCTCGAGGCGGCTCTACACCGCATGCGGCCTATCTTGATGACCGCCGGCACTACCGTTCTTGGACTCATTCCACTTTCCGTAGGTAAAACCCTCATTGGCGGTGATGGCCCCCCTTACTTTCCCATGGCCAGGGCTATTGTGGGCGGGCTAATGTTTTCAACTGTCGTTACTTTGATTATCTTACCTACTATTTACGTGGGTTTGGATAATTTGAAATTGTGTGGGAGGAAGGTTTTGCAGAAGGCTACGGGTAAGGAAACGTTGAAAACGTCAAAAAATATTGAGCTTGTGTCATAAATAACAATTCTGGATTACCTAATCAAATTCTTTACTTTTGCTTGGTTTGTATTTAACATGTCGATTTATACTCTATTAGCTTACCTAAATACAAAATTAGGCAGAATGGTACCTGAACTCAATGAACCTGATGTTCGTGAGATAATATATAGTAGATATAGGATAGTCTACAAAATTAAAGGAACGTTGTCGAGATATGGACAGTTTTTCATTGCAGTCAAGATCCAGAAAAATTTAATAATGTGTTCGTTTAGGTTGTATTCAACAACTTGGGAGTTTTTATCTACAAAGGCAACTTTGCCAGTTGTGGCTCCATCCTTGACTATTAAAATGTCCTCTGGCTCAATTTCGCTGTTACGATGAGCCTTGTGCAATTCCTTGGAAATTAGTCATGGTTCTTTTAGACAGATATCTCCGTAACTATCTATATGTTCTCCCCCAAGGCTCAGAATCGTGCCTTGAGATCGTCTGACGCCACCTACGGGTCGTTTGACCACTAACGAATTTCATTACTGTTCCACTCAATGCCTTAATCATGTGTTTGCTTGATCTTAGAATATTCTCTAACATCTTAAATTTCGGCTGATGAAAATAGGGATCAAGGCGTTTGTTTTTAATTTGACCAAAGCTAACAACAAGTTCAAATTAGAAAATAAGTGTACATAACGATTCCAAAAGCCATGAACAAGCTTAACCAGAATAGTACGCGACTAATGAGGTGGGCATGAACTTTAATGTAATTCAAATAAAAAGAAATTACCAAGGATACGAACGTAAGCAACAAAAAAGCATGACGGTAACGCACCAATATCGCTGTGACAGACGCGCCTCCTAACCCGAGGAGGCTAAACACCAACGGAAGCGTTCAGCAAGGACGACTAAGAAAGGCAAAGAGAACAGTCAAAAAGCTGGTTACTTTTTCTTTCATTTTTCCACCCATCTAAATTTTTGAATTCGATTATTACCAAAGTCTACCACGTAAATCTCACCCGCTTCGTTAATAACGATATCCGTTGGCCGCTCAAACTGACCCTCACCCTCTCCCTGGGACCCAAATTGAAATAGATAATTCCCCTGGTCATCCAACACTTGAACCCGGTGGTTGTAAAAGTCAACGACATAAATTCGATTCTTGGAATCAACCGTTACGGCATTGGCGACATCAAATTGTCCGGGCTCTACACCTTTGTTGCCCCAGGACTGCAGCGGCTCCGCGTTTGGGCAATATTTCTGGATGCGGTGATTATAGGCATCCGCTACCAAAATGTTCCCTTGTCTATCCACCGCCACATCCGTCGGGTAGTACAACTGACCGAACTCGTGACCTTCGGTTCCAAATTCATCAAGAAATTTTCCATTTGGACTAAAAATTTGAATGCGGTGATTATAAAAATCCGCCAATAAAACTTTTCCACTGGAATCGAAATTCACACCGGCGGGGCCATCCAATTCACCCGGCCCTTTGCCAGGTTGGCCCCACATGAATTGAAATTGTCCCCGCTCATTAAATACTTGCACCCGATCGTTACCAAATTCAGGAACATAGATTAGACCCTCGGCATTAGTAGCTAAATGCATAGGACGATCAAGCTCGCCTGCCGCACTGCTGTCCCGGCCCCACTCTGCAAGAAACTCTCCATCGGAAGTAAATTTCTGAATCCGATTGTTGCCCGCGTCAGATACATAGACATGTCCAAGCGCATCCAACGCCACTCCAATAGGTTCACTAAATTGTCCCGGTTCTGCGCCCAAGCCACCCCACTGTGTAATGAACTCCACTCTGATGGTACTATTTTTTGAACAGCTTAAAAAAATTAGTCCTGTAATCGAAACAACACAAATGCTCAGCCATGTTTTCGTTTTCACTGGATCACCTCGAATTTCTCGATGGTAAAGGTGAATGGATGCGCATGATGCCCTTCCGGGGTCTCATGGGCCAGAAAACCTGTAATTCTAACTAACTTCTCTGAACCCTTCAAATCCGATAGGAGTTTTTGCAGTTGTTCATTCTCTTTTAGAATAAATTTCACTTCTGAACCGTCGGTCGAAAATATTGGGGTAACGTCGCTTTGTCCGAGTTTGCCCACAATTGTTACCGTGATCTCTCGCGGAGTAAAGCCCGCGTCTTTAACCACGGATTCTAATTTTTCAACACCAATGGACTCCTCTTTCTTGCTTTGGAGAGTAGCAACACCTTTGTCTACATTGATTTTCACATCTTTTACACCTTCAATGCTTTTCAATTTCTTTTCCAAGCCGTAAGCGCAGAAAGGACAAGAGAGGCCGTCTACGCGGATCGTGACTTTTTCTACTTGCGCAGGTGCCGATGTCAAAAGCACGAAATTAAAAAGCAAAACACCAGCTAATAATAGAGTTAATTTTCTCATAATTTATTTCTTTCATTTTATTAAATTATAAATTTCTGAATTCAAAATATTAAAATTCTCGTGCCAAACGAAACCGTCCAATCGGTGGCCAACTGCGTGCCGTTAGGTTCGGTCATGATTGGGATTTGCACGGTTGCTTCAACCAGCCAGCGCCGACCACCGACATACTGAAGACCTGGCGATAAAAAAATCGTGGTGCCGCCGGAATCATTTACTTTTTGAGCATTAATCGTATTCTTGTACATCGTTGTTCCATTTATTTCTAAAAAACCATTCAATTGTGGTGAAGGATACATTTCGTAGACTGCCGGTAGTAGTCGGTAGCCAAAAGCAAAATTATATGAAACGCTGTTTCCAAAATCCACAGGTCCCTTGGAAGTATTCAGATTATAAATTCCCTCTAGATAGACTCCAACCCTTCCTTCAATCCACCCAGCCAC
>JBHIAC010000125.1:0-9997 GCA_046758365.1 bacterium
ACCCCGGACCAACGGATTATGAGTCCGCTGCTCTAACCAACTGAGCTAAGGGCCCCGGTTAATTCATTTGAAAACCCATAGAATATAATATTTTGATTTTAAACAATCAAGTTATTTTTATATGGAGATTCGATTACATCTTGCATTAAAATTATTTATATTGTATCTTATATAAATTTAAATGCTGAAATTAAACCCCATAGAATAGCAAAAAATATTGAAAAAAATTTGTGCTAAGATTAAGATAAAGGAATTTAATTATGAACAAGAAAGATATTCTAAAGTTGGCTGGAGATCCAAGATTTATCCCGGGCATCTACAACTATTGCGACTGCTGGTGCGAACGCTGCCCCTATACCTCTCGCTGCCTGGTTTATGCCAAGGAGCAAGAGGATATGGATGATCCCGCTACCCGCGATATTAACAACGAGGCTTTCTGGCAAAAAATACATTCCATTTTTCACCAAACATTAGAGATGATAACTGAAATGACTGAGGAACAGGGCATTGACCTGGAATCTCTGGAGGTTGAATCAGAAATTGAAGAGGAGAAGAAACATCAGGATGAGGCGCAAAATCATGAACTTTCTCAAGCGGCCCTGCGCTATTCAAACATGGTTGACGAGTGGTTTGATTCTGAAAAAGAGCTTTTTGAACAAAAAGATGAGGAATTAATTACTAAACTCGAACTCGGAATCACAGACACAGAGACCGATGCCGAAGCTGAGAGTATTATTGATGCTGTTGAGGTGATTCGCTGGTACCAACACCAGATCTTTGTAAAACTCATGCGTGCTCTGATACAAGACGATTTAGACCAGTTTGAAGAGGAAAATAACTCTCCAAATGATTCAGACGGTTCCGTCAAAGTGGCCTTGATTGGCATGGACCGTTCAATTAGCGCCTGGGGCAAACTACGAAACCATTTCCCAGAAAAAACCGACGACATCCTGTCCATTCTTCCGCACTTAGACCGACTTCGGCGTAAGACTGAGAAAGAATTTCCAAATGCAAGGAGTTTTGTAAGACCTGGTTTTGATTCTATTCCCGAGGATCATGACAATTAATAATTAAATGTTCAGGATTTTAAACAGATTATGCTTAGCTTAGAGGCATGAATTATGAAACTAAAAGTTATTATAGAAAAAGGTGAAGATGGATATTTTGTCGCTCACTGTCCGTCATTAAAAAGTTGCTGGTCGCAGGGCAAAACGAAAAAGGAAGCACTGAAAAATATTCGTGAAGCCATTGAATTATATTTAGAACCTGAATTGGAAAATTTTGTTGAAGATGAAGGTCACGAAGTTTATGAATTGACTCTATGAAACTTCCATTGTTATCAGGACGTCAAGTACTAACCGCATTAAAGCGACTTGGCTTTTCTGAAGTTCATAGGAAAGGTAGTCATGTTAAAATGGTTCATCCTGATGGAAGAAAAATTGTATTTCCATATCACGATGAAGTTGATCGCTCTACTTTAAAAGGTGCTTTAAAAGATGCAGAAATAGATATAAATGAATTTCTCAAAAATGTTAAATAAAAGGTTAAATTAGACCTAGGTGAAACGCATTTGAGCAATTATTCGAAACGATTTAGATGAATTTAAAGAAGTAAAAGACTTATTAAAGGATTCCGACGTTTCGGTCAAAGTAGTTTTAATTGGTATAGACCGTTCCATCAACGCCTGGGGCAAACTACGAAACCATTTCCCAGAAAAAACCGACGACATCCTGTCCATTCTTCCGCACTTAGACCGACTTCGGCGTAAGACTGAGAAAGAATTTCCAAATGCAAGGAGTTTTGTAAGACCTGGATTTGATACTTTTCCTGGTTAATATGGTTGCGACTTTATGTTAGAAAAATTTGAAACCATTATCAAATACTTAATCAGCGCAGATACGAACGAGAAGTCAATTTCAAATATAAAGATCTCGGAGCAATTCAATCCAGATGAAAAAGACGAGCCCACAATTGCTAAAAATTTAAATGCCGCTTTTTTGATAGCACTATCAGGTACATCAAATCCTTTATATAATAAAGCCACAAAATATTTAAATCATTTTCTAACAAAATTCTCCTGGGAAAAGACTGTTCGATTTTATCAGGCGGGACTTGAACTTATACGATCTGAAATATCTAACCAGTGCCACAATGACTCCACATTTGAAGAGAAATTAAATCAGCTTCATGCATGGATTATCAATTCTGAAAATCGGAAAAACCGTTTACAAACAGTAGAAAAAATAAGACAACTATTTTTCCCTCAAGGTGTATCAATATCCCACCCCCAACACCGGCAAGAAGAAATCAACTTACTCAGAGATAAAAGGAAAGTCAAAATAAAAAGGTTAAACCCTTCACCAATCAAGAATCCTGCTGAAGAAATTTTATTTACTTCTAACATACTTGTCACTACACCGTTAAATTACGCAGAAATTGAAAACTTGCCAATCAATTCTTCGCTTAAGCAAAGGCTTACTCAGATAGTTCAAGAAGAACAGCGTTACTGGTACGATCACCCAATACCTATTGGAGTAAACCCAAATCAAAACGAGGCGTTATACGGAATGACTGGTTTAGAAGAAATGTTGAAATTTGAAATTGAAAATGGTTCAGCAGGAGAAAAAACAAAACTTAACTGTGTTTTTTCAGTTTCAGTCACTCATAAAGGACTTCAAGAAATTATTAAAGAATATTTAGAACAAGAAATAAAAAAGGCAACAAAGATTAAGCACCTGAATGTTTATCTGTTTACTGAGCTTGACACTATAAAATTAATAGAGGAGATCCTCATACCTGTAGCAAAGAAATACAATGGCCTAGAAGAACACCGTTTGCTCTATAAAATTTTTGGGGTGAACGGAGAATATGGCAGACACTACAGTTTTCTAAAAGCAATTTCTGCATTTTGGCAGGTATTTATCGACCGCAAAATTAAAGCTACTTTTAAAATCGATCTAGACCAGATTTTTCCACAAGAGGAACTTGTTAAACAAAGTGGGGCTTCGGCATTAGAACATTTTAAAACTCCATTATGGGGAGCTGAAGGGATTGATTCTCAGGGAAATAGCGTTGAACTTGGTATGATTGCTGGCGCACTTGTAAATAAAGAAGATATTAAGCATTCTTTGTTTTATCCGGATGTAAGTTTCCCTACAAATGATGTTGAAGCAGATGAACTGATATTTTTAAGTCAGCTTCCACAAGCTTTTTCTACCGACGCAGAAATGATGACACGGTACACAAGTGAATTGCTTAATGGCAAAACTCAAATCATTCAGAGAGTTCATGTAACCGGGGGAACTAATGGAATCCTAGTCGATGCTTTGAGGAAATATAAACCTTTTACTCCCACATTTATAGGGCGGGCTGAAGATCAAGCTTATTTACTCTCTGTTCTGTTTTATGGTTCGAAATATTTGAGATACGTCCATAAAGATGGTCTGATAATGCGTCATGACAAAAAGGCCTTTGCAGAAGAGACAATAAAGGCTTCTGCATTGGGTAAAATGATTGGTGATTATATTAGACTCCTTCTCTTTTCATATTACGTTAGCGCACTACCCTGGTCCTTTGAGGACATCAAAAATTCAATTGACCCATTTACGGGTTGTTTCGTTACAAAAATACCTGTTACAATTGTTTATCTTAGGTTCTCATTTAAATTAGCATCATTTTTTGCTGAAAATAGAAAAGAAAAAAATCAACAAGGACTTGAATTATTACAAAATGGCAGTAAACGCCTACATGAAACAATTCAGACATTGATTAAAAAGCCTAATCCTTTAATTGAACTATTTAAAAAAGAAAAAGAAGGGTGGGATTTATATTATAATATACTAGAGATAGCGGAAGATCAATTAAGAAAAAATGATGCGTTTGCCCTGATACTGCAGAAAAAAGCAAAATCTCTGATTAAAGCCTGCCAAATAAATTTTTAAACATCATAACGCAGCGAGCTGCAAGGTTAAACAAAATCTTGTAAAGAATATTCTTGGGTAGTTCATGTGCCGAAACTGTTGTTAGGCCGCTTTTTAACAATTTATCTGGATTTTTAATTTTACCCCGATTCTGTGTTAAAATTGGAATGAGTTCCTTTTGCCTTTGTAATTTCGTATTTTGCATTCACCTGATATAAAATTTAAATTTGAAAATATGGAACTCTTAAGATTCATTGTATGTTAAATATCGCAGAATTTAAGAGATTTATTTTTATGAAATTAGTTATTAAAATAACAATTATTCTTAATTTGGTTATTTACTTTTTCCTGGCTTTATATCCAATAGAAATTTCAGGAAAATTAAAACTGTACGCAAAAGACTCATCAAGTCAACTTCCTGAGCTTAATGCAATTTTGTTCGATTCACAATTTGATAATGATGAAGACACTATTGTTGGCAAGACTTTCGAAGTTAAAGTATTATTTGTTTCCAAAGACATAATCTCTCTCAATAATTGGCAAGTCAATAACTACCTCAAAAATAACGATCTGCAATTTAATTTTCCATTCATTATCTATAAGTATCACCCACGTGAACACACCGCTGAAAGCTAAATAGCCATTCCTTTTTTCTGACTTTTAACTCAATCTTAAGGCCAAATGCGTTAATGGGCACATTTTTAATATAAACAGGTGTATTCTAAATTAATTGTCTACAGCTTTCGCGGCCAATTAATTATTTTTGAACGAGTTTATCATAATTGGTAAGCCAGATCATATGTTACTTTCAGTAAATCGTAACAATTTTCAAAAAGAGAGCCATGATTCCTCTCATTTGGTCATGGTTAATTTGTGGGCTAATTGGAGTAAGGAATTGTAAAATTATAAACAGGGAGATGTTCAGAAATTTATTTACACCCTACCTCCCATTGGTTTCTGAGCATCTCCCTTTTTATAGATTTTGCATATAGAAATGTATTTATGAAAAACATCATTTATCCCTTGCTTTGACAGTGTATTTTTTTATCTTTATTTCACAACTGATTGCATCTTATTGTGCAGTGTTTTTATCTCATAATACCTTAATTATCTTTTAATTAAATCATTATATGATTCAAAGTTTATCGAACAATATTCTTAAATCCGCAGTTCAATTTATATTGCATAGCTATTTAACAAACTTTTTTTAAACCATTATATTAAACGATTCGGTTCTTGATTCTATTTGCATAAATTTAACTTGGAGAAGGTGTCAATGGGCTTACGATTAAAAATTTTATCTGGATTTTTAATTTTAACAATGATGTTGTTCATTGCTGGAGTTTGGTCAATTTATGAGATAAATTCAATAGGGACATCTGTTCAAAGACTGTTGGACGATAATTACACAAGTATCAACGCTTCAAAGAAAATGATGGAAGCTTTGGAAAGAGAGGACAGCGCAGTTTTACTACTACTTTTAGGGAAATGGGAACAAGGGAGATCGATTATGACGTCGGTAGATAGTTTGTTTAATCAAGGTTTTCAAATTGCTCATAAGAAATTAACAATTCCTGGGGAGGAGGCTCACCTTGACTCCATAAAATCAAGTTATCAGACTTATAAAAATTTATGGGAAAAACCTATTGTTGGTACTAAAAAAGAAGGAGATTTGGATTGGTATTTTCAAGAGGTACACCGTTCGTTTCTTGACGTGAAATCTTCTGTTAATAATTTGATGATCCTTAATGAGCAAATAATATATCAGACTGCTTCAGAGTTACAAAACAGAGCAAATAGAGCAATAATGCCTGGAATTGTTGCGATTATATCTGCACTTGTTTTTACTCTTGTTTTCAATTATTTCGTTAATAACTATGCAGTAAGCCCAATAGTCAAAATCACAGACAGCATTAAAAAGTTTATAGACCACAAGTTGCCGTTTAACATTGATATAGAAACAAAGGATGAATTTTCCGATTTAACGTCTGCTATTAAAACGTTGTGTGCACTGGTTGAAACTCCCGAGGCAGAAAAATGAGATTGTACATAATTCTAAGATATGTTGGATTTGTCCTTCTAATTAATGCAGTGTTTTTGTTCATTTCTTCAATCATTTCCGCATTTAATTCAGAGTCTGTATTATTCCCTCTTCTTTACAGCGCCATGGTTTCGGCTCTTTTTGGAACCTTTCCTTTAATTTTTGTTCCTCCATCAAAACATATTACCAATAATGAGGGATTGATTATCGTAATATCCAGTTGGTTATTATCTTGTCTTATAGGTACCCTTCCATATATTCTCTGGGGTGGCGAATTCACATTTACCAATGCTTGGTTTGAAAGTGTATCTGGGTATACCACGACAGGTTCTTCCATTCTCACAAACATTGAAGCTCTCCCCCTTGGATTGCTATTTTGGCGTTCAGCCACTCACTGGCTCGGGGGTATGGGGATTATTATATTTGTACTTTCGGTCTTGCCGTCTATGGGAATTGCAGGACTGGTTTTATATCGATCTGAAATGTCTTCTCTTGCTCGGGAAAATTTCCGCCATAATGCCAAGACGACCTTAAAAATACTATTAAGCATCTATGTTGGGTTAACACTTCTTGAAACCATTGCTTTGCTATTTTGTGGGATGAATGTATTTGATGCAATTACACACGCTTTCGGAACAATTGCCACTGGGGGCTTTTCACCTAAAAATGCCAGTATTGCATATTATAACAGTGCTTCGATAGAAATCGTGGTTATCATCTTTATGGTTTTATCAGGAATACATTTTGGCCTTTTGTACTCTACTCTTTTTGAAACTGTTAGAAATATCTGGAAATCGACCATTGTCAGGTATTACCTTTCGGCCCTTCTATTCGGTGTTATCATAACAACGATTGATGTTCACGGAAATCAGTTTGAGAGTTGGCCAGAAGCTCTCCGTTACTCAGCATTTCAAATTATTTCAGTTGGCACGTCTACTGGTTTTGCCAATGCAGATACCTCGATATGGCCATCATTCGCACAAGTTTTACTCATATTTTTTTCTTTACAATGTGCCTGTGCTGGATCAACATCTGGAGGGATCAAAACCGATAGGTTAGTTATTTTAGGAAAGGCACTTAGTAAACAGATAAAACTGCTACAACACCCCCATGCAATTATACCAGTAAAAATTGGTAAAAATAGCATTCATGGTGATGTATTGGCCATGAGTATTATGTATGTATCTGTTTATTTAGGGATTGTTTTTATTGCTTCAATTGTATTAATTGCACTGGGTGTGGATACGCTTTCTTCCTTCTCTGCTTCTGTTGCCACAATGGGAAATGTTGGACCAGGCTTAGGAAAGGTTGGTTCAATGGGTAATTTTAATCATATCCCTAACTTAGGGAAATGGGTACTCACAGTGACCATGCTTCTGGGTAGACTTGAAATATATGGACTCATTATATTTTTTCTTCCGAATATATGGAAATCAAGCGTTAGCAATCAATATGACAGCCTATCCAGTCGTCAGATTGTGTAAAAGTCAAAATCACTGATAAATGTAGATGCGTTAAGTTATTTTAAGTCATTGGCATAGTGCTTTGGCCTTTTAGGAAACGCTGACCTTCTTTAAGTAAGGTTAGCGTTTGTTCCGTTGAGAAAGACGCAAACCTTTTGAAAAAAGCTCAGCGTCTTTGGTTGCTTCTAAGTAAGTAATTTGTCATATCGAGTGAGAAATCTGTGTACCTACTAAACCAGATTTCTCCCCCGATATTCCAGGGTCGAAATGACACCTCGATTTATTTAATTCATGGGTTTACTTAATTCTTCGGAAATTGATGAAATCACTTCAAATCGAAGATAAATCAAAAACCAAACAAGCAAAATTTCAAATACGCTTTATCTGGTGGGCATTGGGATTGGCCATCTTTGTTGGTTTTGCCCTGGGCGCCCATGTTGCTTCTATCATAGGATTAAATTTACCTTTAGGTAAAGGCTTCTACAGTTTTATCCAGATCCACGGACATGTGCAGCTCATAGGGTGGGCCGGATTATTCATTATCGCCATCAGCTTGCATTTTATCCCCCGACTGGTAGGAGTGCCTATTTCCCAACCAAAAAGGATTGAACAGGTGCTCTGGTTTATAGCAACCGGGCTGATATTGCGCAGCCTCGGACATACAATTTTACCTTACCTCACTGAGAGTGCCTATCTTATCCCGCTACTTTGGATGGTGGCTACCTCTGGGGTGATTGAATGGTTTGGAGTTTTAATATATTTGGTAATTCTAATTCAAACTTTAAAAGGTGTTGCCGATTTAAACAAACGTCCAGCACTGCAATCAGTAAAACCTTTCTTTGCAATGATGTTGTTCGGCTGGTTCTTTTATCCTACTTTAAACCTTATTTTGCTCTTTCAAATGACTTTAAGCAAAACCGTAGTCTTGAACCAGGCATGGAATGAATTTGCTATCCAATTGTTTACGGGCCTTGTTTTGCTGCCGGTTGCTTTTGCTTTTTCAATTCGTATGTTCCCACTTTATTTAAGGTTGCCAGCTCCCGATTGGCCAGTTCGAGGCCTAGCCTATGCTTATTTAATTTCCTTTAGTATTCAAATCCTTCCTACACTCCCACCAATTTTAAGTCTTGAATCCCAAGCGCCCCTTTATATTTCAAGCCTCGGGAAAATATTAAAAGGCAGTGTGATTATATGGTTTGTATGGAAACTGGATATACTCACCCGACGCCGCGATCCTTGGACTGTCCAACGCAAACTCCACCCAGACCCGGATCGCCGGCCTACACGAGAGGGCATGCCCGATTACGGTGAATTCGGACGCTTCGAGCGATTGCTTTATGCAGCTTATATCTGGCTGATTGGCGGAGCGATTATTGAGATACTGATTGGAGCTGCTTCTCTAATGGGCTGGTCTATTCCAATAAGCAGCGATGCATTACGCCATATCTATTTGTTAGGATTTATCACTCATTTAATTTTAGGTATGGCAGTGCGGATGATGCCTGGGTTCATTAAAAAGAAGAAAGTGGCCAGTACAAAATTAGTGGACCTCACTTTCTGGTTAGGAAATAGTACAGCGGTGTGCAGAGTAGCCCCTTTGCTTCTTCCAGCAATTTTGTTGGAAGCCATTCCAGGAGCAATATTTCTAACGCAGAGCTTATTTGCTTTTTCAGGAATTTTGGCCTTACTGGCTGTCAGTTGTTTGGCTGTAAACTTGATTAGGACAGCGAAGATGAAAAATTGGCAGTGAGCAGTAATCCACCTCTACCCAAACAGCCAAACCATCTTCTCTGATTCATGCATTTTGATGATTACCGCTCATTGGGAATTTTCTCCTCGCTTCTCTTTCGTAGAATCCCCAACAACAATTCTATTTCCGGATTGCATCCGTCAAAATTACTATCTTTAACCTCGAAATTGATTATCCTATTTGAATATTATAGGGGATGTAATCCCATTTATATAATTTCCAACGGGGATTCCTGGGTGGGCTAAGCATGCCGGAGTGAAATCCCCATCGAGCGTAATATTCACAAATTAAGATATTTAGCTTCTTACCTTTTTGCACCTACGTCATTCATCTAAAAATAAAAAAGGGGGCTATGCCACAATGAGATCGGCGCTCCTGAAAACAGGATTTTGTCCTGACGCCCCGGTATAGAAATCTCAACCCGGTACATGGACTGGTGGTCATAGCCCCTTATTTTAATTATAATAAATTATACTGAAATTGTCAATACCAAAATTTATTTAATTTGTACCTTTAAAATTTTAAAATTGTCCAAACTGGAACATGATCCGAAGCAAGACTACCACGATTTTTATATACTAACTCATCATCGATAAATTTTATTTTCGAGGGTTCTCCGTGGATAGCCACAGCATGATTCAAAACACCAAAATCCATTACATACTTTTTCAAGTTCATTGAAACTAAAATTTGATCAAATAAGATGGCTTTAATTTTAACATCTTTATAATAATTGTACTTTTTCCCTCTCCATTTATTATTTTCTTCTCTGGAACCTTTTACGATAGGATCAAATCTATCGCTTACAATATCCTTATAAATC
>JBHIAC010000126.1:0-9978 GCA_046758365.1 bacterium
ATTTAATTTGTCTTGATTTTGAGCTGTAATGTAATTATATTATTTCATTAAGTTATTCTAATATAAGCTTATATGTAATATGAAACCCGATCAGAATCATGGATTGAAATTAAGCCATAAATTAGATTTAATGGCAGCATTGTTTTATCGAAAACCTGTTAGACCTATATTAAATGGTTTAACTATTCAACAATTAGTAGAAGCCCATGCCTTTATTTGGGATAAATTAGTAGAAATGCATTATCTAACCCAAAGGAGTGAATTTGTTCGCGAAGCGGTAACAAAAAAAATGACGCCTTCAGCGGCCTATCAACGTCAACAGGCGTGTGACCTTCGAATAGATTATTGTAAAGGCGTTGAATGTATTTGGTCCAATCCAATTTGTGCAGGAGACAAAGTTAAAAACAACATTGAAGTGATGGCATTAACTATTATCGAATATATAGATTCATGTTCAAATCATATAAATAAACGAGAGGAGGTGAAAACCTGGCTTTGATGGAATCTTTTCGCCCTGATTAAGTTATCAAAGAGAAGATATTGATTCTATTTATAAGAATAATACTAACTAATACTATTAAATTATTGAATTTTCAATATCGGGCTTAAAGAGAGGATAGAAGCTTTTTAAAAATATCTTTTATGAAAGAAATATAGATTGTCACCAATTACATAGTATTTTGAGATTCTGGAAAGCTTCTGTTCTTTGAAAAGATATCTTTCAATATACTTATTCTCAGGGCTTTTGAAAGCCAGTCTATTATGGATATTTCATTAGTATCAGTACTTAGCTACGTATCCTTAGGTCTTGTTCTATTTGTATTTGGCTGGTTCGCATCAGATTTTATATCTAAGAAAAAATTTAAAAATGCAAAAATACAAGCTGAAGAAATAATTTCAGAGGCTCGAAAAAATGCTGAACGGACGAAAAACAAAGTTATTCTAAAAGCCAAGGAAGAATGGTTTAAAATTCGTGATGAGCAAGAGAATCGTTTAAAATCGCGTCAGAAAAAGTCAGAAGATTTAGAGCGTGAATTACTTGAAAAGGTGAAAAGCCTCAGCCGTAAAGAAAATGCAATCAGCCAAAAAGAAAGTAAATTAAATAATAAAGAAACTGTATTGCTTGAGCAGAAAGAAGCATTAAAAACAAAAGAAGTGGGGCTCAATCGCATTATCCAGCAACAAAACAATACTCTATCAAAATTAACTCAAATTAGTATTGAAGAGGCGAAAGCTATTCTATTGGAGAATCTTAAGAAAGAATACAAGGCTGAAGCAGCTCAAATTTATAAAGATTATATTGATAAGGTCAGAGAGAATGCTACGAAAGAAGCACGTAAGATTATCACCATGGCCATCGAAAAAAATGCTGCAGATCACTGTGTTGAAACTACCGTTTCGGTTGTATCTTTACCATCCGAAGAAGTCAAGGGTAGAATCATTGGTCGTGATGGTCGGAATATTAAAGCTTTTGAAATGGCAACGGGCGTTAAAGTGATTGTGGACGATACACCGGAAGCCGTGGTTCTTTCTGGATTCGATTCTGTACGTCGAGAAGTGGCCCGCTTAGCTCTTGAAAATTTAATTAAAAACAATAAAATTCATCCTCAAAAAATTGAAGAGGTTGTAAAAAACGCAGAGAAAGAAGTTAAAAAATTAATTTGGCGTGCTGGAAATGAAGCAATTGCGAAAGTTGGCGTCGGAAGAATGCATCCTGACTTAATTCGAATGGTGGGTCGTTTAAAATATCGTACCAGTTATGGCCAGAACGTACTGCAACATTCTGTTGAAGTTGCAACCCTTACTGGAGCTATGGCGACAGAACTAAAATTAGAGGTCAAATTGGCTAAAAGAGCAGGGCTTCTCCATGATATTGGTAAAGCCGTAAGTCAAAATATGGAAGGTACGCACACCGAAATTGGAATTGAAATTGCAAAAAAATACAAGGAAGATCCCGTGGTTATCAATGCAATTGCATCCCATCATGAAGATGAGGTTCCAACTTCATTGATTTCTGTATTAGTTGGAGCAGCAGATTCCATTTCTGGAGCCCGACCAGGGGCCCGCCGAGATACCTTGGATGGATATATTCGACGTATTGAAAATCTTGAAAAAGTCGCCGACTCTTTCGATTTAGTAGCCAAAGCTTATGCAATTTCTGCGGGCAGAGAGGTTAGGGTTATCGTTCAACCTGAAAAAGTAAGTGATGCGCAAGCAGACCTTTTAGCTCGAGATATTGCTAATAAAATACAAACAGATTTAGAATATCCAGGCCAAATAAAAGTAACTGTAATTCGCGAAACTCGCGCATTAAGTTATGCGTGAGTTTTTTATATTGTTTAATTTTCAAAACAGGACGTTTAAAAATGCAAGAGATTTTAAGCACGATTAACTCGCCAAAGGATCTAAAAAATCTCTCTATTGATGATTTAGAAAAGCTGTGTGTAGAAATCCGAGAATATTTTGTCGATGTCATTACAGGAATTGGTGGACATTTTGCACCGAGTCTCGGGGTAGTGGAGCTGACCGTAGCCTTACATTATCTATACAATATCCCAAAAGATAAGTTGATTTGGGATGTGGGGCATCAAGGTTATGTTCACAAGATTCTAACCGGGCGGAGAGAGGCATTAAAAACGATTCGCCAATATAAAGGAATTAGTGGCTTTTTAAAACGAAATGAAAGTGAGTATGATGAATTTGGAGCAGGCCATGCCAGTACCTCAATTTCAGCATCACTTGGATTCGCCATGGCCCGTGATCTGAAGGGATTTGCTCATAAAGTCGTGGCCATTATCGGCGATGGTGCTTTAACCGGAGGTCTAGCTTATGAAGCATTAAACAATGCCGGTAGTCTTAAAAAGGATATTTTGGTTATTTTGAATGATAATCATATGTCTATTTCTCCAAATGTTGGGGCTATTTCCAAATACTTAACTGAAATTACAACGGATCCTTTATATAATAAAATAAAAGATGAAATTTGGGGACTCACAGAACGAATGCCCTTCGGCAAAAAGAAAGTTAGGAGATTTGTTCGCAAGGTTGAAGAAAGCTTAAAGAATCTTATGGTGCCAGGATTGTTTTTTGAAGAGCTTGGGTTTCGATACTTTGGTCCCGTGAATGGCCACGACCTAAGGGAATTGATTCCAACCTTGAAGCGATTGAAAAATATTAAAGGCCCAAAAGTTTTGCACGTTCTTACTGTCAAAGGAAAAGGGGTTGATTACGCGGAGAAAGACTCCTGTAAATTCCACTCTGTTTCACCGCCAGCAAAACAATCGGCTGGCGATGAAAAAACCCCGCCTAAACCACCATCTTATAACACGGTTTTCACACAAGCTTTAATTGAGCTGAGTGAAAAAGATGACAGAATCGTTGCCATTACTGCCGCCATGGCTGAAGGAACAGGTTTAGTAAATTATCAAAAGAAATTCCCAGAACGATTTTTTGATGTAGGAATTGCAGAAGCGCATGCCGTTACTTTTGCGGCTGGCTTAGCTGCCCAAGGAATTCGACCCGTGGCTGCCATCTATTCTACCTTTTTGCAACGAGCCTTTGACCAAATTATTCATGATGTGGCCCTGCAGCATTTGCCAGTCGTTTTTGCTTTAGATCGTGCAGGATTATGTGGGTCAGATGGCCCAACTCACCATGGTGCTTTTGATTTTTCTTATTTAACTCTTATTCCTTCCTTGATTGTAACAGCCCCAAAAGACGGCGACGAACTGCGCAATCTCCTTTATACTGCTTTTGCTCAAGATGAAGCACCATTTGCAATTCGATACCCTAAGGATAGTTGTGTTAGATTAACAGAGGGACATAAATTTAAGAAAATTCCAATAGGTACGTGGGAGATTTTGGAAGAAGGAAAAGACTTAGTTATGCTAGCCGTTGGCACAATGGTAACCAATGCATTAAAAGCTTCTTCACAATTAAAGAAGACAGGATATTCAGTGGGGGTGGTTAACTGTAGATTTGTAAAACCCTTGGATGTGAGCCTCATTAAAAAATTAGTTGAGGAATATGATCAAATTATTACCATAGAAGAAAATGTATTGAAGGGCGGATTTGGAAGCCAAGTGGCTCAATATTTACTTAATAATAATTTTGATTTTGGGAAAATAAATCATTTAGGAATTCCAGATCAATTTATTGAACATGGCTCGAGAGCCATTCTTTTAGAAAACATTGGACTTTCAGCAGATCAAATTTATAATAAATGTGTAGCGTTATTAAATATTAAAGATAAGTCTCAAGTATTCCACTCGAGAATTCCAACTCAAAGAGTGCCTGATGTATCTAAAATTCAAAATTAAATTTAAAAATTCAAATAAGGAGTAAAATTATGTCCAAAAAGAAAATAAATGTAGTTATAGCCTTTAGCATAGTAACTGGCATCATGATTTGGCTTTTTTTCTCAGGCTTTAATGAAAACATGCAATATTATCGTACGATAGAAGAAGCTAAAACAATGGGAAAGAAAGTTTATGCCGAGGGATTGCGAGTGAAAGGGAATTTGGTTGCTGGCTCTTTAGTAACAAACCCAGATAATTTACAAGTGAGTTTTAGAATTACTGAAAATGGTCATGAGATGGAAGTTCATTACAACGGGATTTTACCAGACACTTTTAAAGAGGGTTCAGAAGTTATAGTTGAAGGCAAATATACTTCTGAAGGCTACTTTGATGCTCAAACAGTGATGGCAAAATGCCCTTCAAAATATGAAAGTGCCGATGGCTATAATACAGATGGAACTTATTAATACTTTTAAATCAGGAATAAAGCAATGGCAGATTTAGGTCATTATATCCTTATATTAGCATTTGCGTGTGCTGGTTATTCAATATGGGCTTCGGTTATAGGGGCGCGTAAGCAAAGGGAAGATTTTGTAAAATCTGGAGAAAATTCTCTTTTTGGCGTAACATTTTTGCTGACATTGGCTATAATTTTACTTTGGAAGGCACTTCTTGCCCATGATTTTCACAACGAATATGTAGCAAGCTATTCAAATCGAGCGATGCCTACCTTTTACACGATTACGGCCCTTTGGGGTGGACAAAAGGGTTCTCTTCTCTTTTGGGGTTGGATTCTTTCAATATATGCGGCATTAACCGTTTACTTAAATAGAAACAAAAATCGTGAATTGATGCCTTATGTGACTGCAATCTTGATGGCAGGTACCCTCTTTTTTATTTTTCTTAATATTTTTATATCCCAACCTTTCGAAAAGCTTTGGCAGTTGAGCGATGGACGTGTGATTTTTGCTGTTACTCAACCACCAAATGCTATTGCCTTTACAGCCGCTGATGGTCGAGGTTTAAATCCTTTGCTGCAACATCCAGCCATGGCCATTCATCCACCTATCTTATACTTAGGATTTGTTGGGTTTAGCGTGCCATTTGCATTTGCCATCGCCGCGCTTCTCAGTGGTCGATTAGATAATCAATGGCTCAAAACAATCCGACGATGGTCTTTGGGCCCTTGGTTCTTTTTAGGGATGGGAATGTTATTAGGTGGGAAATGGGCTTATATGGAATTGGGCTGGGGAGGTTACTGGGCTTGGGACCCTGTTGAAAATGCAGCATTAATGCCGTGGCTTGTCGGTACTGCTTTTATCCATTCCATTATGATTCAAGAAAAAAAGAACATGCTTAGAGTGTGGAATATGGTACTCATTCTATTAACCTACACACTTTGCATTTTCGGGACCTTCATTACAAGAAGTGGTGTCATCTCTTCTGTTCATTCTTTTGCTCGATCGGCGATAGCGCCTTGGTTTGCAAGTTTCATCGCACTAATAATAATATTCTCATCTTATTTATTAATTAAAAGATTACCACAGTTGAAAAATACCAATCATTTTGATTCAGTGGTATCTAGAGAGTCGGCATTCTTGATCAATAATCTTGTTTTTTTAGGTGCACTGTTTGCTGTATTTTGGGGAACTATTTTCCCAATGGTTTCTGAAGCGGTTCGAGGAGTCAAGGTAACCGTTGCCGAACCTTTTTTTAATACTGTAATGACCCCTATTGGTTTGTTTCTTTTGTTCTTAACAGGGGTTGGTCCACTTGTTGCCTGGCGTAAGACTTCACCTAAGCTTTTGAAAAAAATTTTTCTTAAGCCTACTCTGGTATCTTTTGTAGGATTAGTATTAATGATTGTGTTTGGAATTCGACATTTTTATGCCTTAATCTCTCTGACATTGGCCATCTTTGTTACTGCAACGATTTTAGCCGAATATCACCGTGGCGCCCGGGCTCGAATGCACAAAAATGATGAAAATTATGGCGAAGCCTTATTTAATCTTTTGCAAAAAAATAAGCGACGCTATGGTGGCTATATTATCCATTTTGGCATTGTAGTTTTATTTATGGGATTCACTGGTAAAGCTTTTGATACTGATAAAGAAAGCAAACTTAACATCGGTGAATCTATGGAGATCAGAAATTATAAATTAGCTTACTTAGATATTGAGGTGCAAGAAGATCCTAATAAAATCGTATGGCAAGCTAAAATGGATGTTTTTAAAAATGGTAAAAAAGTGAAAACTATTTACCCTAACAAGCATTTTTATCGAGTACAAGAACAACCTACAACCGAAGTCGTTTTACGCTCAACTTTATTAGAAGATCTATATGTTGTTTTAGCACAACCTAACGAAGATAGAAGCGCTATTTTTAAAGTATATATAAATCCCTTGGTTAATTTGGTTTGGATTGCGGGCTTAATAGTGACGCTTGGAACATTTGTTGTACTGTTGCCGGATAAAAGACATAGAGATAGAGGAAAACCTCGACACGTAACAAAAAAGAAACCCGTATTAAAGAAAGAATTTGCTTAATATTCAAGGGAGTAATTTTTTTTTATTTCGGTCGATTAGGAGCGCTTGCGAGATCACATGGAAGAGACCAGCAACAATGCACTCTTATTTCTCGAATTACATTTTCTGCTTGAAATTTTTGTTGAGTAAAAGACATCCTCGCATTTAGATCGAAGGTTGTTGCTCCTGATATATAGGTAATTCTTTGCAATTGTTGCTGCAATGATATCTTCACGGCATTCTTTGCACCTAAAAGTTCATAGACTTCTGTAAAATAGGGTGTACAACCTTTAGGTTGATATTGTCATAGACAGGCTAAAGCCTGTAAACCCATTTTAAGCATGCTTTAAATTAATTTTGCAGAAGCCTAAAAAGTTCATTATAAGGAGGAAGGCTTAGGTGAACACCATAACAGCCGTTAAGTGCTGTTTCCAAAATATTGGTATCACTTCATCCTCAGTGTAAACTTCGACAAACTCGTCAAATAGTTTCTTAGCTTTTTCTTTGTTTCTTACTAAAATCCGTACTTGAAAACCATTTTTCTTGAGGCCTTTAACAACTGGTGCTCAAAGCATGCTGGTGGCCCCAATAACCAAAATATTTTTTTGCATAACGATTTCCTCTTTTGCGGTCTTAAAGTGGTTAATTTTTTTTACAGCAAATTCCCGGCTGAGCAGTGGCCTAAGTTATTGAGCAGGCTGTCCTGGCGTAGGAATAACGCCCATTTGTTGTAAAACACCCAGCATATTAGTCTCAACCCATTCTTCTACAATTTTTCCGTTTTCCAGGTGGCGGATGGCAATAGCGGTCATCGTTAGTTTTTTACCTGTAGGAGCATTACCCATGAATTCACCTTCCTGTGTACCACTCATTGTGGCGCGGATAACTACCTTCTCTCCTTCTGCTATCATATCATCAATGACAAAGCGAAAATCGGGGAAGGCTACTCGATACATGCTAACTGCTTGTTTGTACCCCTCTCGGTTAATCGCACCGGGAGCATCAATGTGAAGGACGTAATCAGGATAAAGAATCTCATCAATTACCGCTAGGTTCCCTTTGTTCCACGCCTCCTCAATAAGCCGGCGGACCAATGCTTTGTTTTCTTCTGTTGACATCGAGACATCCTCCTTTTTTTGGCAATAAAAAGATGTAAGCAGTATGAATACTGCAAATACCAATAATCCACTCTTTATAGCGTTCATGGTTACCCTCCACTTTTTTTGTATTGTTGATTACTACCGTTTTGCCTAACATTGGTTTCAGCTGCCGAAGGTTGCGGCGCACCAGACGTTCGGATTTGTAAATAACCAGATGCGGGCTCTGAGCAATCAGATTCGTAACGAGCCCTTCGGTCAACTGCAAACCGATATTAGCAGCTTTTTGTAATAGAATGCGAAAATAAATTGCTTATGATTACTTGTTAAAAATGGAATTAATTTTATAACATGTACTGTTTTTATTGGATATTTATCTTTTTGATTCTATCGTGTAAAGAAATCTATTAATAATTTACTAAATTCTTTCACATCGTTTTCATTTAATCTGCCAAGCTTTTTTATAATAATAGATTTATCAATGGTTGCAAATTTCATGCGTAACATGGAAGGTTTAGGCAAATTAGATTTTTCCCAATCTCGTATTTTATAATCTCCAATTCGATATTCTAAATCCAATTTACTCGTGATGAATGTTATTACTACATCCAATTTTTCATTAAATTCGTCAGGTGAGATAATTAATGCAGGTCTCTTTTTGGTAGTAGTAAGATCAGTAAAAGGAAAAGGAACTAAAATGATATCCCATTTTCTATAATTCATTGTAGATTTCATCCTCTTCATTATCCCATTCCATAAATGATTTCTCTGACATTTTCATAATTTCATGGAGATTTTCCTTTTCAGGCAGTTCTTTTATTTTTCCTTTATTTTTTTTAATATAATCCTCAATTAATTCCGAGACAATCCCACCCATACTTTTACCTTCAATGGATGCTATTACCTTTAAAGCTTTTCTTTTTTTATCATCAATTCTAATACTCATTACACTCATTTAGAACCTCCTACTTGTAGTTTAGTCTACAAGTAATATATATAATTAAAACATATTTTTCAAGTGATTTTTTATAAATTTTCAAAGAACATTTTGTTACTAAAATTGCATTAAGTTATATTTATGTTTAATTTTATTTTTTATGCTTCCGTAGTTCAATAGTTGCTAACGATTTCTATATTACGATATGGTTGAAATTAAAATAAAAAGTGTTAAATTTAGCCTTTTCACCCGTAGCTATGATTGCGCGACAATGATTAATCAATTATTCATTATTCATTTTAAATGAAAGGAATTAAAAAATGAAATTCAAAGCATTATCTCGCACTTGCTGCGGGAAAAAGGCATTTTATTGCTGGTAAAACCGTCACATTGGCATCGACTCGGCCAAGAAAAAGCACCAGGCTGCCCTTATCGATGAACATGGACTACAACTTAGCAAACCGTTCACTTTCAAACACAATTATGACAGCTTTAATACAGTCTACGCTCGCAGGGGATTTACACCCCCATGCCTTTTTACCATGGAATCCCCTGCGGAACCTATGAACAAGGAATTTCATTCCCATCCAACTAAAGGGGGTGAGAAATAACAACTTGGATGTATCTACAAAGATAAGTCTTATAAAAACAAACAGAAATTTGCACGGAGTTTGCCAATATTTTTTCACACCCCCTAACACTACGCTTCACGCGCGGCGGGATTTCAATGCACGGGACATACCGAAAAGAAAAACTCTGAAAATGCTCAAAAACTAACCAAGATCGCCGGCGACCCGCCGTCGCTGTGCAAGCGGGCGTTAGACCTTGTAGACGACACCCATCCCGCCCTCACCGAGTTTCTCTAAAATCTTGTAATGATGTATCGTCTCACCAATCATATATTGTTGCCCTTAAAAAATACCTAACTTTTCGGCTTTATGAATTCCTCAAATTCGGGAAAACCATGTAAAGGAAAAAATTCCCACCACCTGTGATAATGAATACCATAAGGAGTGCCGTTTCGAAAGGCATCCTGCAGAAGCGTTACTGCCCGCGACTTCTCGCCAAGCGCCCCGGCGAGCATTGCCTGCCACCACTTATTTTCACCCCATATATAAGGC
>JBHIAC010000127.1:0-9921 GCA_046758365.1 bacterium
TAATAAAGCCATTTATGCCCAATTGCTTTCCGTTGGCATCCTCTGCTTCAATAATCCCATCTGTGTACATGATTATCTTATCATCAGGGCCGAGCATGGTAATATCCTGAATAAATTTATTTTCAATCCTTTTGTCATAACCGATAATAACATTTTGGGATTCCAATTTTTCAAATTTATTATCTCTACTTCTCCATAATATTACCGCTGGATGGGCACTGCCTGCATAAACAAAAGAATTTTTTCTTAAATTAATCACCCCCGAAAACATGGTTAAAAACATGGCCATGCCTTCAAATGCATGAAAAATTAAATTATTTACATGGTATAAAATTGAACGAGGTTCTCTCTGTTCCCGGACCAGATTTCTAATTTCACTGCAAATGCGGTTAACCAAAAGCGCTGCTGTGATGCCATGTCCGGTTACATCTACTAAAGTTAAGTATACATTTTCTTTACCATCATAATATAAATCTGCAAAATCACCGCCGACTCCGATCATGGGCATGTATTTTACATCCGCTTCAATATTGGGTAGGATTATTGGCTGAGGCACCAAACTTTGCTGCACCTGTTGCGCTAAATTCAAATCCTTGTTTATCATTTCCTGATGAGCTTCTATCTCTTTTTGCTGTTTTTCGATTTGGATTCTAAAGTTCCTTCTTTCCAAAGCCTTCTGAACTTTGAGTCGAAATTCTTCCATATCAATTGGTTTGGTGAGATATTCAAATGCCCCCAACTTCATGGCTTCAACAGCACTGGCAATAGTACCATGTCCTGTTAAAATAAGTACTTCTGTACTCTCATTAGTACTTTTGACTTCCTTCAAAACTTCTATGCCTCCAACCTCCTTCATATGTAGGTCAGATACAACCAGTTCATAATTTCTTTTCTTAAGTTCATCTTTTACTAATTTTCCATCGGAGAGTCCTTTAACCGCATGTCCATCCTTTTTGAGAACCTCAGATAATAAATAAATAATCGATTTTTCGTCATCAACTAGTAATATATTAGCCATAAAAATTTAGGAAATTTAATTAAATGTAAACAAATCTGTTAGCCATCCTCAACTTATGTCATCACAATTAAGTACAAAGCGATCTAATCTTGTAGTATAAAAAGACCGGCACCAAAGAGTAGGATTAAGGTGGGGGTTCCCTAATAACGTTGCTCTGTATGGCAATTAGCTCACGGTACCATTCCAATTTAATCAATCCATGATTTCATTTAAAAATTAAATATATTTTACAGCAAAAGTTTAAAGTACCTTCATTGTTAATAAAGTAATATCGTCTGTTTGCGGTTGACCAGAAGTGAATTGTTTGACTGAAGTTATTATTTTTTGTAAAATATCTTCCGCTGATAATTGAAAATTCTCTAACACACAGGCTTCTATTCTTTTTTCTTCAAATTCCTCTTCTTTGGCATTCATGGCTTCTGAAACCCCATCGGTAAACATAATTAAACAGTCCCCCGATTTGAGTTTAACGGATTCAGATTTGTAAGAGATGTTTGGCATCATGCCAAGAATCAGGCCGCCTTCTTCAAGATTTCGAAAAGAGCCATCTTTATGAAAAAGATAAGGAGGGTTGTGCCCAGCATTGACGGAGGTGAACTTTTTTTCTTTTGTATCTAAGATGCCATAGAAAAAAGTGATAAATTTATCAAAGCCGGTATTTTGATAAATTAAATTGTTTATCCTGTTGGTCATCTCATCAATCTCTAATCCAATATTTGCCAATGCGTGCAAACTTGCTTGAAGATTTGCCATTAACAATGCTGCTGGGGTGCCTTTACCAGATACATCTGCAATGCAAACTCCGTATTTATATTCATTTATCTTTATACAGTCGTAATAATCACCACCAACTTGTCTTGATGAAATGTTTAGGGCCGCTATTTCAAAATTCTTAATATCCGGGCAAGAATTTGGTAAAAGCTGTCTCTGGATTTCTCTGGCAATTAAAAGTTCTTCCTCAAGCCTCTGCTTTTCCAAAGTCTCTTCAAACAACCGGGCATTTTCTAGTGAGATCATAGACAAATTGCCTAAAGTCGTCAAAAAGTTAAGTTCTTCATTTAAAAAATCAATTTTAGTAATTTTCTCTCCTAAAGCAATGACCCCTTTAGTTTTGTTTTGAATACGCATTGGAATTACCGCGGCTATATCCATATCAGCTAATTGAGCGAAGAATTTATTTTCATTATTCTCGGTAACAATATAAGGCCGATCTAAATCCATGAGGTTTTGAAGAAAATTCGTTTCATTAACTATTTTTAATTCTTCTTCATGATTTAATCCCTTGTTTAAAGTTAATGTCATGGTTCCATTATTTTCTAAAAATACCAAACAGCGGTTTACCACCATCTCTCCCATAATGGAGTAAGATAACAAATTCAAAATCTTATCAGTCTCTAATGTTGAATTCAATTCTTTCCCAATTTCAAATAAGGTATTAAGTTCTTGTACTTTCCTATCGAGTTGTCTGTTTACGTCTTTTAATTCTTGAAAAATTAGCCCATTTTGAACGGCGGTTGCGGCAATATTTGAAAGAGAGTGCAGATATTCTAATTCTGATTCTGAATACTCGTCTCCCAATATTTTTTTACCAAATCCAATGATACCCAATTTTTTTTCATCGTGCAAAATTGGAATAACTAATTCAATGCTATGTTTTTTGAGAAATGCTTTCCATGGAGTTGGGCTTAATTTAGCCATATATTGAGGTATGGTTGGAAATTCATCTATTTGAATTGAGTGCCCAACTAAATCTTTTGGCAGCCCCTTGAGGGTTTCTATTACAAACCCTTTTGAGTTCTTAGAAATCAAAACCATCCCTTTACTAATTAGCATCTTTCCCATTGGGGTTAACAATATAGTATCAAGTATGGACTTTAAGTTCAATGAAGAATTAAGGGCTTTGCTAAGATCAAAAAGTGCTTGAAGTTCAAAGAGCTTTTCATCTAATTGCGTAAAATTATATTTTTTATTTATATTTTTATTCACAACACTCACTTATTCCTTTTGATTTTTGGTATTTATATTTGATATTTTGCCGGTATTAATCTTTTCTTTAACAAAATACTTGATCATTTTAACTTGGTTCTTAAACCCGGGTTTAATATTAAAAACAACTTTATCCATGAGGGTCTCTATCAAATAGATTCCTAAGCCACCTATACGCATTTCTGTTAAATAATCATCCATTTTAGGTAATTTAAAATCCTCTGGGTTGAAGCCTTTCCCCTTATCTGATACTATAACCATAAATTTTTGATTATCAATTTGAATTACAACCTCTATGAATTTATTTGAGTTTTGACCATAAGCATGTTTAATTACATTGGTACATGCTTCATCTACAGCCAATTCAATTTTACTCACATCATCATTATTAAAGCCCACTTTTTTTGCTACTTTGGACACAACATCACGGATAATAACAAGATTATCTGATTGGCTTGGTATTCTCAACTGATATTTTCTAATAATTTTAGGCAAAATGTTCACCACCTTTTTTATCGCCCTTGATAACTTGCATTATTTCACTATTAATAAATCATTGTTAAGTTAGGCTTTATTGAATTTTTCAATCGCCATAGCTTCATCATCCATAATTTCGTAAAGCGTCGGAAATCCTAATAGGTCAAATACCCGAAAAATTTTGGGCTTCATATTGGTTAATTTAATATCACCCCCATTTTTTCGAATATCTTCTATAAAGCCCATAAATACACCTAAGCCTGCGCTGCTAATATAATTTAAGTCTTTAAAGTTGACTACAATGTTGAATTTTTTTGCATCAACTAAACTCTGAAAAGCATTCTCTAGCTCTTGAGCAGTATGAGCATCTAAATATCCTTTTACATATAGGATTGAAACTCCAACATTTTCACTTTTTGAGACTTCAAACCCTTCCATTTAGTCCTCCTTTGCTTAATAAACATAGGGATGATTGCTAAATTTAGATTACTTTAATTACAACAAATGTCAAATCATCATGCGATTTTTCATGGCCTACAAATTTTTTAATTTCTTTAACTAAAAGTCCCTTAATTTGAGTTGAACTTAAATGAGAATTTTCAGATACCAATTTTCGCAATCGCTCTTCCTCGAATTCCATCTTAGATGAATTTCGAGCCTCTGTTACTCCATCTGTATAAAAAATAAGCACATCTCCAGATTTCAACTTAATCTTTTGCTCTGAGATGACTTCGCGAAACTTGCTACCTTTATCCAGGCCCAGACCCAAACCAGGGGGCTCAATAAATCTGGATTCTCCTTGACCATTGGAGCAATGTAACAGAGGACAATGTCCGGCTCGAGTAAAAATCAGTTCTCTTTTTTTAATATCTATTAATGCATAAATGAGACTTATGAAAGTCTTTCGCTCTATATTTCCATATAATGTCTTGTTTACTTTAATCAACAATTCTTTAGGAGAAGTATAAATGTGAGTCAAGGATTCAATTATACCTTTAAGTTCTGCCATATAAAATGCTGCTTGTGCCCCTTTCCCTGACACATCTCCTACTGCAATACCTAATCTATTTTCTACTTCAAAAAAATCATAATAATCTCCACCCACTTCATTAGCTGCAATACTTATAGCATCAATATCCAATCCTTCTATATTGGGCATCCTTTTGGGTAAAAGTTTACTTTGGGCGTCATGGGCCACTTGTAACTCTTGTTCCAGACGTTCTTTAACCACAAATTCCTTGAAAAGTCGGGCATTTTCTAAAGCAATGGTTGCTTGATTAGCAAAAGCCTGAAGCAGTTCTCGATCTTCCTCATCATAAGAATAATCTTCCGCCTTGCCGGCAAATAAAATTCCTAAAACACCTGTTTGCGAAACCAGAGGCACTCCTAAAATGGAGCCTAACTTTTTACTCCATATTTTAAAATCATTACTTTTTGGATCCCTGGATACCTCGTTAATTAAAACAGATTCTTTGTTTTGAATTATCCAACCATGCAACCCATTTGAAGTATCAAGATTAAGTTCCATAATTTCTTTGGCATGTAGATTCTCTGAGGAAACTACTTTTAATTTATTTGCATCTGAATCTAATATCTCTAACCAGAGCGCATCTGAATTAATAATTGCTGCTGCTTTATTGGTAATCATTTTCACTATTTGTTCAGAATCAAAACCCGAGGAAATTGTACGGCTCAAATCGTGCAATGATTCAATTTCCCTAATTTTTCGATCAAATATTCCTGCGGTAGGGAGATGCAAAAGCAGGCTCAAAAAACCCAAACCAAGATAAATGCAAAGAAATAGCCCCATGGAGTTAATAAAGATTGCTAATGAAACGGAATATTCAGTAATCAATTCATTTCTTGCCAGAACAATTTCAAAAATTATTGCACCAGACACCAAAGGTATCCCTAACCAAAGACAATTTAATTTCTGCTTTTTATTTAAATAATTCACCCAAGAGTTCCTGAGTGAGTTGATAACCATTAAATTAATTAATAAAAATAAAAGAATTTTACTAGGAATATCAAGGGTCTCAAATCTAGTTTCCGCTACAAAACCATTCTTTTGAATAATAGGAAAAATGACTTCTAAACCAATTAAAATTAAAAGTAGTTTAAAATTTCTGGCTGAAGAGCGTTTCCTTTTGTAATAAATTAAATCTTTTAATATCATCAAAATACCAATTAACATACCTGCGGTCACAATCGAAATGATTAATCCGTAAAAAAAAGTACTAACTGAAGCAAACAGGTAGGAGTTTGAGCGGTCATGAAATCGGAGAAATCCAGACAGAGGTCTTAATAATATTTTTGGCACAACAAAAATAAAATATATTCCGGCTACAGCAAGATATAGCCCTTTTAATTTAGATAATACTTCTTTGTTTGCAACAAATTTGCTTCTTTTAAGAAATGGTATAAATGAGACAACAACAGCAATAATTAACGCCTCTCTAAAATAAAAAACAGCCGAGGGGAATTTGCCATTCAAATAAAAAAGGAAATCAATGCCGACCAGGACTCCTAACAAAATAAAAAAGAGTAATGTCTCAAATCTTTTAGAATTTAAAATTTGCATCCGCTCATTCATCATGACGTTTAATTACTATTACTCTCGACGAGTTGATTTTGAACACATACAGCACTTGGAAAGCCAATCTGTTTAAAAACACCTGATAGTTTACCATCATCCGATATGCGTACAATCCGATTATTTTGGGTATCTGCTACTATACTGCTGTTATCAAATAGATTTATAGATAAATCTTCAGGAATTGTAAATCCATCTATCTCAAAGATTTTTTGACCGGTGGCAGAAAATTTACTTATAGTTGATTGATTTAACTCATATATCAAATTTAATATCCAGACCTCTCCTGTATTCTCATTAACTTCGATTTTATAAGCATTATTAAATCTTTCACTTACTCCTAAGCTCAAATTACCAGTTTCATCGAGCTTCACAATTCGACTGCTGTCAGCTACCCAAACGTCCCCGGTGGAAGAATTTACTGTTACTGATTGAACAGCAATAAAATTAATAGATGAAGTCAGAATTTTTGTTCCATCAGCTTTTATTTTACTAATACGCTCTAATTGACTATCTGCCACCCAGCAATCACCGGTTCTTTGATCGATAGAAACAGCCAGAGGGTTTGAAAAATCGTCAATAGTAAAAAGGGTGGTACCAGCGGAATCTATCTTAACAACTATATTGTCCGTAGAGTCAGCTACCCAGAGAGCCGCTGTATTTATTTCAAGAGCCACATCTACAGGTGTAGTAAACTGTAAGATTGGCCGTTTTATTTGACCCTCTGGAGAAATTCTTATGAGTTCTCCTAAAAATGGGGTAACCCGATCAATCACCCAAACATCACCGTTATTAGGATTTGTTTCGATGTCAATAAGATTTTGAAACCCACTGGAACGTAAAATTTCATGCTGCGCATCGTGTGTTAATTTTACTAGTTGACGACTCAAGTTATCAGCTACCCAATTAAAAGTAGGACCAGGGGTAATTTTAAATATATCGGAACGTAAACTTTCATAAGTCGGCCCTACTGCAGAAATTTGATAAGAATATTCAATATTAAAAACTATATCAATATCCTTAAAGGAATTGACATTGGGTGGTACTAGTGTCAAAGGCAAAAACTCCGATTCAAAACTGGTTTTTCGATAAATTTTATATCCACTCAAATCTTTCAATACAATTAAATTCCAACTTAAAAAAACAGTATCTTGAATAGATATTACTTTAACACCGGTAGGACGCCCCACAGTGTTAGGATTTTGGGGGTCAATTGGATTTATTCTATCTCGGTCAGCACAAGCTAAATATAAAAATATAGTGAACAATATTCCACAACCTGCTATTCTTATATTCAAAGACCACAAAACTTATTTCGTTTTATTATACGGGGGAATTATGCTAAGTTACAATAAAAATATAGATTAAGTTATCAAGCCATTGGAGCAGAAACAGAATACTTTTATCATTTAGGACATCGGATTTCTCTCTCATTGGATAAATACCCTACGGGATATATCTAACGTCCTAAAGCATTCTTAAATTCTATATTTATGACGTTGGAGTTTTACGCCTACATCATAAATAATTTTTGCAAAAGATAAGGTAATAAATTGCTTTGATGAAGTCAAGTGAAATTGTAACTGTCAATAGAATTGAGGATATAGAATAGGATTGACGAGTAAATATTACTTAAAAATACGGTGTACTAATCTTTTAATTCCTGGGGCAGAGTAATCAGGAAAGTCATTCTTAGCCTCTGGGCTGTTGTTTTCAAACATTTGGATTCTCTTTTTAGCTTGCACGTACATAATACGATTGTCGATAGCTACTGCAACTTGATTGGCTAAAATCTCTAAGGTACGCATCACCTCGTCCGTTGGTGCTTTGGAATTATCGGGATCATCCACCAAGATAATCCCGATGACTTTTCCCTCTTTAGATTTAATCGGAACGAGTAGCATTCCCCAAATTGGCCAACTCGTGTTTTTAGGTTCTGCTAAGCTGGCACCGTAATAAATATGTTTAAATGAACGAAAAATATTTTCTTCCTGATAAATAAAATAAGATTTTCCTCGATTGTACTCATCTCTAAAAAGTTGTGCGAACGAATTTAGGGGAAAATTTAACTCTAAAAGTTGGTTTAGCTTTATCTTATCATCACAGGCCACGGCTTTTATCTCAAGATTACCGCTTTTTTTACTGATTAAACCCAACGCCACTAAATTGAAATTTAAAGAAAATTTAATAGACCACACAACCTCTTTCAACAAATCATTAAGGCTTAAATAAAGCTTGAAAATGTTACTGGTAACTAAAATCTGTTTCAAACGTCTAGAGCGTTTTTCAAGAGCTGAAAATTGATAATAATTTTCAATAGCAAAAGAGACTAACTGTCCAAAAAGTTCCAAATTGTAAAAAGTTTCCCGTGTTGGAATATTATCCTCACTGGGGTCATCTAATGAAATATAACCAAAGGTTTGGCCGTTTCTATTCATTAGATTAACAAGAATCAAATCACGTTTATGCCATTGGCTGGGTAACCTCCTTTTTTGAGTTCTACGCTCTGGTAATCGTGAATTTAAATAACTCGCATTGTCCCGATGGTCTTGATTATAATAAATCACTTTAACACGAAACCTATCTGCAAATATTCGCTCAATAACTTCTCGAGGTATTTCAATAGTACGGTTGTCTACTACCGGTACTGACATATATCCTATCATAGCTTGTTTAATAAAAGCTTTCTTTCGTTTATCTAATAACGCAACCGTGGATCGTTTAAAGCGAAATATTTGACAAACAATCTCTGCAATCCGTTCCAACAATACATTCAACGGCTCATAATAACATGCAATAATAGCTTGAGACAATTCATTAATCATATTCAACTGATTAAATCGACCGTCATGCTTATGTTGTTGTACTATTTTTTCGGTAATATTTTTAGCTTTACCGCGATAACTAACTACTTCTTGATTCTCTTTAATAGCAGCAAGGTCTATTTCAAGATGAATTTTGTTACCAGTTTTACTATAAATTTCAGTTCTAAACGGTAACGATGACTTGCCATTTGAATTAACCAATTGCAACCAATCATAAAATTGTTTTTCTTGTTCTTTTGGGAGTAAATCAACTAAAGTAAGTTCTAATAATTCGTCTTCGGAATAACCTGTAATTTTTTCCATGATATGATTAGCTGACAAAAAGTGTCCCCTGCGATCTAAAATAAAATATCCATCGTTGTTGTTTACTTTTTTATTAGGTTCAACAGTTGGGATTTTAGCCAATTCGGTCCTTACTAATTTTTTTCTTTCAATTAGGTTTCTAACTGTAAATGGAAGGGCCGTTAAGTATCCTCTCACCTTGAGAATATAATCAGAGGCCCCCTTTTCAATGGCTTGTAATGCTTTGGCTTCCTCTCCCTCCTCAATCAACATTATTAAAGGAATATCTTTACCTTTGAATCTAATTGATTCTATTACTTCTAGACCATTTTTATCTCCAAGGTCATAATCAAAGAGAACTAAATCATAAGGATTAGCGGATGCTTTCTGAATACATTCTTTCCCTGAGACAGCAAAATCTACCTCACAATTTTCATAGTGAAATTTGAGCATCTTCTTGGATATTTCGAGGTAGGAACTGCTTGTGCCTGCAATTAATATTCTCAGGTTGTTCATCTAAGAAACTCCAAATAATATTAATTGAAATTTAATTTATATTGTTACTATTCAGGTGTCATTCCGTCAGGAATCTTCCCCCCTTACCCACAGAGGCTGCAAGCTTGCAAATTTTTGCCATTACAAGGGAAGATACCTACGGCATGACAGTATGGGCTGAATAGTAACTTTATAGTATTACCAATCAGACCTTTGTTTTTTTTGCAAAAATTTTTGTTTTTAAT
>JBHIAC010000128.1:0-9913 GCA_046758365.1 bacterium
TCAGATAAAAAAACTTTGCTAAAAAAACAACGTGTTGCAGATTTGTAGTACAGATTATCACCGAGTTCTTCATCCAGTGGGCAGACTTAAATACCAGAAAATCGTAAAAGTGGATAGCAGAAGGCTGAGAGCGAAAGATTACAATAAAGCTCAACGCTCTACTAACAATTTAAGTAAATTACCACTTCAAAATATCTAAATTAGAAATGAAGGAAAAGGATCATCAAATTAGCGTAGGTTTTTGTAATTTTAGTGGGGAGAAATTTGAAAAGTCAATTCAACCCAGATTCGGAATTTAGCCTCAAAATTTAAAACTCTTAGATTCGGAAATTAATTGGGTGTTCAAACTTCAGTTTGTAATGTGCCAGCTAATCGCAAGCTAAAGCTTGAACACCGAAATAAATAGTACTTAAAATAGCTATGTGGCGGTCCAAATCTGGAATCCATGAAATTATTTTTCCGAATCTGAGTTCAAAATAAAATCTAACCTGAATAATTCCTAACCCACAAAGTCACAAAGAGCACAATGTATTGATAATGGTTAATTTAAAAAGAAATTATATCTCTGATCACAGGTAAGGGGTTGGATGTTTTAAACCCAAATAATGCATCTGAATAAAAATAATAAACCATAAAGGGCACAAAGAACACGAAGAAACACAAAGATAAATATATTTTAAAAAAATAAAATTTGAATAAAAAAAGTGAAACTGAAAGACACTATTTTCCCTTTTATCTTTTTAAAAATTAAAACTTTGTGTCTTAGTGTCTTTGTGGTTAATGCAAAATTTGGGTTAAATATAATATATTTTTATCGCAACTATTTTATTGACAAATCATTAAAAAAGTGATATGGAAACAAATCAAACTTGGATAGATTTATCCCAAAAAATTGCTGAAAGCCCTGGCTTATCGGTTATCATCGGGGCTACGGATACTGGTAAAACCACCTTAGCAAAATTTTTAATAAAAGAGTGGACCCGTCAAGGATTCAAAGTGGCTTTTGTAGATGGCGATATGGGACAGTCAACGCTTGGACCACCGGGCGCGCTTGGAATGCGGGTGTTTGATACGTCTAATTTAAATTTTGAGAATTCTCAATTTACAAAAGATATTTCCTTATATTTTATTGGCTCGTATTCACCAGTGGGGTATTTGCTGCAAACGGTGGTTGGAGTAAATGAATTGGTGCGTAAGGCTGAATCTCATAAACCAGATATAATTTTAGTGGATACAACGGGACTGGTATTTGGGGGTGTTGGAGAGCATTTGAAATATCGAAAATTACAGCTCTTGCAACCCAAGCATGTGCTAATCATCCAAAAGTCTGGCGAGTTAGAACATTTGAAAAATTTGATTAAAAAAGACGGGCTTACCATCCATGATTTAGTACAATCTTCACATATTAAAATCCGCTCACCTGAAGTACGACGAAATCACAGAATCCAACGACTTAAAGAATATTTTAAAGGTTCTAAAGTTTGCAAGCTCAATTTTCCTAAAACTATAATATGGGGGTCCGATTATTTTTCAGGCATGCGGTTGACTGATGAAGAATTGCATTTTTGTTCTCAAATATTAGAAGGACGAATACTGTATGGGGAAAAGGGAGGCCGAACATTGTTCTTGCTTAAAAAAGATTTTATATTTCTTAAACATCAAGAAACTATAAAAGCCAAGTATAATGTTACTAATTTACTGATTACTAATAATTGGGGGTTCACTAATCGGCTCGTTGCGATGTACGATACAATAGGTGAAATTTTAACGATAGGTATTTTGAAAAGGGTCGATTTTGAACACAAGGTGATAAATGTGTTGGGAAATTTAGAAAAATTAGAAACCATAGAATGCATGGAAATTGGAAAAGAAACCATTGATGACGTGAGTGCAAAATCAGAATAATTTCAACTTTTAGGACGTAGGATTTATATTCTGTTGGATATAATTCCACTTGACTTTTTATTCTTTTTATGTTAACTTTTTAAAATTTAATAAACTTACCTTTAAAATTCTTTCGGCAGGTTAAATTCTTGGAGATTGAATTAACTCCTGTTTACCCATACAGCTTCAAGGAAACGGTACTCTCACACGGTTGGGTTTCATTGCCATCTTTCTTTTGGGATATGCAGCATGAGAAGTTGCACCGGGTTGAGTTGCTTAAAAGCGGAGAAGTGGTTAAACTGCATATTGGAGAAATTGGCAATCCTCCTAATCAGGGAAAAGTAAAAATCACCGTCGAATGTATTAAAGAATTAACTCCCTTGGATGAAACTGAAATTTGTAATAAAGTTAAATGTATGCTTCGGTTGGAAGAAGATTTATCTGAGTTTTATGACCTATGTTTAGAATACAAAGAGTTCCATTGGGTATCGGAACGTGGTGCAGGTAGGTTTTTACGATCCTCAAACATTTTTGAAGATATTATAAAAATCATTTGCACAACCAACACAAATTGGTCTCAAACTACTGCAATGGTTACTCGGTTAGTTGAAAAATTAGGATTAGCTTATGCAGAAGATAAATCTTCTCAGGCTTTCCCGACTCCAGAAGCCATCGTTCAAGGTGGAATCGATTTGCTAAAAGACGAAATAAAATTGGGCTATCGAAGTGAATTTGTCTTTGAATTATCTCAAAATAATCACAACGATTTAGAGGATTTGAACAAATATCAATCTCACCGAATCGATTCTGAAGTTCTGCGACAAAGACTTATGAAGTTAAAGGGAATTGGTCCGTATGCTGCAAGCCACTTACTGGTTTTTCTGGGCTATTATGATCATTTGGGTGTGGATACAGAAATGAGAAGTTTTGTATCTCAAAAATATTTTAATGGCCAGCGAGTCACTGATGATGAAATTTTAAAGGTCTATCACAAATGGGGAAAATGGAAATATTTAGTCTACTGGGCGGAAAGGAAGCGAGGTTTAAAAAATATTGAATAATATAAACTTTTTAGGCTTAAATTAATTTAGGAGTGTTGGAGATGGAGATTCAGTTTTTAGTGGGGGATTTAACTAAATTAGAAGTTGAGGCTATTGTGAATCCAGCCAATTCTGAAGGTGAAATGGGTGGTGGTGTGGCTGGCGCCATCAAAAAGGCTGGGGGCAAAATAATCGAAGAGGAAGCCATGGAACAAGCGCCAATTCCCATAGGAAAAGCAGTGATAACCACGTCAGGCAAACTCAAATGCGACTTTGTAATCCATGCACCTACTATGGAAGCACCTGTTCAACGTACCACGTTGGATAAAATTTTCAAAGCCGTTTATGCCGCGCTTCAAGCAGCAGTAGATTTTGGAATTGAAAGTTTGGCTATACCTGGAATGGGCACTGGCACCGGTCGGGTTCCAGTTGAAGAAGCAGCAAAAGCCATGACAGACGCTATTAAAGAATATAAATCATCATCAAAACATATAAAAAAGTTAATCTTAGTTGATCAAAATGAAGCGATGGTCCAAGCATGGGAAAATGCTTGGCAAGTTGAATTGACCTAATTCTTCTTTTAAATTTGATGAGCCCACATCAGCCAATTAGAACTTGTATTGGATGCGGTCAAAAGAAGCTGAAGGCGGAACTGCTCCGAATTGTGCGTACCCCTCAAAAAAGATTAGAAATTGATCAAAAGGCGAAGAATCCCGGCCGAGGAGCTTATCTTTGTTATAATACTGGATGTTTTAAAACTGCCATAAAAAAAGGAAGAATTAACCGAAGTTTAAAAATAGAAGTTCCAATAGGATTTTATGAGGAACTTTTAAAATTGTTGGATAGGAAAGATAGTATAATTCTAAAAAAACGAAAACTTCGCAGCAAAATTGAAAAGCAACGACGACAATTTTCTAGAGATTGGGTCAATTCCAAAAGTTCCATTATTATAAATCATTTAAAAAAGTTACCTGAATTTCAATCCGCCCAAACCATCCATTGCTATGTAGCCTGGCGTAATGAAGTTAATACTCATGGGCTAATCAAGGAACTGCTTCAAATGGGACGTACGGTCGTAGTACCGGTCGTAGATTTGCCAAACCACTCCCTTCTGCATTCTAAGATTACAGATTTCAGTGATTTGAAGCCTGGAACTTTCGGTATTTTAGAACCAACCAAAACCCAATTACTTCCAATAAAACTTTCTGTACTTGACTTGATCATTGTTCCAGGCGTAGCCTTTGATTTAACAGGGCATCGTATTGGATTTGGTGGTGGATATTATGATGAATTCTTGCGCAAAGTTAAGACTACTAAGATTGGCCTTACCTTCCATTTTCAGATTGTTGATAAAATTCCAACACAGAATCAAGATCAGCGTGTAGATATCATTATTAGTGAAAAAGGGGTATTTAAAAAGTTAGCTTTTTATCAATATGCAAATCAGAGATAAGATAAGAGTTGTAGGTCAGAAACTTGAGGAAACCTATGGCCTCGAAACCTTTAGTCTCATGCTGTTTTGAGATATTTTTATCCGTTTGTCACATCCGTTTGATTCAGACAACCTTCCCAGTAAATTAATTTCAAATGAATTCTATTTATTGTTTATACAACTTTCCCCGTATTGTGTGCCGCCTGTCGATATTTTAGATTTTTGGTAAATCCTATATAGTTCTCATGTCTTTACGGCCTAACTCTAGTTAACACTAAGCTACTGATTTAACTAAGTTAAATATTAAAAATACCGGTCTCGGTAATCTTTGATATCAGCTTTTGCTTTTAAGCTTGTGTACCAGGTTGTAAAAATTTGATTTTGCTTTCTTAGCAGAAGCTGTTGAGCCAAAGTTTCTTTTTTCGATTCATAATCTGAAGGGTCAAGTTCATTTTTTTCTATTAGTTGTAATATGTAATACCCCTTAGTTCCTTCTATGGATTTGGACACCTCATTTACTTTTTCAATTGCAAAAGCGGCACCGACAAATTTTGTGTCGCGTCCAACTTCGGGGACATATCCACTTTTCGTAAAAGGTTCTGTTTGTTTTATTTCCAGACTATCTTGAGCAGCGGCTTTCTCAAAAGATAGGCCGGTTTGGATTTTTTCGTATACCTTTTGGGCTAATTCCCCAGCCATAGCCATTCGCTTTTCCGCCATGAGTTTAGTTTTTATATTTACTTTTACCTCCGCTAAAGGCTTAATTCTTTCGTTTTGAATCTCTGCAATTCTATATACAAAAAATCCCTGTGGGGTTTCTTCTACTTCACCAACTTTGCCTATTTTATTTTCAAATATGAAGCGGCTGGCTCTTTTATTTAATCCAAGTCCTGGTATAAATCCGCTCCCTTTTGGAAAAAAGTTCGTGATCTGCACACTTAACCCCGATTCTTTGGCGAATTGGTCAAAAGGTTTGTGGTGGACTTCTTCTGCAAAATAAAATGCTTCATCTTGAGTTTTATTATAAGTGCTTTGAGAAGCTTCAAATTTAATAAGAATGTGGCGTGCTCTTATCTCTTTTTTTCCCTTTTTATATCTTTTCTCTTCCACTTTTATTATATGTAAGCCAAAATCAGATTGTATTGGACCTACAATATCTCCTACCTTTGTAGCAAACGCGGCCTCTTCAAATTCCTTAATCATGGCGCCCTTACCAAAAAACCCCAAATCTCCACCTTTTTCTTTACTTCCCGGATCCTCAGAGTAAATTTCCGCTAATTCCCCAAAATCTTCCCCTGACTTAACGCGTTCCAAAAGGCTTTTAGCTAAATCCCATTTAGCTATACTATCTTCGGCTGTCGCTTTAATTGGAAATAGAACATACTGGATCTTTCTTTTCTCTTCTTCTTTAAATTCCTCCTTATTGTTTTTATAATAATTTTCAATATCCTCATTTGAAATTTCAATAGTTACATTTAAAAACATTTTAGGATCAAAAAATATATATTTAATTTTTACTTTTTGATTCTGTCTTAAATATTCTCTTTTAACTTCGTCCTCGGTTATTCGCACACTTGCTTGAAGCCTTTGTTGCAATTTCTCTAAAGGTAAATTTTGTCTTAAAAACTCTTCTACAAATCTCCATTGTCTAGCATTTCCTGGATCATTTAAAGCAGCCTGATATTTGGCCATGTCAAATTGTTTCTGGTCGTTCTGAAAACTTTCTTGGCTTTTTAAAAACTCAGGTGGATCATTGAAAATGCGGTATACTATTTCTTCATCATTGGCGGTGATACTTTTTTTTTGGAGTGTTTCTTGTATTAAAATATCTTGGATAAGGGACTCAAGTACTTGATTTCTAATAGATTCCAGTTGATATTCAGAAGGTTCAGTATCTGTACGATCTCTAAAGGCTTGGAGTTCTCTATTGTAGGCATCATAAAATTTTCTATCTGATATTTCCTTACCATTGACCACGGCTATAGCATTAGGATGTTTGCCAGTTATGATATCGATAATATTTGCACCCCCAACAAGACCTCCTATGGTCATACTTAATACGAAACCTACTAGCAAAATAAGCAAAATAATGCCAGATTTGTCTCTCATGTGTTTCATTACACCCATGTTATCCGTCTCCTTAAGAATAAAATGTATGATGTTTAAATGTCAACATTGGAGTTAATCACCAATTTTGTTGCATTAGTAAAGTAATTTGAGTGCACCCAATATAAAGTGATTTTGTTTAAAATGCAAGGTTTTTTACTTTTTTAAACCTTGACATTTTGGCACAACCTACGTATATTTTAAAAATTAAAATTACAAAAAGCTGAGCTTCTTTTAATTCAAGTTTTTTAAATTAATTGTCAAATGGCATTAACCTTTGAAAGGTCAAATATCTTCTATGCATTAAAGAAAGTTAGCTTTTAAAAACTACTGAATCAAACAATAATGGCAAAATTTCATTTAGTATCTGATTTCAGCGCCACTGGCGATCAACCCAAAGCTATTGAAGAATTAACCAGTGGTATGCTGCGAGGTGATAAGTATCAAACTCTTTTAGGTGTTACCGGCAGCGGCAAAACTTTTACTATGGCGAATGTCATTGCTCAAGTAGGTAGACCAACATTAGTAATTTCACACAATAAAACCCTTGCAGCACAACTTTATGGAGAATTGAAAAGCTTTTTCCCAAACAACGCCATAGAATATTTTATTAGTTATTATGATTACTATCAACCCGAGGCTTACGTTCCCACCACAGACACCTATATTGAAAAAGACACCTCCATTAACGATGAAATAGACCGATTGAGGCTTAAGGCTACCAGTTCCCTTTTATCTAGAGATGATGTGATAATTGTGGCTTCGGTCTCATGCATTTATGGCTTAGGAGATCCTGAAGATTATAAGTATGAATTAATCATACTTAAACGGGGTCAGCGGATCGAAAGAAATCGAATCTTATCCCGACTAGTCGATAGCCATTACACCAGGAACGATTTTGAATTTATCCGAGGTACGTTTCGTGTTCGTGGTGATGTCGTGGAAATTTTCCCAGCTTACGAACAAGAAGCTTTTCGAGTTGAGATGTTTGGTGATGAAATCGAGCAAATTAGTGTCATAAATACTTTAACCGGTGAAATTCTATCTTACCAAGACACCGTGGCCATTTATCCTGCCAAACATTTTGTTACGCCGTACGAGAAACTCCAAAGAGCTATTGTGGCCATCCGTGAAGAATTGGAAGAACGTCTACAATGGTTTCGATCGCAAGGGAAACTCCTTGAAGCTCAGCGTCTGGAGATGCGCACGAAATATGATTTAGAAATGCTTCAAGAATTAGGGTATTGTACCGGCGTGGAAAACTATTCAAGACATCTTTCGGGACGTGCGCCTGGCCAACGGCCATATACACTCATTGATTATTTTCCAAAAGATTTTCTAACCATTATTGATGAGTCCCATGCCACTATTCCGCAAATAAACGGAATGTACCATGGCGATCGCTCCCGTAAGGAAACTCTGGTGGAATTTGGCTTCCGTTTGCCTTCTGCTTTAGATAACCGTCCACTCACTTTTGAAGAATTTGAAAGTATGATGAATCAAATGATATTTGTTTCCGCCACGCCCGCTGAATATGAGCTCGAAAAGTGTAAGGGGGTAGTAGTAGAGCAAATTATTCGGCCCACAGGTCTCATGGACCCTGAGATTGTTGTAAAACCCGTAAAGCAACAGATTGATGATTTAATTTCAGAAATCAGGGAACGGGTGGCCCACCGAGAGCGGGTTTTGGTAACGACTTTAACTAAACGGATGGCCGAAGATTTAACCGATTATTTAGCTGGTTTGGACATCCGAGTCCGATATCTCCATTCTGAAATTGACGCATTATATCGCGTGGAAATCTTACGAGATCTTCGGTTAGCTGAGTTTGATGTTTTGGTGGGAGTAAATCTGTTGCGGGAAGGTTTGGATTTACCAGAAGTTTCCTTGGTCGCTGTTTTAGATGCGGATAAAGAAGGTTTCCTTCGTTCCAAGCGTTCTCTGATGCAAATTGCGGGTCGCGCAGCTCGAAACATTGCTGGTAAAGTCATCTTTTATGCTGAGATCATCACGGATTCCATGAGGCACACCATTGACGAAACAAATCGTCGAAGAGCTATTCAGGCTAAGTATAATGAAGAACATGATATAACGCCAAAATCGATTTACAAATCCTACGAACAAGTGTTAAGTTCTACCCGGGTGGCAGATGCCAAGGCTCAAAAGTGGGGAAAAAGCAAGGGAGTAAAGGCGGACGGGTCTAAGTGGAAAAAACTTTCACCCTTGGAAAAAGAAGAACTGTTGGACCGATTTGAGAAAGAGATGCTTGAGGCAGCCAGACGGCTTGAGTTTGAACGAGCTGCAAAACTACGGGATGAGATAGATCGTTTAACCGGCAAAAAGAAATATGTATGGAGTTAAGTGCAAAAAAACGATCAAAATTATCTGGCGATTATTGGTGACATTGTAGGCTCCCGTTCTTTAAACCCTAAGGAACGCGCACAGGTTCAAAAACGTTTTCAAGCCGTTCTTGATGGCGTAAATGAAGCATTTAAGGAGGAAATTGCCTCCCTGTTTTTAATTACAACTGGTGACGAAACACAAGGGATTTTAATGCGCCCTAATTACTGCTACCAAATCATCCGAAAAATTCAAATTGAGCTTGCTCCCACGGAAATTGTCTTTGGTTTAGGGTACGGTTCTTTAATTACCGATATTGGTGAATTTGCTGTGGGGGCTGATGGACCTGCATTTTATTTTGCCCGTCAGAGTTTGAGTGAGTCTAAAGAGGAACGCAAAGCTTATGGAAAATCGATTCTCCGAGAGGTACGCTTTCATTCCGATGAGCCATTACGGGATAAGATAATTGATGCTTTGTTTCTGGCAATGGCTGTTATTAAAAGCCATTGGACTGATAAGCAAGCAAAAATATTAAACTTACTGGAGAATAAAAAAAGTCCAATCGAAGTGGCAAAGCTTCTTAATGTCCCTTTATCAAATGTCAGTCGTACGGTAGATAATTCAAACTTTCGGGAGTTTGAATATTTAGTGGATAGCCTTCAAACCATTTTCAAAGATGGATTTTAAATTTTTACTATTTGAAGAATCTATGGTTGCCCATATACTTATCATATATTAGATAAGCGATTTAAGTTATCAAAAATATGATAACTAGGCCAAAGTTATCAAAAAAATGATAACTTTTAAAAAATTATAGATATTTAAACCAAATGCCCCAAATTGATCTCGAAATCACTGTGAAATTAGGAAGTTATTTCTTAGCTTGCGTGTTTGCGCATTGGCCAAGCAATTGGATAATCCGCAAAATAATAAAACGATGGAAGCCAGACCAAAACGAACCAGAAGACAAAATGGGGGCATTTATAGGAACCCTTGAACGAGTATTGACTATTCTCTTGGTAGGATTAGAATCGTACACGGCTGTGGGTTTTGTTGTAACCATGAAGTCTATTGCCCGATATGAGAGAATGCAAAAGGAGAAGGAATTTGC
>JBHIAC010000129.1:0-9869 GCA_046758365.1 bacterium
ATTTGTGGTTTTTCCCGTTGATAAAAACTAACCCCGCATCTAAGCGGGGTCAGCTTTTCTTCTAATTCCTTGCCCGATATTCAGTGTCAATGGCTGCTGGTAATTTCCGAGAGAAGAATCTTAAAATAGGAATAACTTTTATTTAAAATAATTAATAATTTTAGAGAAGTCAAGAAAAATTTTGAGATTTGGGTAAAACGAATACAAAGAACTGTGAGTTTCATGATTGATCACCAAAGCTTACCATGAGGTACGAATCAACCTCCAGCGCCATCTCGTGAACACTGAACTGACATAACAATATAAAATTTTAAGTTGAAAATTATACTTTTTTACTTTAACTTTAGGTTGTTACCATTTTTTTAATTTTTATTTTCAGTTAGATAAAATGTTAGGAATTATGAATAAACTATTAAACCTCCACACGCAAGAATTTGTACAATTTCTCAAAGAACACCACATAGCTCGATTTTATTTTGTATATGACGAAAAACTAAAGTGTGTAATTAGCTCACATGCACACTTACAGCCAATCGCTGATTTTATTCAAACAGATAGACGCGATTTTATGCAACACGAAGGGTTATTCTTCCAAATCAGCCAGCCGTACGACACTTTACAAGGTGCTTTCATACATCGTACCAATCGTGGACAGGCGGCCGGTGGTGTGCGCTACTGGCATTACCATACTGTGGAAGAATATCTGCGGGACGGTTTGCGCTTATCAAAGGGCATGACCCGAAAAAATGCTTTAGCGGGTCTTTGGTGGGGAGGTGGCAAAGGCGTCATGGCTCACAATCCAGCAGTCGACAAAAACGATCCCAATGTGCGGGCCTCAATCTATCGAAACTATGGAGCGTTTATCACGTCCATGCGAGGCTGCTACGTTACGGCTGAGGATGTCGGAACAAATGTGGACGATATGGCCAATGTTTTCAAACAGACCAGATTTACCACGTGCATACCCCAAGCCTTGGGAGGCAGTGGAAACCCCTCGATTCCAACGGCAAGAGGCGTCATTTGTGGCATGGAAGCTGCCCTAAAATTTATCGGCGATGAATCGTTGGCAGATAAAACCATTGCTGTGCAAGGGACAGGTAATGTTGGCGGGCCACTCATCCGCTTTTTGTTCGAAAAGAAAGTAAAAAAGGTCATTGCTTGTGATATCAACCTTGAACTTGTGAAGCAGCGAAAAAGTGAATTAGCTGATAAAAATTTTACCGCAAATGTCGTTGAGCGCGGTGATGATTCGATATTCAAAGTTGAATGTGATATTATAGCCCCTTGTGCCACGGGGGCGGTTCTTAATCCCAAAACGATTCCCCAGATTAAAGCCAAAATCGTTTGTGGCGCCGCTAATAATCAACTTGAAGATGCTGAACGGGATGATCGGTTATTGCATGAAAAAGGCATCATTTACATTCCAGATTTTCTAACCAACCGCATGGGAATCGTGAATTGTGCCAATGAACAATATGGTCATGTGAATAACGATCCTTTTATTACAAGACATCTTACTGAAGATTGGGAATATTCTATTTATCAAATGAGCTTGAAGGTGCTGCAAGAATCCTGTGAGACTGGGGCACCGCCAGCGAACGTGGCTCTCCGGATGGCCGATAAACTCTCTTTGAAAGAGCATCCAATTTTCGGCCATCGTGGACGGCAAATTATCGATTCATTGGTTGCAGATCGGTGGCATGAAAAAAAGTAATACTAAATAACAAAATTATAATTTAATAATAACAGGAGGGAAATTCCATGATTTACACAAGACGTATATGTTTCATTACCTTTATACTTTTGTGGTTAAGTTCTGGGACGATTTACGCTCAAAATTCCTCAGAGAAAGCTACGGCGGACAAATGGATTACAGAAAACGAATCAGGGCTCAAACAGGTCAATCAACGCATTTGGAGTCTTGCAGAATTGGGTTTGTTAGAACACAAATCAAGCGAGACCCTTATTAATTTGTTGGAAGAGCACGGATTTACCGTTAAACGCGGGGTGGCCAATATGCCGACCGCATTTATCGCAAGTTATGGTTCCGGCAAACCCAAAATCGCAATTTTAGCAGAATACGATGCACTACCAGGATTATCGCAAAAGGCATCACCGGTTAGAGAGCCGCGGGAAAACAACACCAATGGACATGCGTGCGGTCACAGCATTTACGGTACGGCTAGTACGGGTGCAGCCATCGCAGTTCGTCAGACCCTGGAGAAATATAATTTAAAAGGAACTGTACAGCTTTATGGTACGCCCGCCGAGGAAACCGGCATTGGTAAAATTTACATGGCCAAAGAAGGGCTGTTTGATGATTGTGATGTGGTCTTGCACTGGCATGCCAGCGACCGCACCCGATCTTCCTTTTCTACCACTAAAGCTCTAACTTCGGTGAAATTTACTTTTCATGGTTTAGCAGCGCATGCTTCGCTATCGCCTCACCAAGGTAAAAGTGCCCTGGATGCGGTAGAATTAATGGATATTGGTGCTAACTTTTTGCGAGAGCATCTACCAGAAGATGCGCGAATTCACTATGTTATTACGGACGGTGGAGGGCAACCCAATGTGGTGCCGCCAGTAGCACAAGTTTGGTATTATTTACGGGCGAACAAACACAGCGATGTTGAATATATGTTTCAGCGGATGATAGAAATCGCCAAAGGTGCCGCAATGATGACTCAAACCACGGTGAATTGGCAGGTCGATTCTGATACTCATGAGATCTTACCAAATCAGCCTTTGGCTCAATTGATCTATAACAATCTCCAAAAGATTGGACCACCAAAATTTACCGGTGAAGAAAAGAGTTTTGCCAGACAGACCCAGCAACCGTTGAAAAAACAATTTAAAAATGCACTATCTGAAACTATTGATGAACTCCCGAAGGAACCCGCATTAGTCAAAGCTTCGACCGATGTTGGTGATGTGAGTTGGATGGTCCCGACCGGTGGATTGAACGTCGCCAGTTATACTTTTGGTGCCCCAGGTCATAGTTGGCAGATCGTTGCCTGTACCGGAATGTCGATAGGAGAAAAAGGGATGTTGGTGGCTGCCCGAGCCCTTGCATACACCGCTATTGATCTATTTACTGCGCCGGAATGGATCAAAAAAGCCAAAGCAGATTTCGAAAAACGCAAAGAAGGATATGAATTCGTTTCGCTTCTACCAGAGGCTCAGAAAGCGCCAAAGAAAATTAGATAAACGGTAATAGTTCATCATCCTATAGAATAAGTCTCAATATTTAATATACAAGCCCAAAATAAAATTTCTTCCAGGAGCATTAAACCCGCTCAAATGCTCTCGATAGTTACGATCTAGGAGATTGCTCACAGTAAATTTCAACGAAAGATAATGAGCCAAACTTGCATTAAAACGAACATTCAAAGTATACCACCCAGGAGTGCCCCCTTCAGGGATACGTAAGTCTTTTTTGTCCTCCGAAGAAAGACGCTCTTGCTCGGTTGCAAAGCGAGAATTTAATTCCACTTGAAAGTTATTAATTTTCCAGCGAACGCCTACCATGCCAATCATCGGTGGCATGGCGGTTAAGGGTTCATTTTCCGATATATTTTGACCATACGTATAACTTAAGTTTCCAAATATTGCAATGTTTGAAGTTATCAGGGCATCTGCATTCATTTCGAATCCCGCTGTATACGCTTTTCCGGCATTTTCTTTTCGAAAAACCAGCAAAGTATCGCTTTCTTCAACTACATAAGGTAATCCATTAAATTCAGCGGGTCTGCGTAATAATAAATCGGTGATGTAATTATAATACCCGAGGATATTGGCTTTCACATGACTAAAATTAAATTTGAACCCTCCATCAAAGCTTACTATTTTTTCTGGTTTGACATTAGGATTGGGAATATCAAAAAAACTACTTCCTTTGCCAGGGCCCAATTTCGATACATCATCCAAATTGGGGGTTCGAAACCCTTGAGCAATATTTGTGACAAAATTCATCCCATCTGTAATTGAAAACATAGATCCAAGATTACCTGTCAAAGCCGTGGTAGATTGTACGAGTGTACCAAAGTTTAAGCCGCCTGCTGTGTTGTCCCCAAAAGGGGCTTTTAATTTAAATACACTGAAGCGTGCGCCTAGGGCCAATTTCCATTTTGAAGATAAACCAAATTCATCTTGGGTAAACAGACCAAAATTGATAAAAGAGGAGCCATCTGGAAAGATTGGATTGCGATCGATTATCTCTTCGGTGGATGTATTTCGTTGGTAAGACTTGGTTGAAACTTTGTCATAATATATTTCAGTCCCATAAACTAATTGGTGCTTTTGAGCAAGATACTTGTTAAATTGCAATTGTAATCCCGTAGTCATTGTTCTAAATTGATCACTAATTTCAGAGATGCTCTCAAATTTTTGACGAACTCGTCTCTCAAATTGTCGTTGTAGTGATAACGTGACCATCGCTGTATTAAAAATGGCGTTACTATGTCTGTTTCTATATTTTAGATATATGAGATCCCGTTCCTGGGGAGCATATTTCCAGACCGAATCTTTCTGAGCTTCGATAACATCATATCGCGGTACCGACTTTTGGCGATTTAATTGATAAGTCGCTGTGAGTTGTTGCAAATTGGACAGTCTGAAAAGAAATTTGGAATTAAAATCGATGGTATTGTAATCATTGGGTGATTGGGTTTTGTTTAATACTCGCTTCGTCCGGGAATCATTTTCAAGTCTTTGCATGAGGGTGCCATCAGCCTTGCTGCCTCTTGTGATATTCCCAAAGGACTTGTAGGAAGCCTGCAGTAGTACGCCCCACTTAGAATTCGATGCCATTAGGCTTATATTACTTGTTTGGGTACGATCAGCCGTAGAGATTGTAGCCGAACTAGTTCCACTAAATTTATAACCATGCTGATCATGTAAAATGGGTTTTTTGGTGATGACGTTAATAACACCTCCCAAAGCATCGCTACCGTACATGACTGAATTTGGCCCATATACCACCTCAACCCTTTGGAGGGATTCAGAATCCACGGTGTTCAAATATTGCAGATTGCCGCCTCTATAAGTCGAATTATTCAATCGTATGCCATCGACTAGCAGCAGCAATTTGTTCGCTTTTAATCCGCGAATGATTGGGGAACCTCCGCCTTGATTGGTTTTTTGTACAAAGACTCCAACCTCTTCTTTAAAGATTTCTGAGGTTTGATGTACGTTTTTATCTTTGATCTCTTTTTCTGCAACTACCGAAACAAGTTGAGAAACCTCATGCTCCAAATTAATGCTTCGGTTTGCAGTCACAAGCACTTCTTCAAATTTAATTATTGTTGAGCTCATCTCAGTATTAACTTCGACCGTTTCATTGGCACGGACAATAATCCCTTTTTGATGCGCTGTTTTGTAACCCTGCAGTTTAAAAATGATATCATATATTCCCGACGACAAATTGTCGATTACATATCGCCCTTCTTTGTTGGTTACATCGCCGTGTTTTATGGATTTGATATAAACCTCAACATGGGCTAAAGGAGTCTGGTTATCTTTGTCCACAACACGGCCAATTATCTTTGCAAAATGATTTTGTGCCTGTAATTTAACTAGCCCTAATTGTAAAAAAATAGATGTTGCGAATAAGATAGTAATGCGGCTGGACAATACTCGAAACCAATGAAAAATCATGATGATAGTATTTTAATTATAGTATTTTACAAAAATTATACTATCTGCCTCAAAAAAGCAAGAGAAATTAGTCATTGTAAAATTTAAAAATTTCAAAATTACCAAAGAATTTATCATCTGTTTTTAAAAAATTTTGATTTTCCTATTGAGCGGTTGTTACAAAGAAAATAACCCCAAATACTAAAGGTAAAGTGGAATTTCGTGGGAGCTACTGGAAGGCGGAAGCGTACGAAACCATACCTGAGGGCGCTCCTGTTGAAATCATTGACAAAAATAACATAACATTAGTTGTTAAATCATTATAAAGGAGGTGTACATGGAAGCAACTACTTTTATTTTATTAGGCATCATTATTTTTGCACTGGTTGTATTTTTCCAAACCATAAGAATTGTTCCACAAAGAGCAGCCTTTATCGTGGAACGCCTTGGGAAGTATAAAGCGACTCTTGAAGCGGGATTTCATATACTTACCCCATTTTTCGACAAAGTTTCCTACAAACACACCCTAAAAGAACAAGCCATAGATGTTCCACTACAATCTTGTATCACACAAGACAATATCGCTGTGGAAGTCGATGGCATTCTCTATTTGCAGGTTATCGACCCCAAAAAAGCTTCTTATGGAATCAATAATTATCAGTTTGCGTCAACTCAACTTGCCCAAACCACCATGAGGAGCGTGATCGGCAAACTAGAGCTTGACAGAACATTCGAAGAACGGGAAACGATAAATTCTGCTATCGTGGATGCCGTGGATAAAGCATCCGATCCCTGGGGAGTAAAAGTTACAAGATACGAAGTACGATAGATTTAAGAATAGATATTTAACAGATCAAGCGAGCATGGTCAAAACCGGCATACGCTTGACTTCAGTTGGAATCGTCATTTTCCTGATTGGAGTGGTTTTCTTCCTGCTGGTTATCGGCAACAGTAGGTTTGGCCTTAGCCGCTTTGACTAGCCAAGGTTATTGATTGGGTTGGTGTATTTTTACTACTTCAAAATTTCTTGTTCGGTCGCCAGAAAGTGAAGAGTGGTGTTTCGTCAAACCGTCAAATCATTTATTCGGGAAACTCGTCCGGGATTTAAGTTCGTTTGGAAAATGATAGACTTGTAACTTTTTACATATTTTAATAGTATTAGATGCTTGACATTTCAAAAGAATTTAGGATCTTAATTTGAAGACATTTTTATTATTTTATGAATGCCAATAGAGGGATAATGATAACCAAGTTTATACTATTGTTATCCGTTTTAAGCGGGATCGAACTTTTAATTATTTTGCCTTTTAAAATGAGAGCGTTTCCTAAGAAGAGTGCCGACATTCCTTGTTATTTTTCAATAGAAAATTGGGACGACGAAAGCAATCTTCTGCTAACATTCACCAGAGATAGCTTCGATCCGATTGCTCGCTGCAGAAATGTCAGTCAACCCGCCGCGCACGCACACCAAAATCCACGTTATCTTTTATCCATTTAAAAAAATGTATTTGCTTTTCAAACGAATTTTCAGGGATCAAAATTTTTGAATCCTTCCAAGAAACCATAACCTCGGCATCCTGAGTCCAAATTTTAACTCTACGACGCTTCACCTTGGTTTGCCAATTGGTTCCGACTACCGCGTTGGTATAAAGTAAACGGATGGTAACACTTCGGGCTAATCTTTCAAGGGGTTTGACATTGATACTGCGGAAATCTGTGTTGCCTTCTTTCTTTATGTCGGGAATGCCGTCGCTTACCATAACAATCGAGATCGGTCTGAGAATCAGATTTTTGTTTTTGACTGTGAGCGCACATTGTTCAAAAAAGGCGTTGAAGTCGGTGAAGGGATTTGAAGCTTTTTTCGGAAAAATCTCGCGCAATTGGTGTGCAATTTCTTCGATGGACTTATTTTCGAATGTTTGTATTGGATAAAAAGTCTTAGGCTCATTGGCCCTGGCCCCACCTATCGAACTGACAAAGAGAACATTTGGAACTTCCAGCCCCCCGATGCCATGAAGGTGGCTGTATAGATAATGGGCAAGAAAGTCTGTCGAGTCATCATAATATTTACTATTCATAAAAGAACCGCTAATATCGACTCCCACAAACATGGAAAGCCGCGGTTTTGGGGGTGTTCCTTCTGAATCAAGCAAGCCACAGCCATTCAACAAACACATAACGAACAAAAATACTAGGTATGCTTTTTTGAGTTTAAACATTCTGAAAGTCTCCAATATTTTTTGAGGCCTCACTAAATGATTCATTATTTCTTGCATTTTCATCAATCACAATCTTTGGACTTGAATTTGTTATTGTAATTGCTTCAATATTTTTGAATGGCAGCTCAAAAAGGTGATTATTGGATATGAGCAATGAACAAAAGTTTATGGCAGCAGCAACAACCTGTAGGGGTGGTAATATAAAAGAGGCCAGTAGTTCGTCTCCTTTCGTTTGGACCCAGGTTGTCTCCTCTTTAATCTTATTCATAAAGTCAGAAGAAATATAAGTTGAACGTTTTTCAGGAAGTGCATTGCCGCGCGAAAGTGCCATTCCTTTGCCTTGAATGACAGCTAAAATAGTAGGCGTCCCATGTGCCGCAAAAAGAAACCAAGATAGGCTCCTGATACCAAACCAGATAAAACATGAAATCGCCAGCGTCCAAAATATGCCAAGCTCAAAGTTTTCTGAATACTGGGCAAACCAAGGCACTAATGAATCAACGAACTCCCGGTAAAGAAATACCACCTCTACAAAAAGAACAACTATCTCAATCATTCCAATGCCTAAGATAGAGGAAATGCTTTTCTTTTTAAAAGAATCAACGAAGGTTGAGAGTACCGCATAACTGCCGAGAACGACAAAGAGTAGAAAAATAAACAAAGGAATGCGAATAAAATTTTCCGCAAACTGTTCCCCGGTAATGTTGGAGAATGTGTCTACAACTAAGGGTGTAGTAACATAAGTAAAAATGACTGCTTCAATCAGGCACCAGAACAGAGTCAAAAATACAGCTATCCAGGGAACCGGTGAACTCACAACATTTCGACCAAAATTACGGATGAGTCGAAATGGCATAAAAATGATATCCTGGATCGCCGACCAAATCCCGAGTATGGTAATTTTCACGAGTACTAAAAGCGCTATGAAAAGATTAAAAAGGAACTTAAAAATCCCACCCCAAAAAGCAACGATGGACTTTGCCAAATCCAACCAGGTAATGAATAGGTCTGTAACAAACTCTCGACGATTTTGTCTGATGAGCACGGTCAATAAGCAGGCGATACTGAGCCAGCAGCCCAAAATAATGGCAAGGACAGGCAAGAGCAGAAACAGGCGCTTGCCAATCATCACCCCAGTTTGGTCGCCTGCCCCCCAGACAAAAGTGATAAATGCTTTCTGAAAAAACATCGGAAATAACAGTACATAGAGAATAAACTTCACAAGACCACTGGTTTGGTTTAACATGGATGAGCTCTCCTAATAGTATTAAAAAATCCAGGTTCTGTTGATTTTCACTCGCTTATTTTTCAACACAACTTTTGACGTTGGTGCAAAAACAGGATAATTTCAACTTTAAGCAATCGTAATTTCAATATTTATGATGCTGGTGTTTTGCACCTATGTCATTTTTATTATGCAATTCTTATACCCAATTGCTTTTCAATCAGCGACAAACCCGAATTGAAGGCCGTGGGTGCTCTCTGTGCAAGTTTAATCCGTTCTAAGGTGCTCTCCAATAGGGTAAATTTTACACGATGGTTATACCAAAATTACTATAAAATCTTAATGAAAGGTAAAAGTGATATTAGAGTATGAAACAGATGATTAAACCATGAACACAGCAAAATAGGAACTAAACTCATCTTGAGCGGATTCAAAAGATTAATTTTTATTTTTGAAAAATTTGAACCAATTTATGACGTTAGTGCAAAAACAGGATAATTTCAACTTTAAGGACGTAGGATTTCTATCCTGTTGGATAAATATCTTACGGGATCTATCCAACGTCCTTAAGCAATCGTAATTTCAATATTTACATCTTAAGATTTTTAGCTCCCTAACCTTTTTGCACCTATGTCATTTATCCATTTCCACAACAAGCGACATCCAGCGGAAATGGGAGAAAAAGAAATCAATCACTATTTAACTCCTCTGGCTGTTCAGGAGGTGAGATAATGTTTCATCTAAAGATATCATTTTTAATAGCTTTTATAAATTTCAGAGTTTGAATATGA
>JBHIAC010000130.1:0-9814 GCA_046758365.1 bacterium
TAGGTATAGACAAGTGTTCTTCACGAAAAGCTTTAACCAATCCTCTTGCCGAATGAAATTGCTCCTGGCTCGCTACGCCAGACCCCGAACCAAAATAGGCGTCAATATTTTTTTGTGCTAAAATAATTTTGGCGGCGCGATAGACTTTAGAAGCTGGCGGATTGCCACTGGTGTCAGTAAAATTAGCCAGGTTAAATCCTTTTTGAACCACAGCATCCATGGACATCATGGAACCGCCACCTCCAGCCCCATGAAAGCCGATAAAACCTTCTCCTCTTTTAAAATCTTGCTCCATTTGAATGAAATAGAAAGTACCGCGATAATCGTTTTTTTCGACATTGTAAGCAATTTTATCCAATTCCGTTGGTGGGCGGTCGAGTTCGCGGGCGATTTCGATATCTAATTCTGGATGACGAAACACAGCATAGTCATCGATCGTAATCCTACAGTCCGCTGCTATAATTCGATTGTCTTCGGTCAAAACCAAGGGGTTAATTTCTGCTGACCGCGCTTCGAATGTTCGTGCAACATTCCACAATTTCACTAAAACATCAGCCAACTTCGTTTGCAATCGACCAGAGATTCCTGTTTTTCGAATCAAATTTCGTGCCTGATAATCTTTAAAACCCTCCACAATAGTTATTTGTTCTTTAGCCACTTTTTTGGGATACTCTGCCGCAATTTCTTCTATCCCAGTACCACCTATTGAACTGAAAATAAATACAGGGCATTTGGCGGCATCATCTATAATAACACCAGCATAAAATTCTTGTTTTATTTTAAGTTGTTCTTCAACCAGAACTTGATTAACTACAAAATTTTTCACACGAATCCCAAATACCTTTTTAGATGCGGTTTTTGCCTCTTCTGGGCTTTCTACAAACTGGATTGCTCCAAATCCTGACCTACCCGTAGCCCAAACCTGGGCCTTTATGACTACTGGCGCACCTATCTTTTCTGCGGCAATCAATACTTCCTCTGGATTTTGTGCCAAAATACCTTTTGCTGTTGGTATTTTAAATTCTCGAAGAAGCTCTTTGCCTTTGTATTCGTGTAGTCTAGCCAAACTATTTATCCATCAGCATTTTGATGATATGTTTAGCCAAATATTCCTTAATCTCTCTATGCCGAGGAACCGGCTGGGATATCTTAGTCCTTGGGTTCTGATACCAGTCATGCCTGGCCCCATGACGAATTAATAAGCATCCCATCTTTTCCAATTCCCGTATTAAGTTTCTTCTTTTCATGCGACTTCGAGCTGGGCAACCCTTCGCACACAAGGAATACTTCCGCTACTCAGTTCTTTGTAGATATCTCTCAAATTCTCTTCCAATTCCTCTATCGTTTCACCTTGAGTCAGGTAATCGGGATACTCTTCTAAATATCCAAGCCACATGTCATCATCCTGCCAATAAATGTACTTTTTTCTTTCCATTGTAGTGTTCCTAACATATCATTACAATTTATTTAATGACACCAATCTAATTAATACTCTGCTAATTCCTCAAGCCCTTTGACGATATCTGCAGTTTGAGGTAAGATAGCCGGTTCCAACGACCAACTGTACGGGACATGGGCATCTTTTGCCGCGATGCGTTTCACAGGCGCATCCAAATACTCGAAAGCCTCATTAGCAATGATTGCGGCAATCTCGGCCCCAAATCCGCTGGTCAAGGTATCTTCATAAACCACGAGCACCTTGTTGGTCTTTTTGACCGAATTTAAAATTGTTTTTTTATCCAGAGGATTCATGGTGCGGATGTCAATAACTTCTCCTGTTATTCCGTGCTTTTCTTCTAATTGTTTCACAGCCTCCAAAGACCTATGAACCATCATCCCGTAAGTAACAACAGTAATATCGTTTCCTTCTTTTTTAATAGCCGCTTTCCCAAAAGGAATTAAATATTCTGCACTTGGCTCCGGTGTCTTTGCGAAAGCTTGGCGATAAAGTGCTTTATGTTCCATAAAAATCGCTGGGTCATCCCCGCGGATAGCGCTTTTTAGTAGTCCTTTGGCATCCGCAGCATTCGAAGGCAAAGCCAGCAAAATACCCGGAAAATGGGCAAAAAATCCTTCGATATTCTGACTATGACAAAGACCTCCATGTATGTAACCGCCAACCGGCACTCGAATAACCAGTGGACATTTCCATTGACCATTGGAGCGATACCGCATTGTAGCCAACTCATTGCGTATCTGCATCATTGCGGTCCAGATATAATCACCGAATTGAATTTCCACCACGGGTTTGAATCCTCGGGTAGCCAGACCAATGGCAACGCCAACGATGCTTGATTCAGCTAAAGGCGCGTTAAAGACTTTATCTGCTCCAAATTTTCTAGTCAATCCTTTTGTTACGGTAAATACGCCACCTTTATCATCTTGAATATCCTGCCCGAACATCAATATTTTGTCATTACGCTCTATCTCCTCACTTAAAGCATGATTTAAAGCATCAACTATTACAATGGGTTCACCATTAATTTCATCATTTTCAAATTTAAAAGCCTGGCTGCCTTCGATGGGTGATCTATCGGAAGAATAAAGGTGCAACGTTGCTGTTTCAGGCTTAGCCATAGGACAGCTTTCTGCAAAATCTGCTGCGTCATTGACTAGCTTTTTGACTTCTTCAGATAAAGTTTCTAATTCTTTTTGATGTATAATTTTATTTGAAATCAAAAACTTAGATAATCTCTTAATTGGATCCCGAAGAACATCGCTTTCTAAATCTTCTTTAGTTCGATATTTTGTGTGATCATCTGATGATGAATGAGGCAGTAAACGAATCACATCCGCAACTACAATACTCGGGCCTTCCCCGCTTCTTGTCCGTTCCACGGCTTCTTTCATAATTTTGTAGCTTTCAATAAAATCCGTACCATCCACTTTATAACGATCGAGTCCCTTATAACCTCGAGCTAAGTAATAGATTCCTTCTGCAGTTTGTTGATGGATAGGCACCGAGATTGCATATTTATTATCCTGCATAACGAAGATTACGGGAAGTTTATCCCGACTTGCCCAATTTAATGCTTCATGAAAATCTCCCTGACTTGTTGAACCCTCACCAGAAGACACATATACTACTTCGTCTGTTCCATCTTTTTTGCAGCCCATTGCACACCCCACAGCCTGTAAATACTGGGTACCGGTTGGACTCGATTGGGATACGATGCGTAGTTCTTGGTGTCCATAATGACAGGGCATTTGTCGCCCACCAGAATTGGGGTCATCGGCGCGCGCTAAAAAGCAAAGCAGCACTTCCTCAGGCGTCATGCCATATTGCAAACAAAAAGCCAAATCGCGATAATAAGGATAAGCCCAATCTTTTTTCGGGGTAAGTATTTTTGCAGCAGCAACTTGAATGGCTTCATGCCCCGAACCACCAATGTGAAAATAACTTTTTCCCTGTTTTAATAAGGTCAACATTTTGTTGTCAAGTCTACGTGCAAAGAGCATGGTACGGTAGACCTGAAGCAATTCTTCTTTCGAAAGACCAACTAGTTTCCCGTCAGAACGGGTAGCAACCTTTGCTTTAAACTTCTTAGCAGCCTGTTTGCCTTCGGCAGCCGACATACCTGAACCTCTTTTTAAAGTGACTAAAGTAATATACGAAATATTATCTATTAAAGTTTTTATTTCATAAATCTGTTCAAAATTGATTGGCCGTTAGAACTTCACTCGGCTTTGATTCAATTTCTTCTAGAATTTCTTTTAGCTTGCGTTGAGTAAATCTAATTTCAAAAATCTTAGAAAACTTTTTACATATTTGGTCTTGTACTTTGGAAATGTCTATTTTCCGGCCTAATAGCTTCTCCATCGAAGTTACGGATTTATCTGAAATGCCACATGGAACAATGTTGTCAAAGTAGCTTAGATCAGTATTGACATTAAAAGCAAATCCATGCATCGTTACCCAGCGGCTCACTTTTACTCCGATTGCGGCTACTTTAGCTCCGTTCGCCCACACACCAGTTAACCCCCTAATCCTTTCAGCTACAATTCCATATTCAGCTAACGTTTGGATAATGACTTCTTCCAAATCTCTGAGGAAACGATGTACATCTAAATAATAATTATGCAAATCTAAAATAGGATACCCAACAATTTGGCCTGGTCCATGATAAGTGATGTCCCCACCGCGGTCAATTCTATAGACTCCTATGCCTTCTCTATTCAGTAATGACTCATCGGTGATCAAGTTATCTTCATGACCTGCTTTGCCGATGGTATAAGTATGTGGATGCTCGGCCAAAATAAATGTATCGTCGATAATTCTGTCGAATCGTGCTCGGTGTAATTTTCTTTGCAAATCCCAAGCCTCTTGGTAATCTAACAATCCGGTTTTTAATAAAATAGCTTGTCTCATAATCAAATATGAATGGCTTCCCCAAATGCCTCTCCTGCGGCCTCCATGACAGCTTCAGAGAGCGTTGGATGAGCATGAATCGTCTTCAACACTTCTGTATGGGTAGATTCAAGAGTTTTTACCACCCCCAATTCCGCAATCATATCGGTCGCCTCGACTCCGATGATATGTGCACCTAATAATTCGCCATATTTTTCTTCAAATATTAGCTTTACCATGCCCTCAGTTTCACCAATCGCAATGGATTTACCATTAGCCCGGAAGGGAAACCTTCCTACTTTGATTGAATGACCTTCCTCCTTTGCTTTTTGCTCAGTCAACCCAACACTGGCCACTTGCGGTTGACAATATGTGCAGCTAGGGATATTTGAATAATCCACAGGAGTTGGACTTAGGCCAGCCAATTTTTCTACCATATAAATACCTTCGGCCGATGCCACATGAGCCAACAGAGGCGGCCCAATGACATCACCAATTGCATAAATGCCTTCTACATTGGTCTGATAATTTTCATCCACCTTAACAAAGCTTTTTTCAATCTGAACACCCAAAGCTTCTAAGCCCAATCCCTTAACAAATCCGCCAAAACCCACAGCCATCAAAGCTAGGTCTCCTGTAACCTCCTTGAGACCGCCTTTTTTACCGCCAACTTCAATATTAACGCCATTGGTAGTAACATTCACGCTTTCTACTTTTGTATCTGTCAAAATCTCAATGCCGCTTTTCTTAAGAGATTTTTGAAGTATACCGATAATTTCCGAATCTTCAAAGGGTAAAATATGCGGCATCATTTCCACGACGGTACATTTTACGCCAAAAGCGTTGTAAAAATAGGCAAACTCAATTCCAATGGGTCCGCCGCCAATAATAACTATTGAGTTTGGCAGGTTTTCCAATACCAACGCTTCACGGCTTGATATAATTTTTTTCTTATCTATTTTTACGCCTGGCAACGAACGGGTATATCCTCCTGTGGCGATTACAATATGTTTAGCTTTTATTTCGCCTTCAACTTTGCCATTCTTTGTAATCTCAATGACACCTTTTTTAGCGATTCGGCCGGTGCCTGGGATGTGTTCAACCATATTCTTTTTTAATAAAAATTCAACGCCCTTACTTAATCTTTCTGCTGCCAATCGGCTGCGTTTTATGATCTTTTTTGAATCAAATTTTACGTTTTCAACGAAGATGCCGTAATTTTCAGCATGTTGAAACAGGCGATAAACTTCTGCACTTCTTAATAGCGCTTTGCTAGGGATGCAGCCCCAATTCAGACACAGTCCACCGATTCTTTCTTTTTCAACAACTGCCGATTTCATCCCTAATTGGGCCGCCCGAATAGCTGCAACGTAGCCACCGGGACCGCCTCCAATGACTGCCAAGTCGAAATTCTTATCATTTTTGGCCATTTTTCAATAGGTCCTATAATTTTTTTCCATGATTGCGTGAATTTTCGATGAATACTCTGCTTCCATCGGTTCCTCCTGTAATTTCACCTGCGATATAATTACCTGGGACGTTTGTTTTAAAAGTATTGGGATTGTGAATCGGATTGCCGTTTGACTCCATTTTAATCCACCTATCTCTAAAAGGTCAGGCGTTGAGAATAAAATTACATTGGTAGGAAAATGAAAGATGGAATTAACTAGGCAACCTTTGTCGATTACCAAATAATTTAAGTTCTGCTTTTTTGATTCAATGGCACAAGCATGACCATTAGGCCCTGCTCCTATTATGATGACATCATATACCTCTGTTTCGTTGAACACAGATTCGATAAGATCCTTTCTAATGCTATTAACGCATGTTCTATGTCATGCGTGTTAATGTCTTAATTTTTCTAATTAAAAACGGAAATCCGAGAAAATTTATTAGTCTAATACCTCCCGGGGATCTGTAATTTTACCACGAATGGCGGTAGCCGCCGCTACCGCAGGACTCACTAAATAAACTTTTGCTGATGGGTGTCCATTTCTTCCAACAAAATTTCTGTTCGTAGTAAAGACTCCGACTTCATTTTCTGCCAGGACCCCCATGTGGGCACCAAAACAAGCGCCACATGTGGGTGGCCCTATGGAGGCCCCAGCTTCATGGAATATCTCAGCCAAACCTTCCTGCAACATTTGGTGATAAATTTGCTCGGTCGCTGGAACCACCAACATACGCAATCGGTTATTAACTTTTTGACCTTGAAGAACCTGAGCGGCTATGCGTAAGTCCTCTATCTTGCCATTCGTACAAGAACCAATATAAACTTGATCCACTGGAACAGGCCCTACCTCTGATACAGGTACAGCATTTCCAGGTAAATGGGGTTTAGCCACCATTGGCTGTAAATCGCTTACGTCGTAATTCAATTCCTGACAATACACAGCATCGGCATCGGGTTCAAAAAACATCCACTCTTCTTCGGGTTTTTTAGCGCGGCCCATTAAATATTTTAGCGTGGTATCATCAGCTTTAATAACGCCATTTTTACCACCGCATTCAATAGTCATGTTAGCAAAAACAAAGCGGTCATAAATTGGCATCACTTCGATGGTTGGTCCACCGAATTCCAAAGCTTTGTAGGTACCCCCTTCGATACCCAAATCCCGGCACACTAACAGCATCATATCTTTAGCTGAAACCCATTCTGGAAGTTTACCCGTAAAGGTGATTTTTATGGTTTCGGGAACGCGGAGCCAACTTTCGCCCAAAACCCAAGCTGCCGCCATATCGGTACTCCCCACACCCGTAGCAAAACACCCTAAGGCACCATAGGTTGTGCTGTGGGAGTCTGCACCAAACACGACATCACCTGGATGGATGAGTCCCTGTTCAGGCAGCAATTGATGGGAAATGCCAGACCGACCAACCTCATAATAATATTTGATGCTATGATTACGCGCAAAAGTTCGCATCATTTTTGAAAATTCAGCGGATTTAATATCTTTAGCCGGAATTAGATGGTCATGTACTAAGGGTACTTTCTCCGGGTCAAAAACGCTTTTCCCTCCCATTTCTTGGAAAACTTTTATCGTTAAAGGTGATGAAATGTCCGTCGCCATGGCAATATCTATTTTTGCAAAAATCAAATCACCCGGCTTAACTTCTTTTAAGCCCGCGCGATTTGCCAAAATTTTTTCGGTCAAGGTCATGCCCATAGGGGATACCTCTCTTTTTTCTTTGTAATAATTTTATTTAATTATAACAAAAATTAAGATAAATTTCAAGGAGTATTTTCTAATAATTCTTAACTGAGGATGGCTTAGGCCCCTCTGTTCTCATTGGATTTAAGTAACCTGCTCGGTTTTATCCAGAAATTCCTTGTCGATAAAAGTTAAACGGAACCGATGGGGATGCCATAGAAAGTTCAGTTTGGAAGTTAAACCCACATTGAGCTATTCATCTGATCTTTTATAATCAAATTTAGTTTTTTATACTCAACAGTTCTCAACAAATATTAGCGACTTCCTATTCCTATCCCACCAATCACCAATCCACTTCCAGCAAGTACTCTCCAGTTCAGTGCTTGCTGCAATACGATCCAATCCAAAAAAAGTGCAACCATAGGGATTACAAATACAATGAGTGCAGCCGTGGTTACTTTGATTTGACTTATGAGCCAATAAAATGAAATGAATGCTATACATGAACCCATAATCGCTAAATAGAAAAGCGAGCCAATGGACTTGAAAGTGATTTTAAAGTCGCTTATATTTTCTAAAAGAAGCCCAACGAATAACAACGATATGGCTCCACAGATCAATTGTACTACCGTAAGCACAACTGGATCAAGAGATTTAGAATTTCTCTTGATAACTACATCGGATACTGCAGCACAGCTTGCACTGAATATGACCGCTGATATTCCTAACAGTACCTTTGAGTTTTCAATCTTTAGACTATCCATAAAAATGACAGCTACACCGGTAAATCCGATTACTGAGCCAATGATTTTTGTAACAGACAAACGGTCATCAGTAATCATAAAATGAGAAAAAAGAATTACAAAAAACGGGAATGTACTAAATAAAACGGCCGTCAGTCCTGCGGAAATATATTGCTCGCTCCAGTATACTAATCCATAGGCAATAGACATCGTAAAGAGTCCCGTATAGAGCATGATTGATAATATTTTCCAGTCCCTTGGTATTCTTAATCCTTTGAGTCTCATAAAAGGATAGAGCAAGAGCGATGCGACTAAAAACCTCATCCCGGCCGACAATAATGGAGGAGCATCTTCCAATCCAATCTTGATGAATAGCCATGTTGAACCCCAGATGAGACAGAGTATTATAAAAACGAAACCAGGTAAGTAGTTTCTATTTGACATGTTCTTTAAACTCAATCTCTGCATAAATGCCGTAATGGTCGCTGGCATGCAAATCATTGATTATTTCATCGAGCACCACTCTGCTTGATTTAATCGATATCTTTTGAGATGTCAAAAGAGAATCTGGCCCAAGGAAAATATAATCGATTCTCTTAGGGGAGGCTCTGTGAAATTGTTTCAGTTTGCTGTACAGGTCCAATGTTCCCTTTTGATCTCTCTGTGTCTTTAAATAGTGTATTTTGTAATTTAAATTAGATTCAGGATTCCAGGTAAATCCTGAAAGATTTGGATTCGAGATCTGGAATACATCAACCATACTGAATTGTAAAAGATTTCTGATTTCCCGCGAATCGGCGGTAGCATTGAAATCTCCCATTAAAATAAATGGCTGGTTGCCTGCCGTTTTTTTGATAAACCTAGTGGTTTTTTCGGATTCTAACATTCGCCAGTTCACGCCCTCTTTGATTTTTGTCAATACGTTTTTATATTCATCGTCACTGACATCACCTATCTCTTGCCATTCCCTGGCTTTCTGAAGCAACTCTGGAGTATCAGGTAGGGAAGCATGCCAGTGAGTAGCGAATATATAAAGAGGTTTACCCTGATTAAAGACCCTGACTGCGAGGATTTGGGTAGCATCCGAAAAGTGAAATGTAAAAAAGTTCCCAACATGTCCACCGGAGAGTTGCTGTCGACCTACGAATTCCGCATTCAAGTCTTTTTTAGTAAGAATGGCATCTCCTTCACGAAGATTCCAGGGGAGTCCAACCGGGCCCAGACGAACTCCGCCGATTCCTACATGATAGAAAACATCATATTGCAGGTCTCGAGCAAGCCTTTTGGCATAATCCGGTAATTTATTGGCTTCGTGTACACCGATAATATCAGGACGCAGACTTTTAATTTGGATAATCAGCGCCTGGTATCTTTTTTCCCGAACTTCATCTGTTTCATATTCACCCATTGTCAGAATGCCTTCATAATCCAGCCCTGACCAGACATTGATATCCAGAATGCCAAGAGATTCTCGGGAAGCAGGCTCTGGTACAATCTCGGGCTGGTTATTACAAGAAAGAATGAAAAAGAGAATCAAGAACCTACAATAAGACTTCATCGTACGTTTTTAC
>JBHIAC010000131.1:0-9577 GCA_046758365.1 bacterium
CCGGAATAAAGTTTAAAAAGTAGGAGCAGATTGGGTTGGAATATTGCTATTTACCGTTGCCATTCTGGCACTAATTTAGGCGTAGGTAAACCAATGGGTGGCTGTCCGAACTGTGCCAATGAACTTGACGAAACCTCGGAGTTCGGCGCAGCGAAAAATTTAGTGAACTTAGAACATAATTTAATGTGAAAATTTATCCAGGGCTATCTTATTTTGTAAAGGAGGTATTTATAATGGATTCACTAAAAAAGGCAACAATTGAAATCCTAAAGCGATTACCCGATGGGTGTTCTATTGAAGATAGTGATAATATCGAAATACTTGCAGTTATACACAGTGCTCGTGATATGAGGAAGACGTTTCGTGAAGAATAGGCTCATGTAAAGAAGGCCCACCCATGTTGGTATACCCTGAGGGAATTTAATACGCACCCGTCATCCCGGAGGATGTAATGAAATCGTAGAAAGTCCCATGGTTTTAGGCAAGCCTGTGGAGTGTTTAATATATGATTGGCCAGAACATGTTTGAATATTCTTGAGGAGGTTACATGCCAAAGAAAAGAGCTAAATCTATTTTGATGGTCATAGCACATCACAATTTTCGAGACGAAGAATATAACACGACGCGAGAAAAATTAGAAAGCATCGGAGCTCAAATTACAGTAGCATCGACAGTAAAAAATGGGGCCTCAGGTAGTCAAGGTATGAGGCTGAATCCCGATTTGTTGATCGATGAAGTTGTACCAAAACAATACGATGCGGTGGTTTTTATTGGTGGTAGTGGTGCCAGCCAATATTGGCACGATGTGAAGGCCCAGGAAATAGCACAAGTCGCTGTCAACAATGGTAAAGTTGTAGGAGCCATTTCTCATGCGCCAGTTACACTGGCTTTGGCAGGGCTTCTTAAGGGAAAAAAAGTAACTGGTCATGTTTCTATTTTTGAAAAGCTTGCCGTGCACGGAGCAAAATATACTGGTAAAAAGCTTGAGCAAGAGGACAACATCATTACCAGCTCAGGGCCTAATGCCGCAAAAGAATTTGCTGAGGCTCTGGTTAAGTCATTAAATCAAATAGAATAATTTTTTAACAATTTGAACAAATCCTATCTATTTTTTAAATTTATGAAAAATCAATTCACCTTACTAAATATTAACAAGGCTATTGTAAAATTCAACTAAGTATTGTAAATCGAACCAAAATCGTCATTCCTGAATGATTTTATCGGGAATCTCGTGCCTAATTTACTGATGGATTCCCGCTTACGTCATGCGGGAATGACATTCAGAGAGCAAATATGTGAAATTTACAATAGTTCAGTATCAACATAATTTTAATCTTTGAATACTGGAAAAAACCCAAAAAAGTTAATTCACTCCATGGCCCTTGCTGAAATTGGCTACAATTCTTACGGACAATTTTTGAAAGACAAATTTGGGACCAGAGTGCATAAAGTGCCGGTGCATGCAGGCTTCACCTGTCCGAATCGGGATGGGACTGTGGCCGTGGGTGGCTGTACGTACTGCAACATCGACAGTTACACCCCGAGAGCCGCACGTGCCAGAGTACCGATTAAAGAACAAGTCCGAACGGGAATTGAATATTTGAAAAAGCGGTTAGGCGCAAAAACCTTTATCGTTTATTTTCAGCCTTACTCGAACACGTATGCACCCTTAGAGCATTTGCAGCGCCTCTATGAACAGGCCCTAGAACATCCCGAGGTTGTCGGGCTTTCTGTTGGGACTCGCCCCGATTGTATTGATGAAGACAAACTAGCTTATTTTGAACAAATGAGCCGAGATTATTTTGTGACTATTGAATACGGAATAGAGTCGGTGCATGATGAGATTTTACGTCTGGTAAATCGCGGTCATGACTACGCCTGCACGGTACAGGCCATTAATAGAACAGCCAATCGGGATATTTATATTTGCGGTCATGTGATCCTCGGCTTCCCTAATGAGACAGTACAGCAGATGTTGACTATAGCCGACGAAATTTCTAAATTGCCGTTAAATTTTTTAAAGATTCACAACTTGCATATCGTACGTCACACAGAATTGGGTGAGGAATATTCCAGAAATCCTTTTCATCTATTCACCTTTGATGAATGGGTGGACTTGGTTTGTCATTTTCTAGAACGGCTTTCTCCACATATCATAGTCGAGCGCTTATATGGAGATGCGCCCAAAGATTTACTTATTGCACCCTTATGGTGTAGAAATGGCTCAAAAATTATTTATGCTATCCAACAGGAACTAAAACACAGAAATACTTATCAAGGCAGACTTGTTAAAAAAGTTACATGAAAAATTGTTAATAAGATATTAAATGGAAGAATCAAAAAAAAAAAACCGCAAAGCAACATTTATTCCTATTGACCATTGGTGTAATAAGCATATTAGTTTTGCTTACACTTTTGTCTTTACTTACGACTAACCATTGATAAAACCTCTCGTAATTATCTAAAACCTGTGGGCGATGACTATCATTGGTGAATACAAAAAGGAGGCTGTTTTACATGCAGAATTTGATTAGGGAAATTTTAATAAAAATTGGAGAAAATCCAGAAAGAGAAGGTTTATTAAGAACTCCAGGCCGCGTTGAAAAATCTTTTGAATATTTGACCAGCGGCTACAAACAAGATGTCAAAAAGATAATTAACGGAGCCGTGTTTAATGAGAAATACGACGAGATGGTTATTGTAAAAGATATTGACGTGTTCAGTTTGTGTGAACATCATTTACTGCCATTTTATGGTAAGTGCCACGTGGCCTACATGCCGAATGGTAAGGTTTTAGGATTAAGTAAAATACCAAGAATCGTTGATATTTTCGCTAAAAGGCTTCAGGTACAAGAAAGACTTACTAACCAGGTTGCTGAAACTTTGATGGAATTCCTAAACCCACAAGGTGTGGGCGTGGTAATCGAAGCTCGCCACTTGTGCATGATGATGCGCGGAGTAGAAAAGCAAAACACCGTGGTGACTACCAGCGCTCTCCTTGGAGTCTTTCGAGATAATCAATCCACTCGAGATGAGTTCATACATCTCATCAAAGCTCAAAGATATGTTTAGAAATGAATCAGGAGGAAGCTATGGCTAAATTAACTTACTTGAGTCATGCGGCTTTCCTTTTGGAAACCAATGGCGACAAAATTTTAATCGATCCTTTTTTAACTGGAAATCCTTTGGCTCCAGTAAAGCCGGAGGACGTAAAATGCAATTTTATTTTAATTACTCATGGACACGGAGACCACATTGGCGATACCATTGATATTGCCAAACGTAACAGCGCTACCGTGATATCAAATTATGAAATTGCCACTTGGTGCGGGGAACAAGGATTAAATGGGCATCCACTGCACATTGGCGGAGGGCACGACTTTCCTTTTGGTCGAATCAAACTAACTATTGCCCATCACGGTTCAGGTTATCAGACAGATAAAGGGTTCCTTTATATGGGTAACCCGGCTGGCGCCTTAATCACCGTAGAAGGCAAAACGGTTTATCACGCGGGAGATACTGGATTGTTTTACGATATGAAACTCATCGGCGAATTGAATGCCATCGATGTAGCACTTCTACCTATTGGCGACAATTTCACCATGGGAATTGACGACGCTGTGAAAGCCACGGAATTTTTAGGTCCGAAACGGGTCATACCGATGCATTACAAAACGTTTGATGTCATCGATGTGAATCCAGAAGAGTTTGTAAATAAGGCAAAGGCCAAAGGCTTTAATGCACAGGTCTTGGATTTTGGGGGTGAACTAACTTTTTGATTGACTTTTGGTTACATAATATGCCCTGCAAATCTTAATTTTGCACGGGCATTTTTTTATTAAATCTAGACGAAGATGCAATTGAAAAGATTTTGGAATAAGTAAGAAATATAAGCAAACCTATAATACTGGCAGGAGGTTTAAACCCTAAAAAAATATTAATAGTGCTATATTGAAAGTAAAACCTTATGGCGTAGATGTTGAAACAGGTGTGGAAGACAAGTTATAATTAGAATAAATAGGAAATAGTTTTACTTGAATATATCATAAAAAATAATTAACTTAATATGCGTTAATTTAAAAAATAATTTTTATTAGGAAAGTTATGACAAAGCAAAAAAAATACAAACTCCCTGACGACCCAGCACTGAGGCAGCTCATTCGTGATCAGCTCGCTGGCTATAAAGTGATGAATGAATTTGTTCAGCAAGAACAACGCCGCAATTTGCCCAAGATGACGCCAGAAGAATCAAAAGAGATTTATATAGAACTCTTGAAAATTTGGGAACATTCTCAAAAACAAAATCACGATATGGGAAACCTTGATCGTTTAAGAATTCAAGAATTAGTTGAACGGCGGCGCTTATTTGACAAAATCGCTGAGGGCCTTACAAAAAAATGCTAAGAGTCTTTGAAGCTGCTTGGCAATTTCATCAATTTTTCAACACTCACCACATTCCATACGTCATAATTGGAGGACTTGCAGCACAATATTGGGGACAACCACGTTTAACGCACGACCTCGATATAACCGTAGTAATACCAATGGAAGAGACCGATAGTGTACTTAATTTGCTAACCACAAAATTTCAGGCTCGTATTTCAGATGCGTTAGAATTTGCAAAAAAGCATAGAGTATTACTTTTATACGCAAGTAACGAATGTAATGTTGATATTTCCATTGGATTACCTGGATATGAAGAAGAATTGATAAAACGGGCTCAAAGCCTCGAGTTAGAGAAAGGACAGATAGTAAACATCTGTTCCGCCGAAGACCTCATCATCCACAAAGCCGCGGCTGGTAGACCGCGCGATTTGGAGGATATTGCAGGCGTTATTGACCGTCAAGGCCCCAAACTTGATGTGGCCTACATTCGTGGTTGGTTAAAAGAGTTCTCTTTGATTCTTGAAACAGACGAGGTCCTTAATCGATTTGAGCAGCCTTACAAAGAATGGCAGAATTCTTAATTGCTAAGGTTGAAATTATCCTATTTTCACACCAACGTCATAAATTTTTTCATTTTCCTTTTTAGTTGTATTTTACAATCTTTCCCAACAACTTATTTTTTCCGCAAGGGATTTCCCGATGAGCCAAACAAGTGGGCGTCAAATCCCTTGCAAGCGGAGTGATAAAATCAGAAAAAATTAAATAAAAAATCTGTTGAATAAAGTTGATATTGATATGGTTCAGAAGGAATCAAAAAAAACTGTTCGAACATTTGCTGCAGCATCGTTTTTAAATGATTTAGGATCAGATATGATTTATCCAATCTGGCCGTTATTTGTAACAACGTTTTTAGGCGCCAACATGGCTGCACTTGGCTTTATTGATGGTTTAGGTGAGGCTATTGTTTCAATATCTAAAGCTGTTTCTGGCTACCTGTCTGATCGTATAAGAAAAAGAAAAGGTTTCATCTGGATAGGTTATATTTTAGGTTCTTTATCAAGAGTCGGATATGCTGTTTCAGTAACCTGGCAGCATTTAATACCATTTAGAATTTTAGACAGAGCAGGGAAAGTAAGAAGTGCACCTCGAGATGCTATTATCGCCGACATTTCTACAAAAGATAAACGGGGTAAAAATTTTGGCCTACTGCGTGCAATGGATCATCTCGGTGCAGTCTGTGGCATTATCATTTGTATCCTATTTTTTAGATTCTTAGGATATAGAAAGTTATTGTTATTTGCAGCAATTCCATCAGTAATCGCTGCCTTATTAATTTTGTTTCAGATAAAAGAAAAAAAAGCTTCTAATATAAAAATTTACAAAGGGCTTTCACTTAAAGATTTAAATAAAAATTTTAAACTATTTCTCTTTTTGAGTTCTATTTTTGCTTTGGGTTCTTTTAGTTACTCCTTTTTGTTGATATTCGCAAAAGAGTTTGGCTTTCAGATAACATTCGTTCCAGTACTTTATCTTATATTTACTGCTGCTGCCTCTATCTTTTCTCTTCCTTTCGGCAGCCTTTCAGATAAAATAGGCAGAAAATTCGTATTGATATTATCATTCATTTTTTGGGCGTTAGTATGCCTGAGTTTTATTTTTATTCACAATTATTTCAGTATTATCTTTACGTTTGTTCTATACGGTTTGCACAAAGGCGCCCTGGAGCCAGTACAACAAACATTGGTATCAGAGCTTGCTCCCGCTAAATATCGAGCCAGTAGTTTAGGGGGTTTTCAAATGGTTATTGGGTTATGTGCTTTTCCAGCTTCTCTGATTGCAGGTATTTTCTGGGAAAAGATTAATATAGTTGCACCATTTTATTTTTCATTGGGTTTAACAATCTTATCAACTATCATGTTGTTATTTGTTAAGGAGAAATAAAAAGGATAAACCAAGAGTTTGCGATATATCTCGGATGCGTTGTTATCTTAAAAAATTAAATAAGACTCACGGATTACTCGCATACTGGAGTACTAAGAATTTACAATTATTGGGAATCTATGAGCCGTAATTTTATTTTTTGTGTGGGAGTTCTCTTTCTGTGGGCTTTTGGGGATACAATATATAATCGAAAACCTGTGATCGGTTACATCATTTTTCTAAAATAAGGGGTTTTCGGCCACGCCCAGTAAATTGCAAAAAATTTCTGCCTAATTTAAATATATCATAATTACTTAGCAGGCTGATAATAGGGATTCCTACCACCAGCATGATCGGTCACATCCATCACTTCTTTAATCTCTGGTATGGCTTCTTTTATCATCACTTCAACGCCTTGTTTCAAAGTAACCTCTACCATACCACAACCATGACAACCACCGCCAAAACGCAGGTAGGCCACATTATCTTTAACATCGACGAGCGAAACATGACCCCCATGCATAGCAATAGCTGGATTAACTCGCGATTCAATAATATGTTGTACTTTTTCGGCCAAAGGGCCAGAAGGCGTTGGAGGCGCTGATGTTCTTGGATTGGTAATTTTAAAGCCGCTTTCATTTAGACCATAAACATAATCAACAGTTGCACCTTCTACAAGGGGTGTACTTTGTGGATCTACATATACCTTTAAGTCTTCAATCTCTATTACCTTATCCGCCTGATGTTCTTGCCCAGGTTCTACAAAAGCAAGACCATATTCTATCGAAAAAGGAGATACGCCGCGCTGGGCCATGACTCGAATACCTTGACCCTGTCGATTCTCTTCTTCTAAAATTGAAAGGAACTTTTTACGAGCATTTTCAGTTATGGTTATCATATTTACCTCCTAAATTATCCACCTATTTGATACATTTCTATCTTTTTTTGATGCTGAACTTGGGTATGGGAGGTTCTTTCTTCTGAATATCTATCTGTTCTATTATACCACATAGAAGTTAAAACCTGTTGTAAATCTTTATCTGAAGCTTCCGACCTTAGCAATTTTTTGATATCGTGACCATGGCTAGCAAATAAACATGTATAAATTTTCCCCTCGGCTGAAAGTCGAGCTCTAGTGCAATCACCACAAAAGGGATTGGTTACGGAAGCAATAATCCCAATTTCCCCATCACCATCTAAATATCGATATTGATTAGCTACTTCACTTTTGTTATTTTTTTCAATTGATTCAATAGGCATTTCTGCAGAAATCGTATCGAAAATTTTCTTAGCAGGAACTACCTGGTCCATTCTCCATCCATTTAGATTACCAACATCCATATACTCGATAAAACGCATAATATAACCATGTTTCTTCCCAAATCTTGCTAATTCAAGAATCTCTTGTTCATTGACACTCTTTTGAATTACGGTGTTGATCTTGATGGGATAAAAGCCTACTTCTGCTGCTGTGCTAATTCCATCTAAAACTTGCTTCAATTCCACTTTTGGTCCGGCAAGTCTTCTAAACAAGGCTGAATCTAAAGTATCCAAACTTACAGTAAGTCGATTGAGCCCAGCATCTTTAAGAACTCTGGCTTTTTGCTTCAACAAATACCCATTAGTTGTTAAGGCCAAATCCCTTATGTCAGAAATCTCAGCCAGCATCTCGATTAATCCTTCCAGATTTTTGCGTAAAAGAGGTTCACCGCCTGTCAATCTGACTTTGGTTACGCCCAAGTGTGCGAATATTTTTACAATGCGTAAGATCTCCTCAAATGTCAAGATTTCATCTCGTGCAAGAAATACATATTTATGACCAAATATATCGGCGGGCATGCAGTAATGGCAACGAAAATTGCAGCGGTCCGTTACTGAGATTCGCAGAGCTTTCAATAACCTAGAAAATTTATCTTTTACCATTAACAACTTTGAAATATTTTATATTAGCTAATTGAAGACTTTTCTCGCTTATATATGCGACTTTTACTATAAAGTTTATTATGTGATGTATCATCCAAAAATTTTTCACCACAATTCTCGCATATCCAAATTGATACCTCTTTTATCCATTTTTTTTGTGATTCAAGAAATATGTCTTCTTTACCTTTTTTTAAATTCTTCGAACCACAAAATCTACAAAAATCGCCTTTCATAATTAACCTCCAAATGTCGATCGTTTGGCTGAAATAATAATATAAGAGGATTCTTGGTTATCTATTTTTCTGATTATACCTTATTGTATACAACAATATTCCATCATAAGTAAAACTCTCTATTATATATACATTCTCCTTTGATTTTAGTTTATCTTTACTTGTAGATAATTTTTTTGTAAAATAATCTGCATTCAGAATGGACTCCAATGCGTCTTCTTTTGTAAGCCCATCGTTTGCTAATTGAATTTCCGCCGACAATCGAAATTCATAATTGCCTTTTAGAATCAGTCTTTTAATTTTTATTAGTGTATGATTCAATGAATTATTGTGTTAAAATTTGACCACCAACTACCTCAACTCAGCAATAATGGCTTGGGTCAATTCCTCTGTTGTTGCGGAGCCACCCAAATCCCGGGTGAGAATTTCCCCTTTGCGAGTGACCGCATGAACCGCCTCCCGTATTCGGTCAGCCACCTCGTTCATGCCTAAATGACGCAGCATGAGCAGACTGCTAAAAATCACAGCAATGGGATTGGCAATTCCTTTTCCCGCAATATCAGGAGCGCTGCCATGTACGGCTTCAAAAACCGCATATTCATCGCCAATATTGGCCCCGGGCACCATGCCTAATCCACCCACTAAACCTGCACATAAATCAGAAACAATATCGCCGTACAAATTGGTTAATAGCAAAATATCGAACTGGTTTGGATTCATGACCAACCGCATGGCAAGATTGTCTACAATAATTTCTTGATATTCAATATCCGAATACTCTTCCGCAACCCTTTGTGCACAATCTAAAAAGAGTCCATCGCTAAGTTTCATGATGTTAGCTTTATGAACGGCGGTTACTTTTTTACGGCCTCGCGTACGCGCGTATTCAAAAGCAAAGGTAGCGATTCTGGTAGAGGCCTCTTTTGTGATAACTTTGAGACTTTCGGTGACCCCAGGCGCCACAATATGCTCGATTCCAGAGTACAAATCTTCGGTGTTCTCTCGGATGATCACTAAATTTACATCCTGAAATCGGGTCTGAATGCCAAGCACATTTTTTACAGGACGAAGATTGGCATATAATCCCAGTTTCTTCCTGAGTTCCACATTGACGC
>JBHIAC010000132.1:0-9376 GCA_046758365.1 bacterium
GGTCCGGAAAGCAATTGGGAGTTAGCCTTTTTGAATCCGTTTATTTTTTATCACGAGGTGCAGTTGAATGGCCCGGTTACTGGAAACACTTTTGGTTCCGTTGATTTTGCTCTCTATCCTTTTAAGAATTTTAGCCTATTTGGGGAATTTTTAATAGATGATATTCAGTTGGAAAAATCGATACCAGCAGATTTAGAACCCAATGAGTTGGGATTCATCCTCGGCATCCAGATTACCGATCCATTCAAAATGTCTGGCACCCATTTTATTGCAGAATATACTCGTGTCGCCAATCGCACTTATAATTCTTTTAACCCTTGGGAAAAATTTTTACACAGACAGGAGCCCATTGGTCACTTTTTGGGAAATGATTTTGACCACTGGGATGTAAATATAAACCAGTGGCTTTATCCTGGACTTCAAATCTCGATTGGATTTGAGAGGATCCGTAGAGGGGAAGGACGCATTCAAAAGGAATTTGACCGACCTTGGTTGAATTTCACTGTTGAAGAAGGGTATTCAGAACCATTTCCAACAGGCGTGGTTGAAAAAACCAATGTAGCAAAATTTGAAATCATCTATCACCCTTGGGCAAATCTTCGGGTTAATTTCGCAGGTAAATTTCGCGATGTTAAAAATGTCGAAAATGCTTTAGGGCTAAACAATTCTGAGTTTGATTTTGTATTGGGCCTTTGGTACGAAGGTGATCTTCGTTTTAGTTTTTAATACAGTGAAGCATTGATGCACTGGTTAAAAGATACCTCGGAATCGGAAGCTATGCTCAAAAAAGACTTTATATAATCAGTTTATTTGATTAAAATAAGTTTCTTCGTTTCTACAAATGCCCTTCCTACATGCAATTGATAGAAATAAATACCGCTTGATAATCTATGAGGCTGCCATTCTATTCTGTATTTCCCTGGATTATGTTCTTCATTAACCAGTGTTTCGACTTTCTGGCCAGTTAGATTGAGAATCATGAGCTTGACAAAACTCTTTTTAGATATATCATATTGTATTAAAGTTGAGCTATTAAAGGGATTGGGGAAATTCTGGTAAAGTGCGAATTTGCCTGGGACTTGTTCATTAGTTCGTATACCTGTTGATATAAGATTAAAATTTAGAATAGTGATACGACCTATATCAGCCTTTTGGTTTTCCATGCTTTGTGAATAGTAACCTAAAGCGCTCACTTCGAGATCGTATCTCCCATGTTTCAAGTTAAAGATGCAATAGTCTCCTGCGGCATTGGTCTGTGCTCTTCCCTTCTCCTCTCCTGCTTGTAAGGCACGAACAAGAGCATTAGCCACAGGGACATCGCTGTGCATAACACGACCGGCAAAACGCGATGAAGGATCAGCTACTGCAAGAGATACTATTTTCCGTTCGTTCATGAATGATTCAGTCAAAGGAGGAATGAAAATCGTTGTTACTCCAAAATCAGAAGTATTAATTACTGATACTGTAGAATCGGTACCCACATAGACTTCACTTCCATCAGGAAGTGTGCAAATCCCTTCAGGATGGGAGTTCACATTCACTGTCTGAACAACAACATCCGTTCCTGCTTCAATAACCGATACAGAGCCACTTTTATTGTTACTCACATAAACAAACTTTCCATCAGGAGTCAAGGTGAGCCAGCGGGGATTGGAACCTACGGTAACAGAGTCCATAACGGTCTCTGAATCGATGTCAATCACCGAAACAGTACCCGAACCAGAATTGGTAACGTAGGCCTTAGTTCCGCTTGGGTTAATTGCTACACCCCAAGGACTCGCACCTACTGAAACAGTGCCAGTAACCATATTTGAAGCTGTACTGACAATTGAGATAGAATTGTCCCCTTTATTGGCAACGTAGACTTTCGATCCGTCGGGAGTTATGGTCCCGCCACACGGAGCTGTTCCCACAGGTATTGTCGTGATAAGTGCATGGTCCTTTAAATTCAAAACAGTCACAAAATTTGTATTGAAACCGTCGTTAATAGCATATACACGTCCTGTATTTTGATTGATGGTAATTTCATTAGCTTTTACACCCCCTTCATGGGCATGAGGATTCTCGATGGGAATAACTTCCAACAATTGAGTACTATCGTCTAGCACCGCGATGTAATCCGATCCTGCATAATAGACATGATTCGTGGAATACCGAACGGCAGGTGCACCTGTGGGACTTCTCATGGGCAAATTGAAATAAGCATCTGATGACCCTTCGATAATAGAAGAGATTGAATTTATTTCTGACGATGTATACATCCGATTTTTTATTGGGTTAAAAGCGAATTGAATAGCATCATTGTCATTCAGAATATGCGTTTTGGAACCGCTGTTGCGATCGTAAACGTAGATATTGTCCCCTAGATTGCAATAACCGATGTAAACTTTGTTTTCCAGATAATTTACACCCACACCGAGTCCTTTCAAATCAGAGACTGTTGTATGTTCGAGGGTAATCCCGTTTATGATATCCAGTCAGTCGGCTTCGTAACCATATCCGCACTTAAATAACTCATGAGTGATTGGGTTAACGGCAAGATTTGAAGAATTAGGGTTGCTCGTGATTCCTGAGAGGCTTGTTACTGTATCCGTATCTACATCAATCTGAAAAAGACCACCAACGAAAACTGCATAAACCTTATGCAAACCCTCATCATAACCCAGCCTAGCAAACGTTCCGGGTGAGGGTAATTCAATGTGACGGAGCAAGGTATCATTTACAGCATCGATTACAGTGATCTGGGTGTTGCCAGACCAGTAGGTGCAAGTATAGAGTTTGCCGTATGCCTCGTCAATCACAATTTCGTTGATGTTTTCTGTAAGACCTGTTGGTACAAAACCAAGCTCTTGATTTGTGATACCGTCAAAAATGTACAGGTTGGCTGTAACTTTATCCGCTACATAAACCTTATTTGCAGTTTCATAAATACCAATAGCTGTTGGTCTTAAATCAGGTTTTGTAAGGATACCTACTATGGTTTGTGAAAAGAATGGTACCACATTAAACACTAAAAGAATTAATAACAAAATAGTCAGAATTCTCATCGCTAACGTCCTCCTCTTTCGGTAATGCTCAATGCTTTTAACCACTTTCGTTTCAACAGCCAACGGTTTAAGAGTAACTAACCTGTGGATTAAAAAAAGTTTTGAAAGGGCACGAAAGCAAACCAAAAAGTAGGGGCCCTTGTTAGGCCAACCTATTGATTTACAATCAACCACTTATCAACGTTTTAACTGCTAATTATTCAGGCTAAATCTTTGTAGGCATAAGTTACACCGTGTACCATCGGTATTTGAGTTGCCCCCTGAAAGAATGGTTCCATATCCCCAGCCCAGACAGAAATCGTTCCAGATTTCGATTTAAACCAGTCTAGTTTGATCTTTTTACAGGACATTGGATTTCTTCGTGACTTTCAATACATCTTTGGCTTTGAGGCCGTCGTGATAGGGCTGCCAGTTCCCCGACGCATCGCACACAGATCCCAGCGTGCAATATTCTTTCGATCTATGTCGGAACTCCTCAGTAATACTCCCTTCCGCGATCAAAAATAAATCCTGACATTGCTATCCCCCGTAGGGAGAGTGGCTGGCTATGCCTCCTTACTAATAGAGACTTAAACTCTATCAGAAGCACCAAGCTTCGCTTGGCGTGCTAATATTCTCCGTTATTGTTCACAATCGAAACCGCACTTTTTCATTTTCTTACCAGTAGGTTTGACTTCCGGCTTTGCTTGTTTTTTGTCCTCCATACTTTTCATTGAGGCCTTCGCCTATTCGCAATGTTAGAAAATGAGCGTATGGGCCTAGTTAATTTGTCTATCTACTCCGCCCGCAATTATATTAGAAGAGCAAATCCTTACTTTTCTAAGCTTTGAAGTTTCAACAAATAACCACGATGCGCCTTTTGCAGAGCTGTTGGAGAATCCAGGTTGCGTTCCATGTTGAAGATATCTTGTTCAAGCTGTAAATTTTTATCCTTTAATTCTGTAGCCGTGTTACGGAAAATTTGCAGCATTCTTCTGATGAAGACAAGATAGTCATTATTGTCGATTTTACGAGATTGATAATCAAGTATAAACTGCTGAGACATTTCTAATAGATTACCTGTAAATTCAAGCTCTTTCAATTGGGGAATTTTTGAATATAGATCCTTCTGCCACCTGACATTTTGGAGAATATCCGCAGGGTCGCCTTGCAACTTCTGCAACATCGTTAGGAAGGCGTCTAGTTTATGTAGAAATGTGGCGTGCACTGGGACGGCACGATTGGCATCTCCTAATTCTACAAAACCTTTCAGGTTTTCCAGCTCTATTTGTGCATGAAATGGATCATTCGATCCCTGCAATGAGAGTAATTTTGAAAACAAGGCCTGTATTGTATTAATATGCACCTGCAGAAACTGAATATATTCATTTTCAGATACTTTTTCTCGTAAAAGTAGCAACAGCGCTGACTGGCCTTCTTCCTTTGCTCTATCGATATTGAAAGCCGCAGCCATACGTATAAAGACTTCGCCATGAAACTCTAAATTTTTTCGAAGGACTTTTTCTAATGTAGATGGCTGAGCAGCAATAGCAAACCCATTTATAACCATATTGTCTACTATCTCATAGAATTCAACCGGTAACAACTCTCCTCTAGTATCGCTTGGCACTGGAATGGTTAAGCCGATCCAGCGGTTTTCACCAGGCTGCATATTCGCAAGTGTAATGGTATTACCAAAAATATAGGAATTGTCGCTATCACCAATGATCTCGATACGGGGTTTGTGCAATTTTTCTAAAACTTCAGGCGCTACTTCATACCGAATTTCCATATCACGCGGATAGGTGGCTGCATTGTGCGCAATGGCATAATCGGAGGCCGATCCGGTACCTCCGGTTGAATATACCCCCATGTTCCGTTGGGCCTTATTGTTATCATTTATCACCATTAAGTCGGTCGTGGGCCAGCCAGGAGCACGACCTAACAAGCTGGGAGTAACAATCGGATCATTTGTTGTTGAAATTTCCACCGCGATGCAGGTGTGGCTGGAAGTTGTCGCTGTGAGCGTCCATTGATAGCCACTGGTCATGGTTTTTACCGCCTCGGTCGCTGCAAAAGTGAGCGTCGGATCAGGGGTAGTATTGGCATTTTGATAACTACTACCTGTGCCGAATTCGGATTTTAAGAAGTGAAGTGTAACCGTTTTTGCCGTGCCGGTTGCTTTACGATGAACGCGGGCGAACGCGAAATTGTTGCCCAAAGTTGATATTTGCGGATCCTGGCTTTGAGGTTGATCATTCGCATTGAACGCAGCAGGCGCATTGCTGCGGCGATTCCATACATCACTGGTAGTGTAGAATGCTGGCTTGGTTGAGGGCTCAAGTCCCGTGTCACGGCTAGTTGGGCTATCGGTCCAATCACGTATGTAAAAATCTGATTCCTCTGCTAGTTCAGTGACCCTGAAAAAAAAGGGATCAATTGAAATGTTCACCGTGGTTGTATTATCCAGCGCGAGCAGCGTGTTGGTGGTAAAATTAGCATTTCTTTGATATGTGACGCCTTGTGGAAAATTGGCGTTGTTGGGGGTGTTGTTAGCCGAGAAGATGCCATAGAAATCTTTGCCAACTGCCATTAGATGCACGTAATCTCCGATGTAGGGTCCGAATACACGAGTTGGTGTATTCCCAGGCACATTAGCGAGAATTGTATCATCCCAAGTGGTACCATTGGTTGAACGGCGAAGATGAGTAACCCAACGCTGGCTACTGCCTGTACCAGTGAGAGCCTGGTAGAGAAAACCAATCTTGCCACGTATATTAATAGCTAACGCCGGATTTGTGGCATTGGTAATTGTCAATAAATCGCTTGTAGACCAGTTAACGCCCCATGTTAGGGAACGACGAACATGAAGTGTATAATTGGTTCCAACCCTGTCTGCCCAGGCAATATATACCGTAGCACTATTTCTTGGGTCTACAGCGATGGAAAGATTAGAGCCTACGAAGCGTTCTTGCCCAAGTCCGTTCCCAGATGCCCAAGGGATTGTACGACCCTGTACTACTCGCATCCCCGCATTTCCATCCCCAGGATCAGTAAGGGCTGTAAAGGGGCTGGCACCCAAGCCCCAATTGTTATCTCTGACGACTACAACATCAGAAGTTAGACCACTACTAAGGTTACCGCCTCGCCAACCATAAAAAATTCCATATATCCTACCATCAGGATGTATTGCGGGGCGAGTTGGGGGGCCATCTTGTCCAGCAACTCCGGTACCAGTATTTCTTGATTCGATGCGAGCAGGGTTAAACGTCGGCGTGGTTATACCCGCATTGAACGACTGCTCAATTGTTGAAGTCCTTCCAGTACCACCGGCATTTTTTCGCAAGCCATATTCATTATGACCAACATATACCCTATCTCTAGTTACACCAGCACCACCCATAACCGTCGCTGCCTGGATGTAAGGTTGATCAACAGTGTATCTATCAACCAATACGGTCATCGGTGTCGAACCAGTAATGTTAGCTGTACGGAGGATATTCAAACGAAAAGAGAAACCGCCTCGCAGTGTGCCCGCGTATAGAATATTGCTGTTACTACCGAACCGAACTGTAATATCACCTGTACCGCTAAAGGTACTATTCCCTGGTACTATAGAATTTACAACCCAAGTGTTGCCACCATCGACAGAAACGTAAATTGGAGCATTAGACCCTCCTGAAGGGTTGGGTGTAAAAGCAGAACCTACAATCTGAAGCGGATTAGCAGGGTTAACCGCAAGATTGGGTTCGCTGTCCTGTTGAATTTCACCACTCTGAGCGTTAGGTATCATGTTGACCACTGTAACCTGAGCATGGGTGATAGTGGTTAACAACACAATTAAAAATAGCATCAGAAGTAAACTCGCTAATGAGTAAAGCCTAAGACCTTTCATAGTTCTCTCCTTTGCTTAAAGTTGAAATTATCCTGTTTTTGCACCACCGTCATGTATATTTACTTAATAGCCTTAAGCAGTTTTCTAATTCGACCAAGTTGTTCTTTGGGGTAAAAGTCCATAGGATCAAGGGCAGTATAGCCTTCTATTTTCAGCTCTAGTATTTGATTTATATGTAGGAGCCAGATTCCTTCCTGATCCACACGAAATTTCGGAGATTGATACCACAGGACATCTGGACTATTAGGAAACAAAACGGTGATATTTTTCTGAGCGTACCTACCCTTTTCTAAGCTTTTAATCTCAATGACAGCCTCCCACCACTCTGGGCTGTGTTCAGAAATAGGCTGACGTTGATTTAGCTCAGTCGCTTCTCTTGATTCAATGACTTTGCCAACTATGACGAGCTCCGCACGGGCCAGGCGCAATTGCAGATTCCGATCTGGTAGCATTTGAACTGCTCGAATAACTTGTTGGCGGAGCTTTGAAGGCTCTTCCCCGAATCTCAAATTACCCACTTCAGTCACTGCAATGCTTTTTCCGTAAAGCCATCCATTTGTAAAAAAAATCGCCTGTTGACCGACTTCTGCTTTTTCAGGCTCTTTCAAGAGTACCGTAATCTCTTTTGCAGTAAAGTTTCCAAATGTTTTTGGTACTTCCAAGACCTCATCAACTTTCACTATGGCCTTATTTCTTGTATCTTGAATGATGGGCATGGTAGCAGCGTTGAGCTTTACAACTGTCCCTTTGAAGATGAATTTCGATTGACGCACCAGATCTTCAACATCGGGGCGAATGCCTTGTGGCGCACTCTCAAATAGAGCGATTCCGATGAGCAGGATTATGAACAATATTGTGATAAATTTCATGATTAACCTCCTTATATTTTTAAATATAAATAAAATGGTGTGCATTATTACAATTATATGCAAACCGCAATGCCTTTGCATTCGCTTAGGCACTCTTCGCAATTAAGGAAACTAGATGCTGACTTGCACATCTTCATGAGTTGAATTCAGGTGGGCTTGTATTATTTGTTAAAATTTATAAAAATTTTTAAATTTAGTCAATAGAAAAATCATGCTAAAGTCAAAATTATTACAGGAAGCTCACAATCTCATTCGTGTGAAACATTTCAGTTTCAAAACCAAAAAGGCGTACCTTTAGTCGTTTTTTTCTTCACCATAACTAGTAAATAAAGCAGTGTCAAGAGCGATTGATAGGGAATCCATCTTAATCTGACGTCAACCCTTGTTTAATACCTCTACAACGCGATCCCGATATTCACGGCTTTGATTATCAGCGGGTATCACATCGATTTCTGAAGATGAAGATGCACCTAGGCCAATCTCAACCGCCCTGGCAATCTGCTCCTGTTCAAAAATCTTTGGCTTCATGATCTGTTCGTTACTGCCCAGTAACTTCAGGATAGCCACACCGACGGCATCAATTGCTACACGATCAGTAGATGCAAGGAAGACGTTCCCTTTAGCCCGTTTCCCATTTGCTGGGCCGCCGTCAACAAAGGCATCGATTCCGTCCAATACTATAAGGTCAGGTTTAAATGGAGCGTTTATTTCCGCAATCATCTTTCGCTGGTTGGGTGATCGGTGGAGTTCCCTCATGTAGTCATAGCCATGCCGGCGCGTGGGAACCACCCCGACATGAAGTTTTAGTGACATGGTGAAGACCCCTCCGTACTGGTGTGTCTTGAGGCAGCAAGTAGAAATAAGGCATTCAGCCTCTAGAATCGGTCGAGCAACCCGAAATCCGTCTTGCCAATGGCTGTCCTTAGGCTTGACCTCCACCCAGTCCTTCTTGTATAGATCGTCGAAATCGATTATCTTAACATCTAATTCTTTCATGAGCGGAAAGACACCCTTCTGCTCCATGACCTGCCGGGTTGGTGGAAAGCTTCGTTCCCCAAGGCTGACAGATTTAGCCCCCATCTTCCAGACCTCTTCCACTAAAGCTACCAAGGTATCATTGTGAGTTGATCCGGGAACCATATCTGCGGTGTTGAAATTGGGTTTGATCAGGACATCTTTGTTTTTTACCGGGTTGCTATTCAGAGCCTTTATGGATGACCCAACTCCGTATTTTCGATCCTGGGTACTTAGAAATGCCACACGACTCTTAGGGCGAGCCTTGGTCAAAGCTCCATGTAGGCCTAATAATAAAGCTCCGCTGGTTACGCTGGAATACTTTAAGAAATCCCTCCTGCTGATTCCTGCTATCGGTTTATCCTTCTTCCCACTTCTTATATTAGTCGCTTCTTTTTTCATGATTGTGCTCCCTTTGATAATAATAATATTATTACTAGCCTTAATACCAGAATGGCAATAGCCCCGTAGGCAATATTGAACTTTTCGATTTCGATGAAGAATGGTTTTTCAGGTGGCCTTTACAGAGGAAGTAGAGCCAATCTTTCCCGACACACTGAATCCTTATTGAC
>JBHIAC010000133.1:0-9354 GCA_046758365.1 bacterium
CAGATAAAAAAACTTTGCTAAAAAAACAACGTGTTGCAGATTTGTAGTACAGAGGCCTTATCTCAAGGGGTCCCTAATTACACAAATTTCACAGAATGGATTTAAATTAGAACTTTTTTATTCTCTAAAATGTAGAAAATAAAAGCAAAACTTTTTTAATTGCAAGGAGTTGCAAAGGAAATTTGACCTCTAACTATTTAGCAAAAAAGATAGCAAATCTTTCATTGGAGAAAAAGGCTTCCAACATTCTAATTTTAGATTTACGACCTTTGACTCCCATAACTGACTTTTTTGTTATCTGTACCGGCACCACCAATACACAAGTAAAAGCTATTTCAGATCATATTTTTGAAGAATTAAAAAAAGAAAAAATTCGTCCCTGGCATATTGAAGGCTACTCGAATCAAGAATGGATTCTGGTAGACTATGTAAATGTAGTGCTCCATATTTTTCAACCGCATAAAAGGGAGTTTTATGGTTTAGAGCGATTGTGGGGAGACGCAAAAACGTTGGAGGTTAAAGACGAATTACATGCGAGCTGAGGATTATTTAAAAGAACAAATTTTAAAAGTACTTGATTCAAAAGGTTTTTCATCAGGTGAATCGTGGAGGATCGTTTTAGAAAAACCTAAATTAGCAGAGCATGGAGATTTAGCAACCAATATTGCCATGATGTTAGCATCAAAACTTCGGCGCAACCCCAGAGGAATAGCTGAAGAAATAGTAGAGGCGGTGGAGTTGGAGCCAACCCTCGTATCTAAAGCCGAAGTAGCTGGAGACGGTTTTATTAATTTTCATCTAAGCGAAGACTATTTCCGTGAAGCACTTAAAGAAATCCTCAAAAAAGGCGAGAATTTTGGCCAAAGCAAATGGGGTAAAAAACAAAAGGTTCAAATTGAATTTGTAAGTGCCAATCCCACGGGTCCACTTAATGTCGTAAGTGCCAGAGCGGCTACCGTTGGAGATGTTTTAGCAAATTTATTTAATGCCGTTGGTTATGATACTCAAAAAGAATACTATGTCAACGATGCCGGGCACCAAGTACGGCTTTTGGGGATGTCCGTGAGTGCTAGATATATGGAACTACTCAGGAAGGCAGAAGAATTACCTGAAGACGGTTATCATGGCGAGTATATTGTAGAATTAGCAAAAGAAATTATAGACACCCAAGGGGATAAATTCGTTGCTTTAGATAAAGAAACAAGATGGGAACAGTTTTCTGCACTGGCATTGGAGAAAATCATTGCAGCTCAGCAAAAAGCCCTTGAAAATTACCGAGTCCATTTTGACATCTGGTTTCGAGAAAGTAAATTACGTGATCGTAAAGCTCATTTAGATATTTTGGACTTATTAGCTCAAAAAGGCTATTTGTATGAAAAAGATGGCGCTAAGTGGTTTAAATCCACACTATTCGACGATGAAAAGGACCGAGTGTTACTAACCAAAGACGGAGAACCTACCTATTTTTTAGTGGATATTGCTTACCACTTAGATAAATATCATCGGGGGTTTGATAAACTTTATGATCTTTGGGGGCCAGACCACCATGGGTACATCGACAGAATGAAAGCGGCTCTTGTGGCTTTGGGGTATCCCAAAGGTAGTTTTGAGGTCATTATCATTCAGCAGGTCAATTTACTCGAAAAAGGAACAGTGATAAAGATGTCGAAGCGGGCAGGTAAGATTATTGAGATGGAGGAGTTGATTGAGGAAGTCGGCGTTGACGTTGCTCGCTTTTTTTTCTTAACCCGTCGGAATCAAAGCCACTTAGATTTTGATCTGGATTTAGCAAAAAACACTTCCGAAGAAAATCCGGTCTTTTATGTACAATATGCTCATGCCCGTGTGTGCAATATTATAAAATATGCTGACGAACAGGGAGTTGTTTTTTCTGAGCAGGCAAATTTGGAATTATTGAAACAAATAGAAGAAATTAATTTAATTAAAAAACTCATTGAATTTCCTGAAGTGATTTCAAAAGCTGCTGAATTTTTGGAGCCTCATCGCTTACCTAATTACCTTCAAGAGCTTGCAGCAGCTTTTCATCGTTTTTATCATCACCATCGCGTGGTTACAGAAGATAAAGATTTAACTCAGGCGCGGCTGATTCTGGTTGAATGTACCCGGATTGTTTTGGCGAATGCTTTAAAAATATTAGGAATTACAGCTCCGGAGAGGATGTGAAGTTGTTGAGAGTGAAGGGTAGAGTGTAGAGAGATTCTAACCGTCTACGCCTCTCACCTCTAACCCTCCACGCTCTACATTATTTTAAGTACAACATCTTAACAATCTTAAAGTACAAACATGGTTTAAGGAGATGATACATGAGCATTCTTGTTGTGGGGTCGGTAGCCTTTGATTCTGTTGAAACCCCCTTTGGAAAAGCGGAGGACGCTTTAGGAGGTTCGGCAATTTACTTTAGCGCGGCTGCCTCTTATTTTGCCCCTGTTCGCTTGGTGGCTGTGGTTGGAGAGGACTTTCACAAAAATAAATTAGACTTTTTAGAACAAAGAAATGTGGACTTTCGTGGCCTCGTGGTAGAAAAAGGAAAGACCTTCCGCTGGGGCGGCAAGTATGGATTTGATCTGAATACCCGCGAAACCCTGTATACCCATTTAAATGTTTTTGAAAATTTTCAGCCCGTCATCCCTGAAGAATATAAAGACAGTAGGTATATCTTTTTAGCGAACATTGCCCCCGAATTACAGTTGGACGTTCTCAAGCAAATTAACTCTCCTAAATTAGTGGCTCTGGACACTATGAATTTCTGGATTGAGGGAAGTTTACCTGCACTTCGTGAGACATTAGGCGCGGTGGATGTGCTTATTATTAATGACTCGGAAGCACGCCAATTGGCCCAAGAAACTAATTTGGTAAAAGCTTCCAAATGTATTCATGATATGGGCCCCAAGGTTATCATAATTAAAAAGGGAGAACATGGAGCACTCATGATTACCAAAGATTCCTTTTTTTGGGCGCCGGCTTATCCATTAGAATTCATTTACGATCCCACAGGAGCTGGTGATTCCTTCGCAGGTGGTTTTATGGGTTACCTGGCTAAAACCGACACGCTCTCTCAGGACAATTTAAGACATGCCGTAATCTTTGGCAGTACCATGGCTTCTTTTTGTGTTGAAAAATTTAGTTTGGAAAGATTGATAGATTTATCCGATGAAGAAATTCGAGAACGTTTTAAAGAGTTTTGGAAAATGACTTATTTCGACCACAACACTATTGGATTTTAGCAATTGACTCATTAAATAATAAATTTGTAAATAATAATGCAAATTAAAACCGATTCAATTAAAATCTCCACGCGTGGACATACTGACATCATAGACATCACCCGAGAAGTTGAAACAGTCCTTAAGAATTCAGGATTGAGGGAAGGCAATCTGACGGTTTTTATTTCAGGCTCAACCGCTGGCGTCACCACCATTGAATATGAACCGGGCTTGCTCAAAGATTTGCCTGAGGCATTTGAAAAAATTGCTTCCACAGGGGTTACCTATCACCACGATGCCACCTGGGGAGATGGTAACGGCTATGCCCATGTTCGTGCCGCCTTGTTAGGAGCTTCTTTTATCGTACCATTTAAAAATGGTAAACTGCTTTTAGGCACCTGGCAACAGATCGTAGTGGTTGACTTTGATAACAGACCGCGAAGGCGCAGCGTGGTGGTGCAAATGATGGGGCAGTAATTAATGACAGATTGTGTCTTATTTAAATTTAAAAAATTGTGAATATAAAGCAGTTAATTTAGGAACACAATAAATCTAGGAGGCTGGTGAAAATTTTCATCAGTAAATTATAAATGCCAGAGAAGAATTCCGTCTGGCTTTTTATTTTTATACCATAAATTAAACTGAGGAGGGTACCATGTCTGAATTAATTAAGTTTTCCAAGGGAGTAGTTTTTAGTTTTTGTGTTTTAGTTGGCTGTCTGGGAATTATTTATCCCGCCTTCGCCCAGTTAAGCTTGGTCTCGACCACGCCTTCTGATGGAGCCATAAATGTGGATACTTTGGCTACTTTTGAACTAGTGTTTAGTGCGACCTTAGACACCACCGCCAGATTTGAAGAACCTCAAGATTTCTTTTTAGGCATTGAGATTTTCCCTTCTGATTCTGTCGGCGACCCTGAAGAAATAATATTAAACAGCGGTTTGGATACCGTGACCGTTAAAAATGTGCCTTTGACGCCAAATACAAAATTCGTGGTTCTGCTCACCGGGGCTAAGAGTATCACTGGCGAACCGTTGGATAGGCCTTATGTCAGGACCTTTACCACAGGCAACAGCCTTCCAGGCGGCACGGTCTCGGGAAGCGTAAGTTTTCCTGGTGGCGATCCAGGTGGAACAGCCATTGGACTCTTTGTGCAGCCTCCTTTCGGAGATGAGGATGGCGATGTAGACGCAGCGGCTGTGGTTCCGCTATCTTCGAGCAATTATGCCATCAACTTTGTGTTTCCAGGTACATACTTCGTTCTTGCTTTTAAAGACGTGAATCAGGATGGTAGTTTTGATTTTCCCGACGATGCTTTCGGTGGCTACGATTCCGATAGCGACAACATAGCTGATATGATTACTTTAGGTGAAGGTGCCAGCCTTACCAATATCGACATCACTGTGAGCATTCCGGTGGCAATCACTGCGCGACAAAACTTTCCTACGGCCCAAACGATTGCGCAAACCCAGGCCGCGGATGTCCTGCTCAGTGCTATCGTGGGTGGTGGGATCTCGTCTGAAGGCCAATCACCATCTTGGAACTATCTATTTTACTCGGCAAACCAGGATACCATTTTCAGTGTGGCAGGCCTGGCTAACTTGTTTTTCGTGAGTCCAATTATGATAACCGATGGCGAAGGGCCCGATCTTAAAATACCCTTACCGAAGAATTGGATTGACAGTGATGTGGCTGCGGATTCTGCAGAGGCTAATGGCGGGAGCGATTTTCGAAACATGTATCCTGATGCAGAAGTAAACGCCTTTGCCGGCGTGTTAATTCTTCCCGAAATGGGAGGCACGATATTGGCAAAAAGAGCTCAAACTACGTTGAGGACTGTGTGGTCACCCACAGTGCAATTGGAACAAGTCAAACGCTTTGATCTTTTAAGTCAAAACATGGTCTCTGAGGACTCTCTTGCGCTTTGGGTTTTCTTCTATTTCTCAGAGGTAGCTAGCCAATTTATGCAAATCTTACTGGATGTGGAAACAGGAGCGCCTATTGCAGGTCCTGGGGCACCAACCACAGCTGCTGCAAATTTAGATGCGTCAAATCAGGCGGCATTGAATTGGGCCTCCGATGCTGTGCTTGTGGAAATTGGTAACGTTACAACAGATTTGACTCCTGACGGCAATGCGACGGGCTGGGGGTTTGTCTATTATTCTGCTGGAAAAGATTCTGTTCATGCTTTCTTTTTGGCTTCAAGTACAGTAACTGGGGAGGAATCACCTTCTAAAGATGATGTACCATCATTAGAGGCGCTACCACAAGGTTGGCTGGATACGCCTGTTGTTACTCCTATTGCGGAAGCTAATAGTAATAATTTTCGTAACGTGCATCCAGATGCCTTTGTTCAGGCACATTTATCCCGGGGGTTATTGGAAAGCGAACCATCGCGCGCTGTTTGGCAATTTATCTATTTTTCCGCCACAGATACTATGTTCATATACATCGATGCGCTTTCAGGCGACGTTGTTACAGGTATTGACGAAGCTCCAGAGTCAACAAATATTCCCAAATCGTTTGCCTTAGAACAGAATTATCCCAATCCCTTTAATCCAGAAACCATCATTAGATATCAACTCCCCAAAAACGGAGAAGTCGAATTGATGATCTTTAATCTATTGGGTAAAAAAGTGCGGGAGTTGGTCGATGAAGTTCAACCAGCAGGCTACTACGAGGTTCGTTGGGATGGAACCGATGATCTTGGAAATCTGGTAACCAGTGGTGTTTACTATTATCGTATTAAATCAGGAGATATTGTCCAGACCAAGAAAATGATCTTTTTACAGTAGTTGCTTTATTTGCCAGTCTTCTCGGAGATAGGTGGTAAATTTTACGGTTAAATTGAGATTGCTGGCTTTTGGATTTTGAGCCCATGCCCTGAAGGTGTGGGCTTTTTTATTTCATCTTGAAGAATTAAGGAAAATTATGTAAATTTAATTTAGATGTTTTGTATTCAATTTTATTAATAATATAACTGTGAATATTTAGCGTTGAACTTTTTTCGAGGTTAATAATTTCTCGTAAGATCAAATGATCAAAATCTCAAAACTAATATTCGAATACCCAACCAGTATAGAATCGAAAACACGCGTATTGGATGGCATTGATCTCATTATCCATGAAGGCGAATCTGTTGGACTCATAGGTCCCAACGGCTCTGGCAAAACCACCTTAGCCCGCTGTTTAAATGTATTATTATTACCCATTGAAGGGGATGTGTGGGTTGATGACTTGAACACCAAAGACAATGCAAACCTTGCTGAAATTCGCCGGCGAGTGGGCATGGTATTTCAAAATCCCGAAAACCAGATAGTCTCTACTACAGTAGAACGAGAGATTGCCTTTGGCCTGGAAAATTTAGGGGTTCCTTACGAGCAAATGCACAAAATTGTGGATGAAATGCTTGTGCAATTTAACTTGGAAGAGTATCGTCAGCATCCACCGCATCTTCTTTCTGGTGGTGAAATGCAGCGTTTGGCGCTCGCGTCAGTCATGGCCATGTCTCCCAAGTACTTGATATTTGATGAACCTACCTCCCTTTTAGACCCCTTCAGCCGCAAGATGATTCTTTCTCTGATTTCTAAAATTCATTTAACAAATAAAAAGGAAGAACCCTCTGAGCGAATCACCACCCTTTTTATTACTCAATATCCAGAAGAAGTCTTGGGATTTAACCGTCTTTTGGTTCTACATAATGGTAAAATTGTTTGTGATGATAAGCCTGCTGAGATTTTCCAAAAGGTGGATGAACTCAAAGAACTCGGCCTGGAAGTCCCGGTCGAATATGAAGTAAATCATTATTTAAAATTAATTTCTGACGGGAAAATTTCACTCAATACTTCAGATTTCCTGCCGATACCTTAAAAATATGGAATCCGATAATTTAGACCTTAACTTTCTCTTTCAAGAGAATAAAAAAAATCTTTTCGAAGAAATTGAAAGTGATTCTCAAAAATTATCTGTGGATTATGATGTCCAGTTGGAAGATTTTGGGCAAAAGCTCGCGGCCTCTGAACCTACTGATATTTCCTTAATTTTATCTAATAAAACTGCAAAAGAAAAAATTAAAACAGAATTTCAGCTTCAGGAAAATGAGGAAAAGGACACGATTGTAAATTATAAACCAAAAAGTGAGCAGGATCAATCTGAATTGCTATTTGACATAAATGAGGGGCCTTTCATTTCTGCAAATGAGCTTTGCTCTGGGTTAGATGCAGAAGATAAACAGATAGAATCTTCGGCACATACAGAGGTTCAAAATGAGCCTGAATCTGAACTTGAATTTGATGATTTTGGTAAAACAACGAAATCAGAGGATTTAGATGAGGCATCGGATAAACAACCTGAATTTCAATTTATTCCAGATGAATTAGAAGAACCGTTAATCTTACCAAAGGATTTATCAGCAGAAATTGAATCACCAGAGAGGCCAAGTGATTCTGAATGGCAGTCAAAAGAGCAAGAAGAACCATTAATATTTTCAAAAGGGTCATACGCTAAGGAAACGGGTCATAAAAAAAGGACTTTAAAATCAGAAGATCATAAAGAAACTGGACCAGAGGTTGTAAGCCAAGAAAAGCCAAACAAACAACACTTCTCAAAAATCTATAATTCTTTAAGTTCATTGTTTGAAAATAGTAAACTTTTAGGATTGGACATCAGTACTCGTTCTTTGAAATATGTAATTTTTAAAAAAACAACACAAGGTTTAAAACTAATTCACTGCGGTATCAGACCTTTCCCACCTGCCTCTGTGGATGCCAATGAGGAAGATAAAAAAGCGCTTATTTCCCAAGTTTTGCAGGAAAATTTTAACAGTAAAAATCTTAAAAATACCTTGGTAACAACCGCGGTGTCTGGTTTAGAGGTATTGTTTCACAATATTCGAGTGCCTAATTTGGCCCGTAAAGAGATGGCTAAAGCTGTGCCTTGGGCCTGTCGAAAAGATTTTCCTTTTCCCATTGAATCCACGGTAATTGAATTCAAAATTATTGAGAATAAAGACAAAAATACTGACGGGAAGCTGGATGTTTGGGTTGTTGCTGCCCAGGATAGCTTAGTATCCAGTCACCTTGACCTTTTAAAATATGCCAATATTACTCCCGCCAAAGTTTCAACGGTCCCCGTGGCCCTTTGGAATTTGTTTAGAATGTTAGTAAAAAAAAATACCGACAAATGCTATGCCATTATCGACATCGGAGCGAGTTCTAGTCACACAGTTTTTATTAATCACGGTCAACTTCAATTTGCCAGAGAGATAACCACCGCCGGCGATGATTTTAGCGAAGCCCTAACGGGTTCGATTTTTATCGATGGGAAAGAATTGAGTCTCAATAGAGATAGAGCAGAACAAATTAAAAGGGAATATGGCTTCCCGGATGAAGAACTTGATGACCTTACCGAGGAAGGCATTCCCATGCAAGAAATTTCTGCAATGATGGGACCTGTTCTTGAAAGACTGGTGAATGAAATTCAAAGAACCATTGATTTTTATAAAGAAAAGTTCCGCATTAAAGTCTTAGAAAAAATATTCTTAACGGGCGGTGGTGCCTTTATAAATAATTTAAATACAAACCTTGCCAAAGAGTTGAACTTAAAAGTTGAAATATTGAATCCTTTTCAGATAATCTCTATAAAAAAGATGGCTAACCAACAAGAATTGCAGAGATTGGGGCCTCGGTTCGCTGTGGCGGTTGGCTTAGCTCTGGATAAAAATAAAGAACTAAATCTGTTACCTCAAGACTTGAAAGATACCCATTCTTCTCAACATTTTAAAAAAATATTTCGTTATCTTTTTGTGATTATAATACTCTTTATGACTCTCCTCTCTCAAAATGTATCTCATCAATTAAACAAAATTGAAAGGGAATTTAAGCGCATCAAAGAAGACTACAAAAAGGCTGAACCCAAAAGAAAACACTATTTAAATTTACAAAAGCGATTAGCTACTCTTAAAGCACTAAAAGAAAATTATAAAAACAATTTGGAGGTTAATTTAACCGCTTCCAATCACTTAAAAGCCATAAGCCATTTAATTCCCAAGAATATCGCTTTGACTTCCTTGAGAATTGAGAACAGAGAGGTGAAATTAAAAGAAAAAGGGAATGAGTTTATTACCCAGGAAT
>JBHIAC010000134.1:0-8961 GCA_046758365.1 bacterium
GCTCAAAGCTCGTTTTTCGATTGCTGTTCAATTTATTTGAATTTTTGATTGATTCATAATGTTAAGTAGACCATTTACTAATAATCATTTGTCAGCCTGAAATAAAATGAATCAAGAACTTAAGGATTTCAGACAATTAAGGGTTTGGAAAAAGAGCCGTTATTTGATTCTGGCCCTATATAATGTCACTGCAACATTCCCTAGAGAGGAATTATATGGACTGAGCAATCAAATACGCAGTGCTTGTGTTTCTATCCCAGCCAAACTTATGGAAGGTTGTGCTAGCAGCAGTGATACTGAAATGGCTTGTAACTTTAAGACAGCAGTTGATTATTCAAACAAGTTAGCAAGTCACTTACGGCTCGCTAAAAATCTTGGTTTTTTGAACAGTTCACGCTACGTTTTGCTCGCCAAGGAGATAAATGAATTGAAAAACATGCTTACTTCTCTAATGCAAAATTTGAAAATTAATTCATGACGTAGGTGCAAAAAGGTCAGACACTAAATATTTTAATTTGAAAATATTGACTTTACAACTGCTAATAGTTGAAATTATTCCGTTTTTGCACCAATGTCATTCATGCACTTAATTTAAGGAGAACAATTATGATCAAAACCAACAACCTAAAAAAAATCTACACCACTGAAGAAGTTGAAACCACGGCCTTAAACAATGTAAATCTTGAAGTCAAAGAAGGGGAGTTCGTTGGAATCATGGGGCCTTCTGGCTGCGGTAAATCAACTTTATTAAACCTCCTCGGTTTACTGGACAATCCCAATGAAGGGGAATATTACTTTCTTGATCAGGAAGTTTCAAAATATTCAGAAAGACAACGGGCTAATTTACGCAAAGCAAACATTGGTTTTGTTTTTCAAAGTTTTAACCTCATCGATGAATTGACGGTTTATGAAAACATTGAACTTCCACTTTTGTATCTTGGGGTCTCATCATCTGAGCGGAAGAAACGGGTAAACGAGGTGCTCGAGCAGATGGAAATCATACATCGTAAAAATCACTTCCCCCAGCAATTATCCGGTGGCCAACAGCAACGTGTGGCGGTGGCAAGAGCAGTGATTGCCAAACCAAAATTAATCCTGGCCGATGAACCTACAGGAAACCTTGATTCAGCCCATGGTGATGAAGTCATGAACTTATTGGCACAATTGAACGAAAACGGCACCACCATTGTTATGGTAACTCACTCCCCTGCTTACGCAGAATATAGCCATCGCATCGTGCATCTGTTTGACGGGCATATTGTGACTGAAAATATTAAAGAGGGCTTTCATGTTTAAACATAAGCAGTTTTGGCGAGTCCAGTGGAGGCGTTGCGGTATGACTGGTTTTAATTGCGGAATGCGGATTGGGGATTGCGGAATTTAAAATTTAAATATTGGTATCCCGAAATCCGAGATTGGGAGGGTCATCATGTTTAAGAACTACTTAAAAATCGCTTTAAGAAACATAAAAAGACAAAAAGTTTATTCTTTCATCAACATCGCTGGTCTCGCAATAGGGATGGCATGCACCATCCTTATTCTATTATGGGTACAGGATGAACTGAGCTATGACCGATTCCATGAGAATGCTAACGAGATTTATAGGATTATCGGTAATTTTGGAGGCACACTTATTCCGGCTGGACCTGGCCCGCTTGCAGGCTTCTTAAAAGAAGAAATCCCTGAAATCATTAATGCCACAAGACTTTATCCTGCTTCAGGGGTGTTCGTGCATCAAGGGCATAAATTCCGAGAGAGCGGCCTTTATGTTGAGCCGGAATTTCTCAAGATTTTCACCTTTCCCATGGTCAAGGGAGATCCGAAATCAGCGTTAAATGATCTAGGCTCAATTGTAATGACTGAAGACATGGCCAAGAAATATTTTGGAGATGGAGATCCGATGGGGAAATTCTTAAAGCAGGACAATCAGTTTGATGTAAAGGTTACAGGGGTCATAAAGAATATTCCCCATAATTCAAGCCTGAACTTAAAGTTTGATTATCTCCAATCCTTCGATATAGTCAAATTCTGGAAGCAGCCCGATAGTTGGATGGGGTCATCCGACTTTCAAGCGTATGTCCTGCTGGCAAAAAACAGCGCACTGGAAGTGGTAAACCAAAAGATCACCGATCTTCGAAAGAGACATTTTTCAACCACTGGTTATAATTTTTTCTTGCAGCCCTTAACTCGAATGCACCTTTATTCAGATTTCAAATTTGATGCGCCGCATGGGGATATTAAATACGTCACTATTTTTACATTAGTCGCATTTTTCGTATTGGTTACCGCCTGCATCAATTTCATGAATCTGGCAACCGCTCGTTTTTCTAAACGTGCTAAAGAAGTGGGCTTGCGAAAAGTCGTAGGGGCGAACCGTAGACAGCTCATAAAACAATTTATCGGCGAGTCGATTGCCTTTAGTTTCGTGGCCCTTCCTTTTACATTCCTTTTAGTAGAGCTGGTGCTTCCGGGTTTTAAAAACCTTTCGGCTAAACCTTTAGCAGTCAATTATTCTGATTACAGGTTCCTACTTGGCGCATTAGGACTGGCGCTGTTTACCGGATTTATATCGGGTAGTTATCCCGCTTTATTTCTTTCCTCCTTCAAGCCCGTGACCATCTTGAAAGGCCTCCCTCTCCAATCTTCTCTAACTCATAGTGGAAGCAAGGTTGGGTTCAGAAAAATTCTGGTTGTCGTTCAATTTGCCCTTTCAATTATGGTTATCATCGGGACGATGGTGGTTTCTAAACAGGTTAATTATTTGAGAAACAAAAGATTGGGGTTTGATAAAGAGAACTTGATTTATGTGTGGGCCGACAAAGATCTGGCTAAAGTATATGAAAGTATGAAACATGAATTACTGCAATCTCCAAGAATTAAAAGTGTGACCGCATCTAACGAAATGATAACCGCTTTAGGAACGATGATTGGCGATGTGCAGTGGGAGGGTCAAAAAGCCAATCAACGCGTAAAATTCCAGATTATAAAAGTGAACGATGATTATTTGGACACTTACAAAATGGAAATGGCAGAAGGAAGATTTTACTCAAGAGTGTTTGCAACCGATGCAACACAAGCCTTTGTCGTCAATGAAACCGCTGTAGAAGCGATGGAAATGCGTTCTCCAATTGGAAAAAGACTCAAAGCATACGGCAGAGATGGACGAATTATTGGTGTTGTGAAAGACTTTCATTTCCGTTCCCTTCACGATAAAATAAATCCTTTAATTCTAAACCTCGGCACTTTCGGAAAGGAGTACGATTTCTTTCATCTGACCGTGAGGATAAACCCCGGCAACATTCCCGAGACGCTAAAATTCATTGAAGGCGTATGGCAAAAACATGTCCCGGAATCGCCCTTTGAATACCACTTTCTCGATGAAACGCTTGACAAGCTGTATACAACGGAACAGCGTCTGGGAAAAATTTTCGGCTACTTGACTTTCCTAACCATATTTGTTTCCTGCCTGGGGTTATTCGGTTTGGCGACTTTCTTGGCGGAACAAAAAACAAAAGAAATCGGAATTAGAAAAGTGCTCGGCAGCTCAGTCACAGGAATTGTTGTCCTATTGTCAAAAGTGTTTATGAAATGGGTTTTGATATCAAATGTAATCGCTTGGCCGATTGCCTATCTCGCCATGAAAAAATGGCTCCAGAACTTTGCTTACCAGGTCAACATTGAATTCTGGACGTTCGTGTTCTCAGGATTGACCGCTTTGATTATCGCCTTGATGACCGTGAGTTACCAATCCGTTAAAGCGGCGCTGGTCAATCCAGTGGAGGCGTTGCGCTATGAATAATAACGAGTGTAAATTTCAGATTGTGGATTTCGGAGTAAAAAAAATTCCGCAATAGGCACTCCACAATCCAAATTAGGAGTGAATATGTTTAAGAATTATTTAATAATCGCCTTGCGAAATATTAAAAGGTATAAAGGATATTCCATACTCAATATTGCAGGCCTTGCTCTTGGAATGGCTTGCTGCATCCTCATTTTGCTTTACGTCCAGGATGAATTAAGCTTCGACAAATTTCAAGCAAATGCTGACCGGCTCTACAGACTTACGTATGCAGAGGAAATCGGTGGTGTAAATGATCATTATGCCATGTCACCGTTTGCGGCTGCTCCAGCGTTTACTATGAATTTACCGCAGATTAGTGCATTTTCAAGAATAGCATTCCGCACTGGCTTAATAACCTATGAAAATAAAAAATTTGATGAAAGCGGTATAATGTATGCCGATGCGTCATTTTTTGAAATATTCACCTTCCGATTCATTAAGGGTAATCCGAAAACCGCCCTTCAGGATCCCGGATCAATCGTTTTAACGGAAGAGTCTGCGGTTAAAATATTTGGCAAAGAGAATCCGCTGGGGAAAACTCTGAACCTAAACAGCGATGGAGATTTGAAAGTTACCGGAATTATCAATAATGTCCCCAGGAATTCCCATTTCAGATTTAACTACACCGTTTCGATGAAGACGGTTCAACGTAGAAGGCCAGAACTACTGACCGCCTGGCTTAGTATATTCGGATGGTCATATGTCTTGCTTGAAGAAGGGACAGATCCCAAAGAAGTGGAAAGCAAGTTCGATGAAATAGTCCAAACGCATACTGGGGAGGAAGCGGCCAGGTCAGGAACTAAAATAGCATACGAACTGCAAAAGCTGACAGATATTCATTTAAGATCACATCTTCAGGCGGAAATCGAGGGAAACGGGGACATCAGAAATGTTTATATTTTTTCCATGATTGCTGTTTTTATTCTCGGAATTGCATGCATAAACTTCATGAATCTTTCGACAGCCAGATCAGCAAACCGGAGCAAGGAAGTTGGATTAAGAAAAGTTCTCGGGGCGAATAAAAACCGTCTTATTTCTCAATTTCTCAGTGAATCAATTATAATGTCATTATTGGGGTTACTCATAGCTATAATTATTGTAGAGCTTATGCTACCTGCATTCAACAATTTAACTGAAAAAGAAATTAGCATTAATTATCTAAATAACTCGATTTTTGTGATAGGTTTGGTGGGACTTGTTATCTTCACAGGATTCATTGCTGGAAGTTTTCCCGCATTTTTTCTGAGTGCTTTTCATCCAGTGGCAGCTCTAAGAGGACAATTTAGCAGGAAGGCTAATCGATCTACCTTCAGAAACGGTTTGGTTGTTTTGCAATTCACAATTTCAATAATTCTAATTGCGAACACAATTTTGGTGCTCAATCAATTGGACTATATGAAAGACAAGAAACTTGGATTTGATAAAGAGCAGGTACTAGTTGTACGGATTAAAGGACGAACAATCCGGCAAAAGTTTGAATCCTTCAAAAATGAATTGTTGCAGAATTCCAATTTGCACATTGCTTCTTATGCCAATGGCATTCCGGGCAGGATCAACACTGTCTTAACGGTTTTCCAGGAAGGAAAAGATGAAAGTGATACGCATACTTTTGACTATTTCTTCGTTGATAAAAATTTTGATTCATTATACCACTCTGAAGAAAGGTTAAGTAAAATTATTTTATTTTTTGCTTTTGTTGCTATTTTTATCGCCTGCCTTGGCCTATTTGCGCTCGCCTCATTCAATGTAGAACAAAGGACAAAAGAAATTGGAATCCGCAAAGTGCTTGGCGCTTCCGTTTCAGGCATTGTTTTGTTGTTATCCAAAGAATTCACAAAATGGGTGCTCGTGTCCAATATCATTGCTTGGCCTGTGGCTTATTATGCCATGAACAAATGGCTGCAGAATTTTGCCTATCGAATTGATATTGGCTTGATGACGTTTTTGACGGCTGGCATGCTAGCGCTTGTGATTGCCTCAGTGACGGTATGTTATCAAGCCATTAAAGCTGCGACTGCCAATCCTGTAAATAGTCTGCGGTATGAATGATCCGGCTATAAGGCTACAGCGAAAGGCAAAAGCTGAAGATTAATAACTGAAAGCTGACTGCTAAAAAATGGAGGAATTATTTTAATAAATTATATCAAAATAACGTTACGAAATATCGCCCGTCAAAAAGGATATTCGTTCACAAATATCTTCGGACTTGCGATTGGGATTGCCAGCTTTATTCTAATCTCTCTGTGGGTTTTCGATGAACTGAGCTATGACCAGTTCCATGAAAAAAAGTATAACATTTTCAGGGTAAATACTGTGTCTGAAGAATATGGCATTGTGACTGCGTCTTCATGGCGGTTGGGGCCAGCCTTAAAGGAAATCTACCCTGAAATTGAAGAGTATACCCGTGTGTGGAAATGGGCTCGGTCACTGGTAAAACATAAGGATAAAAAATTTGACGAAGAGGATATTTATCTTACTGATCCGGCGTTCTTTTCAATATTTACATTCCCCCATTTAAAAGGCGACCCTAAAACAGCACTTGCCGACAAAAACTCGATTGTTATTACTGAAGAAACTGCAAACCGGTATTTTGGAAATGAAGACCCAATCGGTAAAATAGTGTATGCAAAAACTTATGATGCTAATTTCAAAGTCACAGCTGTCATACAAAACATACCCAAAAACTCACAGTTATCGTTTGACATAGTTGCTCGGGTGGATTTGATGTCCAGGCAACGGCTGGAAAGCTGGGAGTTTACTGGAGATACTTATATCTTGTTAAACGAAAATGAAGAAAAAGACGATGTCAACAGGAAGATCGCCGGATTTTATAGAGAACATGTCGATGCTGAAACCAACGATGTTCCTGTACTTCAAGAGTTAACCAAGATCCATTTATATGCCCACGGAACTCCAGGGATCATCAAACAAGTCTATATATTCTCCGTTATCGCTGTGTTTATTCTGCTCATAGCATGCATTAATTTTATGAATTTAAGTACGGCAAGAGCGTTAAAACGTGCGAAAGAAGTTGGTGTAAGAAAAATCATTGGTGCTAACCGAAAACAACTTATTTTTCAATTTTTAGGGGAATCGATCATCATTTCTTTCGTTACCCTCATTTTAGCACTACTACTCATTGAATTAGTATTGCCTCTTTTTAATAATATTGCTGCCAAACAATTAGCTTTAATACCAGGGGAAATTTCACCAGCGCTTTTCTTTTTAGTTGGGATAACCTTGATTACCGGAATCCGGAAAACACCACAACGATTTTCGTTTTATAATTTGTGATTACAGAGTAACGATCATGACAAAGAAATTAGCTTTACTATTTGCCTTTTCCATTTTTGTTTGTATTCCATCAGCACAAGTCTCAGCCGGAACAAACAGCAAAAAAGCTTTGGATGCTATCATCAAGTCCGTAAACAAATACCTCTCCCCCGATTTTGCCATCAATGAGCAGACTATTTCTGAAACCATTACAAAATTTGAAAAGCTTTCCAGCGAAAAAATTAAACCCCCAAAGAGCAAGGACTTCGAGCAATTACAGAAAAAAACTAGAAAATTAGGTAACTCATTGATTGAACTCTCGAAAAGATTTGAGACCGAGAAGGATAATATTAACTTTATCATTTCATTATGTAATGTTTATTTCCAAACACTTCATAAGATACAATCAAAAATCCAAGATACCTACGATCAATTTAGATGGCAGGATAAACTTACAAACAGTCTGCCTTTCGCGCAAAGCCGGACGGCACTGAATCATGCCAAAACCACTCTTTTTTTAATTATCACAAAAGCCTATTCAAAGATAAATAATAGCAGCGATAAGAGAAGCTTTTGGCTTATTGTTGACAAAATGGTGGATTCTACGAATATTGTCATAACTGAAATTGGGCCTGTGAAAAGTGAATTTCATTCACTGGTCATCCTTCTCAAACTAATAAAAATCACAGAAAACATTGAGTTGATTTACGCGAATGAATTTGAAAAAGAAGTCAAATCCTTCTCAGCAGACACGATAGAAAAAATTCGCGCCAAACAGGTGCAATTTAAGGAGCAAGTTGAAGAAGTGAAAAAAAGAGGACGAGAATTTGCAGCACATTTTGCTACTGCTCAGGATTATGCAGGGGTAAAGGAACCTGTCGACTACGAAGAAATCAAAAGTGCTTTAACTGCAAATGAATGGTTTCAGAAAGGATATAATACTGAAGATTGTCAGGAGAAAATTAAATATTTCACTAAAGCTCTTGAGATAGAGCCATCTTTTCTCCCGGCGTATATTAATCGCGGAGTCTGTTATGACAATTTGAAACAGTATGAGAATGCAATTCGAGATTATACAAGCGCACTTAAAATCGACCCTCGCTATTTGCTGGTTTACAATTATCGAGGAATGAGTTACAGCAGTTTGGACAAGTACGAAGAAGCTATTAAGGATTACAATAAAGCTATTGAGATTGATCCTCTATTGATCCTATCATATGTAAATCGTGGGGTAACTTTTAGGCAAATGGGTAAATATGAGCAGGCGATTCAAGATTACAGTAAAGCAATTGAACTTGATCCTAACAATGCCCAGATTTACTGTCGTCGAGGTACATGCTTTACAAATCTAAAAAAATTCAACCTGGCGATCCAAGATTTTTTAAAAGCCATAGAGATCTTGCCGGATTATACTTTGGCTTATTATAATCTTGGCTATGCTTATTGGGGACTTAAAAAATGGAATGAAGTAGTCAAAGCGTGGCAAAAATGCCTTGAATTAGAACCTGAGCAACCGCAGTTACTTAAGCATCTGCGATATGCAAGAAGAAAAGCAAGATATACAAGGCTTAAAAATTCTATTAAGTAGGCATTGACAGAACCATACTGATTGACAGCGAGTTTATCAGGCAATCAAAGCCGCCCTGGTCAATCCAGTGGAAGTGTTGCGGTATGAGTGAAAAAGTGAGAGTGCAAATGTTAAAAAGGGGTTCACTTTTCACTCATTTTTTGACATTTGACATTTTACATTTGACGTTTCATTAAAAGGAGATTACATGTTAAAAAACTACTTGAAAATCGCCTTGCGAAATTTCACCAGGGCAAAAATGTTTTCACTCATCAACCTG
>JBHIAC010000135.1:0-8707 GCA_046758365.1 bacterium
TATAATTTTGCATTCAGCATGAAAATACTGAAAGATCCTAGTTTGTTAATATGAGCCCACAGTTTTAAACTACGTAGTATCCTGTTTAATGAAGGCCTACCACCAATAACTGAGGTTTTACTATTGTCTTCATTTTTCTCTGGATTTTTAGTTGGAATTTTTGCAAATTAATCGTCTAAAAGGTTTGATATTATAAATCATTCTAGAAAGATTTATGTTTAGTGATACCCTTTTAAATAAACTCCGTTCCTCTCAACACGTCGCGGTATTAACAGGCGCTGGGGTTTCAGCAGAAAGCGGGATTCCGACCTTCCGGGGTGAACATGGTTTATGGAAAAATTACCGCGCTGAAGATTTGGCTACTTTTGAAGCTTTTACTCGGAATCCTAAATTGGTTTGGGAGTGGTACAATTATCGTAGAGATATAGTTCATGGCAAATCACCGAATCCTGGTCATTACGCCTTAGTAAAATTGGAACGCCATTTTCCTAAATTTGAATTGATTACCCAAAATGTGGATGGCTTTCATCGGGCTGCGGGAACTAAAAATGTTTATGAAATTCACGGGAACATCATGCGAAACCGATGCGTAAAGTGTAGTAGGCTTTCTGAGGAGCCGCCTTTTCAATTTAAAGATGACTTGCCTTTCTGCTCTTGTGGAGGACTGCTCAGGCCCGACGTAGTTTGGTTTGGTGAAGCTTTACCTGAAAAACTACTAGAACTTTCTTACATGGCTGCTCAAAATTGTGATCTGTTTTTTAGTATCGGAACATCTGCGGTGGTACAACCAGCTGCCTCGTTTCCATTGATTGCAAAAGAAAATGGAGCTTTCACCATAGAAATCAACCCGAAAAGAACGCCTATTTCTTCCATAGTTGATGAAGTTATTCTTGGTAAATCTGGAGAAATTTTACCGGAATTATGTTTAAAATTGCTAAGAGTTTAATTTATCCTGTTTTTGTACCAACGTCAATAATTACTTTTAAGATTATGAATCTCCGATGTACATTTATCTTTTGTATTGTTTGTATTATCTTATCATCCTGCGCCTATTTCAATACTTTTTACAATACAAAAAAATTATATAATGAGGCTAAAAAAGAAAGGGAGAAACGCAAGGGAGACAAGCCCTCTCCCCAAGAGCTTAAAAAATACGATGATACCATTAAAAAGGCATCGAAGATTTTGGAAATATATCCAAAAAGCAAATATGTAGATGACGCGGTGATGATTTTAGGAGAGTGTTTCTATTACAAAGGAAATTATGTTAAATCCCAGAGAAAATTTCAAGAATTGATTACTTATTTTCCTAATAGTAAGTATTTTGATAGAGCTAAACTTTGGTTTGCTAAAACAAATATTAAATTGAACGATTATCTTGGGGCCAAATTAAATCTTTTAGAGCTTCAGAATTTACAAAAAATTGAAAGGGACGTGGTTGATGAAAGTAGGCTCCTCCTTGGGGACATCCATTTTGAGCAAGGGGACTATGAACAGGCTGAAAATGAATATAAAGAGGCTGCTATAAGAGCTAATAAAAAAGAGATGAGGGCTAAAGCTTATTTTCAAATGGGTCAGTGTCAATTAAAAACTCAAAAATATTTTGAAGCGATAGAAAGCTTTAAAATGGCCCTAAAACATGATCAGGATAAACAATTCAAATTTGAAGCTGAACTAAACCTTGGTAGAGCTTTAAAGTTGGCCGGGGGCTACGAAAATTCCACCAAAATTTGTATGGACCTTTTAGAAAATCAGAGCTATAAAGATAAGCATGGATTAGTAAAATTAGAAATAGCCGATTGTCTCTACCGAGAAGGAAAGACCCTGTATCGAAAATTAAAAGAAGCCGATGTAAATTACCTTGGTAAAATAGATGAAGCATTGGATGAATATAAAAAGATAACTACGGAATATAAAAAAACAGAGGTATCTGCCACTGCTTATTTTCAAATGGCTAAAATTTATGAAGAGGACTTTGGTGACTTTACTCAAGCTAAAGAAAATTATGAAAAAGTAAGAAGCGAGTTCAATAGATCAAAACTTGTTGAGTTAGCGAATCAAAAAGCAAGAAATCTTGGTAAGTTAATAATACTAAAAAACTTGGTTGATAAATCCCAAGGAATTCGTTCAAATGGGAGCAGTGTTAAAACACATCAATTGACGGAAATGGAAAGGCTCCTGCTTGAGCAAGGGGTTCATCCTGAGTTGCGATTTTTAAGGAAAAAAAGAAAACTTGCTACTCTCACGCAGGCCTCAAAATCACCCACAAAATCCCTTGAAGAGGCAAATGAGAATGAAAAAAATACTCAAAGCTACGATGTAGATGAAATAGTAGTAAGCAAACTACAATTGGCTGAATTATATTTGTATCAGTTTGCTCAGTTTGATTCGGCCATTACTGAGTATAAAGAGATATTAGAACTTTTTCCAAATCATTCTGCTGCAGCAAAAGCGTTGTATTCAATGGCATTTATTTATGAAAATGAATATCAAGATAAAGTCCTAACCGACTCTTTATTATTAGAGTTGGTGAAAAAATATCCTGCTTCTTATCAAGCACAAGAAGCAAGAAAGAAGCTTGGGTTACCTTCAGTCTTCGTACAAAGTGATCAACCTGAAGTATTATATAAAAGAGCTGAGCAAACTCTATTTAATGAAAAAAATATTCAAAAGGCCATTGAAGAATTTCAAAAAATTATTGACAGGTATCCCAATTCTCAATATGCACCGAAATCGCTTTATGCTATTGGATGGATTTATGAACAAATGATGCATCAAAATGACAGAGCTTATGAAATTTATCAAGAGATTGTAAATAAATATCCAAATACTGATTTTTCAAAGAAGGTAAAAAAGAAAATAGATGCGGTACAAAAGCTACTCTCAGAAGAAGATAGAAAAAATGAAGAAGCGATGGAAGAGCCTTAAGAACAATAATATATGAGTATGCTGCAAAAAGCTGACATTCTCTTAATTTTTATCAAAATATTGTGGTCTTTATAAATGTATGTAACTCTTTAATAGCCAATGCTCTTTTCATCAGTTAAGTAAGGTCAGCTTTTGGCTCAATCACCTTTTTATAGTTCACTTATACATGATATAAATTTTAAAATTATGATAAGAATTACTAATTGTCCCATTATTTTTGTTAAGAAATTGATTGGGAAAATTTATTTGATGCGGATGGAGTGTCCTTACCTGGCTAAAATTGTTGAACCCGGTCAATTTATCAATATAAAAGTTAACAATGAATTTATTCCACTATTGAGAAAACCGTTTAGTGTTTGCCGACGCAATATTGATGAAGGTTGGATTGAGGTGTTATGGAAAATAGTCGGAAAAGGCACAGAAATTATGGCAGGTTACAGAGCTGGCGATGTAGTAAATGTGCTTGGACCTTTGGGTCGAGGCTTTTATATGCCACCAGATATGCATTATGCGCTGTTAGTGGGAGGAGGGCTCGGTGTGGCTCCCCTCCTTTTTTTGTGTGAAGAGATTCTAAAAGCAGGCAAATCTGTTTTGGTGTTTTTAGGTGCTAAATCGGTAGATGAGCTTACTTTTATTGATGTTTTCCTACAAATGGACGTTGAAGTATATTTTGCTACTGAAGATGGTAGTAAAGGGAAAAGTGGATTAGTGACTGATCTAATAATTGAGTATCTTAAACAGGAAAAAGATTTAAATCGAAGACATATTTTTAGTTGCGGACCTGTTGGTTTACTAAATAAAATGATAAAAATTTCGGATGAATTTAACCTTGAAGGGCAAATTTCAATTGAGACGATGATGGGTTGCGGGTTTGGCATCTGTATGGGATGCCCAGTTAGAGTTAGAGGCGAACAAACAGGAGGGGGTCTTTTTAAATTGGCCTGTGTGGATGGGCCTGTTTTCAACGCTCGGGAGGTTTGGCTTGATGGTTGATCTTTCAGTTCAAATAGGAACTTTGAAATTAAAAAATCCTGTTTTAGTGGCTTCAGGTACATTTGGATATGGCAAGGAAAGCGAGGGATTGGTTAATTTAAACTCCCTGGGGGGGATTGTAACCAAGTCCATTAGTTTAAAGCCAAGAGATGGGAATCCACCTCCCCGAATCGTTGAATTACCCGCTGGAATGTTGAACTCTATTGGATTAGCAAACGTTGGGGTGGAGACTTTTCTTGCTGAAAAATTGCCTTTTCTTAATTCCTTAAAAACGTCTACAATTGTAAATATTGTTGGTAGCACCGCAGAAGAATTTTTGGCAGCCGTACAAAGAATGGAAGATGCGGATGGCATAGATGGATATGAATTAAACTTCTCCTGCCCAAATGTAAATGAAGGAGGCTTAGAATTTAGTCAAAGTTCTAAAGTTACTGCTAAAGTGACGACAATGATTAGAAAAGCCACACATCGGCCTCTCATCATTAAATTGACACCAAACGTAACTAAAATTGCTGAGATTGCTAAAGCGGCCGAAGACAGCGGTGCCGATGCAGTTTCATTGATTAATACCCTGGTAGGGATGTCTGTGGATGTTGATTTACGCTGTCCAAAAATTAACACGATTACTGGTGGATATTCTGGCCCGGCCATTAAACCTGTTGCATTAGCGAAGGTTTATGAAGTGGCTGATTCGGTTCATATTCCGATAATAGGCATTGGTGGTATCATGAACGGACAAGATGCGTTAGAATTTATCATAACAGGCGCCTGTGCCATTCAGGTTGGAACTGCGAATTTTATTGATCCTTCTACTGGGGAGAAAATCATTGCAGAAATAAAAGAATATTGCGAAAAACATAACATCAAAAAAATTGAGGAATTGGTTGGCAGTTTGAAAAGCTAATAAATTTATAATTGCACAGGAGGTGATTTGGATTTAAAAAATTTTGGAGCTAGAACATTAATTACGATTATTTTTGGACCCCTGATTCTGTTGTCTGCCTGGCAAGGAGGGTATATATTTTTTGCTTTAACCGCTTCCATTGTAATTTTAGCAATGAATGAATTCTATGATTTAGCCGCTCAAAAACTAACTTATCCTGCAAGATTTATCGGAATAGGAACGGGCATTACTTTGTGTTTTTTACTATTTTTAAACCTATCTCAAAATCTTTGGATTTTATTTTCTGGAGCCTTTTTTATTCTTGTAATTTATGAACTATTTCGCAATGAGGTTGCTCCGATTCTTAATATCGCTACCACCCTCATGGGTATATTTTTTGTCGCATTCCTGCTTGGCTTTTTAATTTTAATTAGACAATTACCCTATCAATTAGATTTGGAATATAAGGAGGGAGGAAATTGGATTATCTTAATGTTTCTTTCTATCTGGGTATGTGATTCAGCGGCTTATATTGTAGGTGCACGTTTTGGAAAGCACAAACTTTTTGAACGGGTAAGTCCTAATAAAACTATCGAGGGTACCCTATTTGGATTTGTATTTGCATTGATAACAGCTTATCTATGTTATTTGACGTTCATAAAACAAATCGATCTCATAAATGCCTTAGTTATCGGGGCTATATGTGGGAGCGTGGGGCAGGTGAGTGATTTAGTAGAATCACTTTTCAAACGCGATGCTCAGGTTAAAGATTCTTCAAACATACTCCCGGGTCATGGTGGAATTTTAGATCGTTTTGATAGTGAAATATTAGTCGCGCCAGCTATATATTTCTATTTGCGCTTTATTGTATATTAATCAAATAATTGCAAAATACTTCTACACCGACAAATTACCATCTTCGACAATTAATTTTCCGTCAACACTCAGTGTAGGATTTAAAAGAATCCCTTTAATAGAAGGGATTATTTTGCCTCGAACCTTAGTTATGTGTTTTTGACCAAATACAATGTGAACGGTTCCTAATGCCTTTTCATCTTCTTGGGCTGAATTGCCTAATGCAACCTTGTTATTTGTGCCTACCCCTAATTCGTGAATCCTTCTTCCATTTTTTCCAAATTTTCTAATATCCTTGCGTAATTGTTCTGCAGGTTTTTCTCCTTTAATTTGAGTTATTTGACCATTTTTTAAAAATAGCACAATCGGTTTAGCAAAAAATTTCTTGTAGCCTGCAATTCCATCTAGAATAATGCGTCCTTCAATATTATTGTGAGGCAGATATAAGCAAGCCTCCCCTGCAGGTAAGTAAGTTAATTCCCCAGCTTTATGTACTAAACCCGTATCTGCATTTCCTTTGATTCGAGAAATGGCTATTTGTGTTTCCGTACCAGAAGGGGTCTTCAAATACAAATTTTTACCAATAGAAAATATATCTGCCAGCCTTCTGCTTAGATTGGATATAAGTTTATAATTTGCCTCCAAGGAACGCTCAATCAATTCTTTAGATGTATTTTGAAGCACAACAAATCTTGTTCCGTTTTGTCTTGCTTTCTCAAACATTTGCTCATCTACACATTTTTGGGTAAGAAAAATAACTGTATCGGAATTTTTTAAAGAGGAAAATACAGCAGCAGGAAGCTCTGGCAAATTTAAATTTTTAGGCGAGAACCGCGTTATTAGTGGATAGTTAGATACTTTTTTTGCACAATTCCATAAAGCCTCTCCAATTTCCCTTAAAGATTCTTCGGTTACAATAAGAACCGATTCTTGAGCTTTTATATTCAAACATTCTTTTAGGATCGTACGAGCTGCTTTATCTAATTGGGTCATAGTACTTCGTAAAAATAATATTGAAAACAGTTAACCTATGAAATTACTTATTCCGCAATAAGTAATAATTATGGGAGACACGATATCTTTAAATTGCAAATACAAACCTCTAGAGACATGGACGAAAACCCCAAATTTGCAGAATTAACAACATCTAAGTTATTGTTTTTTTGATCGAGTTTTTTCTAAAAATATACTTTCCGTCCATGTCGCTAGAGGTACTACCAAATCAGAAACTAAAAGGAATATTCTGTTACTAGGGGCGTAGCCGGAAAGTCCCATTTTACATAATTCTTGAACGAAAAAACAATGAATTACGTTGAGCATTTTTCTAAAATAAAGGATTTTCGGCCACGCCCCTAGAATCGAATGCGGATTCGTTTTACCCTATGTGTCAGATTCGAACGCAGTGTATATATCTGAGGTTTGAGTAGGTATTTCTCCCCGGTTACCTCCTCAACCTTCGATGTAAAAATTATTTACATCCCTGTTGATGACATCTTATAAAGGCATCCCTTATTAAATCCCCCAGAGAGAAATAAAAATCGCTATAAAGTAGGAAATTAATTTTATTTTTGACGTAGGGGCAAAAACAGGATAATTACAACTTTTGCCCCTATGTCATTTATAATTGTAAAGCCACATGAGCAAAGACTTTTGCATCATTAATAATGTTATTGATCTTAACATATTCATTGGTTTCATGCAGCGTTTCATCTTGTGTTGCCCAAACAGCGGCGTTAAAACCCGCGTTTCTGAAGAAAGCAGCTACGGTTCCTCCGCCAATTCCCTGCGCATTCGGTTGGATACCTCGGGTTTCGGAAATAGCTTGTTCTAAGGCTTTTACTACAGGTGCATCAACAGACGTTGGAGGTGCAGCAGGTAATTCTTGCTCCGCAGTTACTTCAATAGTTACTCGATATCTGCCTTCAATTTCTTTACAAATTCTTTTAACATTTTCCCAAAATCTATCCACATTATAATTTGGCAGGAGACGACAATCAAAGTAGAAAATATCCTCACCTGGCACTGTATTAATATTTGGAACATTTGGTTCTTTTTTTGTTGGCTCAAAGGTGCTGGTTGGAGGATCAAATACTGGGTCTGCGGCGTTGTACATAAGGTACAGGTTATTCAACTTTACAATTAAATGAGACCCGGCTTTGAAGGCGTTTATTCCTTTTTCCGGTGTTGAGCCGTGGGTTTGTTTTCCGATGGTTCGGAATTTAAACCAGATAATACTTTTTTCAGCCACTTCAATCATGGTGCCTTCTTCATTTCCAGCATCAGGGATGATGATTATATCTTCTTTCTTAAAAATGCCTTTGTGATTTTTAAGGAGATATTCAATCCCATATTTACTTCCCGTCTCTTCATCGGAAACGATCACTAAACCAATATTAAGTTCTGGTTTGATTCCCTCATCTCGAAATGCTTTTACAGCACAAAAAGATGAAACTATGCCTTGATGGTTATCTTCGGTACCCCGGCCGAAAATTTTCCCATCTTCAATCCTTACCATCCAAGGATCACCCTCCCATTTGTTCAAATCCCCTGGTGGCACAACGTCCATATGAGACATAATCCAAATGGTTTTAGCTTGGCTTTTCCCTTTGAATATAGCAACTAAATTAGGCCGATAACCCGAGGGCACCCTGTCGTCCGTGGCTTTGTATAAGTTTAATTGGTCGCAGCGCAGCACATTTTCTAAATAGGATTGAATATATTCAGCCTTTTTTAGCTCTCCCTCGCCCTCGTTTTCGGGAGCAAGGGCTGGGATCGCGGTTAGCTTCGTTTCTAATTCAATTATTTCGTCTTTATAGGTGTCAAGGCGCTTGGAAATTTTGTCAAGGAGTGCTTTATCCAATAAATCTCTCCTTAGTTAAACCCAGATTATTGACTTACTTTTTTCTAAGCGTTTTAAAAAAATACTTAAACGGTTGAAAACAGGTTCTACCTTGTCACCATATTTTTCCTTTAATTTCTCACCGATTTCTTGCACATTTTCCAGGCCGTTGCAATGCTCCCAGACAAAGCTGCCTAATTCGTCTAATT
>JBHIAC010000136.1:0-8680 GCA_046758365.1 bacterium
TTTGCAATTTTCATTTTTCATTTTGAGATTTGCATTTAAAGCAATTATGTAATTCTAAATTCAAATTTTTAATTGTTTTGCCCTCAATCGTTTTGCCTTTTTGGTTCTGGCTTGCCCCGTTGGATAGCTTATCCCACGGGGCTTGGCCAGGTTAGGTATTGGTCACCCAAATCGTAAAAATTAGAGGTAACCAATACCTAATAGGATCTTCAGTCGAGTTACTCTCCAAATCCAAAGCCAATCGTGAATAAGTGAACGGCGGATAACCTACCATAATCAAGGTAGGCGTAATCTATGCGACCGGTCATTCCTTTCATATTGAAATTTATTCCCCCGCCGAGAGTGAGGCCCTGCTCATCATAGTTGAATTTGTAGCCCGCTCTTAAGGAGAATACGGCGAGAAAGGTATACTCCATTGCCGCGTGAACTCTTTCAGGCCCGTCATTCGTGTGCACTCCTTCAAGAAACCCGCTTAGTTTGTGTTCACTACCATTCGTAGCTTCAATAAAATCATAACCGATTCCGAAGCGGAAATCGAGAGGCATTCTAACGCTCTGAGGTAAGCCGTAGATCTCCGTGAAGCCAGTGAATTCTGTATCTGGACCGAAGTTACGAGCCAGGATGGACAAGCGTAAGCTGTGAAACCCAGTGCGGAAAAAGATTCCAAAATCAGCATTCCAGTTTTCAACCTTTGTTTGATCGAGTTTTTCCTGTATGTAGCTGAAATTTCCACCGATAGAAAGTCGATCTGTCACAGCACGAGCGTAGGAGAGTCCAATGAGTATATCTCCGGCCGAAAATGTCCCTAAGTCACCACTACGTTCAGTAATGCCAAGGTCTTCGTTGAAGCGGTTTTCAGTGCGAATCATATCTCCGATATCGAGGTTAGCAAAGCTGAATCCGAATACTCCCAATTTTCCAAAATTTTTCGCCACAGCCACCGTCATATAGGAAATATCTGCAACATAGTTGATCCTACTGAATGTGGCATCGATATTACTTACATCTACAAGATTAGCAGGGTTACTAAAAATAGATGAGACATCATTGTTGGTTAGGCCACTTTTAATATTCGCTAAAGCAGCATTTCTTGCTACCGTTGGGAGATGGAGAAATTGCCATCCAGTTTGTCCGACTCGTTCAAAAGCCGGGGGCTCTACCCCACCACCCCCGCGTTGAGCGTATAACGAGGTTAAAAAAGTCATAGCCATTAAAATCGATATGACACACTTTTTCTTTATCATCTTAGGTTCCTCCATAGTTTGTAGCCCAAAATATTTGGCGTTATCACTTATAGAACTTTTATTTGATGATGACAAACTTTCCAATCTTACTTTCACCCTCGTGTCCAGAAACATGTGATTCTACATGGAAGAGATAAGTTCCGGGAGCCACATACTGTAAGAACCTGGTCACTTGATAGTCTCCCAAAGCTCTAGAGCCCCATGACTCATCACCACTGCCATCATCGTGCTCTATGGTCTGCACTAATTCCCCAGCTAATGTGTAAATACGAATGGTGCACTTAGCAGGGATATTGACAAATTCTAATCGAAATTCCTCCCCTACGCCTCTGAGCTGACTATGTTGTCTGAATGGATTGGGATAAACACGCACATCATTTAGATTGTCACTTGTTGCAGCCATCGCATAAACGGGTTCAGAATTAGCGTTCACAAGGCCGCTCTCTAACGAGGGAAGGCTGGTGACAGAGGGATCAGGAGGCCAGGGTTCATTGTGACCAGTATCATAGGATGTGACGCCATAGTAATAAGCCACACCCAGTGTCGCTTCATCCTCGTATGTAACCATGCCGTTCTCGATGGTCTCTTGGCCTTTAGGGATATCGGCGATGAGCCTCCAAGGTCCCACGTTCCTGAAGGTGGACCGATAGACACGATAACCAGCGAAATCATTCACCCCATAATCAGGATCAACATAATTATCGGGAATAGGCGGCCATTGAATCTTAATCTTTTGCGCCGTTGAGGTAGGCGTGATCGTAAGTGAATTCATGCCATTTGTTGGAGTTGGAGGCGGATCGGGACACTCGTAACCTCGGCTGTAAAGTTCCACAGCAGCATCCACATGCGCCCAAAGGCTGTCGGCCCCATCCTTTAGGTGAGCCTCATTCTCTACGCCACCCGCCGTAACTCGATCAAAATCCATCATCCCACATGCAACTACCATGACAAACTTGAGCTCGCCGCCAGGGGGTATCTCGTAAGGTCCAGTCTCATACAAATAATCGATCTGACGTTCGTAAAGAGTTCGTTCTCTACCTCCTGGTATCGGGGTGCCATCTTCAGTCGTTGGTGGGGGCGCTTGGTCATATTTCAATGCCGCAAGAATATAATCGTCAGGATCGAAATCCACTTCTGGATTATCATTCATTGGATCTTCTTGTACTCGATTCCATTGTTGATTCAAATTACCTTTGTCTACTATATTCATGTGATCAGATTCAGTTGGATCCGATTTTGTGGGTTTATCCAACCAATAATAGGTAAAATATTGTGGCGACTGAAATTCATGGTTAATGGCCGCTGGGGCATCAAGGTCTGCGGGGTCCCCTAAATCACTCTGCGTCAAGCCGTATGAATAATCTACGGGTTGACCATTAACATCCCATAATCTACCATCATGGAAATAAAAAGCTTGATGCTCTATATCCCATTCATAATCATCATCATCCGTCCAAAAACCACCGATTGGTTGGGCTATACTAAGCTCGGCTGTTGGCGCGAATCTGAAATTAGTGATTTGATGACTCCCGGTATTTTTAAAGACATATTCGTATATAATAAAGTCATCATATTGGGGATAGCTCCAGGCCATTGCTCGAAAATGCATTTCGACGCCATATTCGTTAATCCTGTTTTTACCAGTTATGATCTCTTCAGCTAAAAGTGAAGGGTTCGCCATATTATAATTTGTAATTAACTTAGCATCCTCTACGGCTGAAAGATACTCGGGGTTTGGGTCGTAGGCCATACAAACGCGGAATGGTGTTCCAACCCCATCTACATCAGCCCAGGCCATCCAACCGGACCACTCGCACATACCATAATGATCATTCAAATCTGTACCAAGCAGGTGTCCAGGATAGTCGAATTTATAAAACTCTTCGCCACCCAGTGTAGGTTGTCCAACGGCGGAGGTATTCCAAATACGCGCCCAAAGCTTTCCACGGGTCAATTCCTTATAGTTGAACCCTTGACCATGGAGAAGTGGAACCATCATTATTAGCAAAATAATGGTGGTCATCACATAGCAAGGAGTTGCTCTTTTTAAGTAACTTGTTGTTTTCATAGTCCTTCTCCTTCTATTAAGGATTCCTGTAAAACATCAAAATCTCCTATTTAATTTAAAATTCAAGACTCAGCGTCACGTACACCATCCTCTTAGGACTGCTGATGGAGTTATAAAAGCTCCAGACATTATCTTCACCGGATTGCCAAACTTTGGGCATTTCCCCATTTTCTTCCCAATTCTTAAGATCAGATGCTTCCCAAGGTGCAAACAGAACTCTATCGTGATAATTAAATAGGTTAAATACTTCCACACCCAATACAGGCGTTACATTGCCAAACGGTAGACGCTTGACAAATTTTAGATCAGTTCTATGATGTGGAAACCAGCGCTTATTGTTCGGAACCCGAAGCCCGGTGTAATCATCTGGATAATAGGTATATTGCGGCCCGGCAAAATACTCATGATACAGACTAATATTCATATCACCCAATAGACCAAAAGGACCAAAGCCGCTGGGAGTAGCATAGTTGATATTTCCTTTGAGAACATAACTACTTATCCAAGTTACTTTAAATTCGGAAAAACTCTGCGGCTGATTAGGCGTACTGTCATCTTCTCGATATTGCCAATAACCTGCTGCGCCGCCGGTACTGAGCCCATAGTTAAAGACTAAATTCACGGACCATCTTTTCCTAAAAAGTTTTTCTATGGTAACTTCAACGCCCCTTATATCCTTAAAGGCGTTATTGGTGTAAAAAATGTTGTCATGTCCATCATTAGCAATATTTCGTGCCAGAGAAGTGGTATAAATGTTCTGTGCCCATCCTGTTTCTGCGAAACCCCCACCAGATTGATTATAAGTACCCTGATGAGAAAAACGTGTCAGCCGGCTGGCATCCTTGTAATAGGCGGTAATATCAAAATGGATAATATCGAACACGTTCTGATCAAAGCCAAGTTCGTATTGAATCGTTTTCTCATAGGTTAATCCTGGGTGTCCGTACCAGCCCTGCCATTGATCCATTCTGACTGAGCCGTATGGATCACTATCGTACCAGCTTGTTGGAAAACCCAAAAGCTTGGCCCAAGAAGGTCTCTGATAGAAATGACCATAGTTAAAGCGTAGTTTTGAGTTGTGGGTGATTGGGAATGACAGTCCAATACGTGGCGCTAAAGCGAATTTCCATTCGGAATCCACAGTATTTTTATCCTGGCGCTTACCTTCAAAAAAACTTCGATAATCAGTAGTGCCAGCAGCAAACCAATCTTTAGCTGGTCTATTGGCCTGCCAAATGGGCGTTGTATTAGAGGGGTGTATCCCATCTCCCCCATTCCAAGTTTCGAACCCCAAAGGATCATAGATGCTCTCTGGGTATTTATGCTGAGCATTAAAGGCATCGAAGCGCAGTCCAATATTCAGAATCAGACCCTTATATTCCATTTTGTCCTGGACATAAATGGCGCCCTCTACCGGCTTTCCACTAAACACATTATCCAAATGCCAAACATCTCCAGCGGGGAATTCCATATAATAGTGCTGGTAATCGACGTTAAAAAGTTTGAACTGCGCACCAGTTTTAATCTGATGAGACTTGTGTACCTGGCTGGTCACATCACCTTTGGCTGAAAAGATTTTGCTGTTGCTGTAGTTATTCACTTGAATTTGTCGGGATTCTAACCGGAAATTACCACCAAGATCAAACCAACTATCTCCCCAACCTAACGTGGACTCACTGGTTTGAAATCTCGAATAGTCTTGTAACTCTGTCATATCATCGGTGAGATAGGTAAGCTGCACCGTATAAAAAGTTGCAGGATTTAACGTATGCTGCCATTTCAGAGTGGCCATATTCACGGTTTTCTCTTCAGGGCCTTTCAGCCAATATCCTCCCCAGGGAGCAAAGGCTTTGTTGTCATAGGGTCCCCGCACATCGGCATTTGGCTGCCATTGGGCTTCCTGGGAACTTTCAAAATTATTCCAGTTGCTTTCTGTGTAGGTTGAGCTTTTATACCAACCACGTAATAAATTCAAACTCAACTTTCTATTGGGTGATAAATAATAGTTGAATTTTGCCTGAATATTATATTCAGGATTGTATTTTTCTGATTGAGGGAAAATATTGACACCATTTTTGAAACGACCCGATAATAAAAAGTTCATGTTATTCATGGGTGACCCATACATGGAGACCTCAATGTCCTGTTCGGGTCGCTTGGTGTAATCACCTAGAACCGGGTCCGGGGTAATTTGCTTCCGATAAGTGTCAAGCAGCTCTTGTGCTGATGGAATAGTTGTACCATCCCATTTGGAATTGTCACTCTTGGTACCTGGACCGTAAAACCGCTGAAAATATTGGGCAAAAGCTGTCGCTTTTGATTCATCTTGTAATTGCTCTTGCCAGAATGCCTGGTCAAAGTGGGTGTATTTCCATAAGCTTTTATCATAGATATTTTTGCCCCAATGGTACTTACCGGCAGGGCGCATGCGGTATTTTATCGTCCCATGAATATTTCTTGTCATGGTTGTTGCTTCTTTGGTTACCACGTTCACAACCCCAGACATGGCATCACCATATTCTGCATTGTAGCCCCCGGTTAACACAGAAACTTCCTGCATGGCGGTGGTGTTAAGTCTTTGCCAATTATCGGTGAGAAGACCACTGTTAAGAGAAGTTCCATCCAAACGATAGTTGATTTCTGATGCTAAACCAGCCCTCATATAGGTGGTCTCGCCGGTGTAATATATTCCTGTTTGCAGTCGTGTAAGATCTTTAAGATCAATTATTGGGAGACGTTCAATATAGTCTCTATCCAAGATTTCCATGCTCCCTGTCACGTCTGGTTCTATAATGGGCCTTTCAGCAACCACCGTGACTTCACCAAGTTCAACAGCCGCTGGATTGAGAGCAAAATCAAGGCTCGTGGTCCGATCTACGTTTACTAACACCTCAGATTGGGTCATCACTTCATACCCAATGTAAGAAGCTCTAACCGAATAATTCCCTGGGGGTACATTGATAATAAAGTAAAAGCCATCGGCGTCTGTACTGGCTCCCATATTAGTACCAACAACGATCACATTGGCTCCAATAAGGGGCTCACTGTTTGTTCGATCAATTACTTTGCCTGCGATCTTTCCCGTCGTTCCAGCCAAGAGATTGCCGGTGACAAGAAAAATAAGCATAAGGGTAAACAATATGATCTTGTCCCCAAAAAAACAGGATTTCTTAAACATTATGACCTCCTCATATTAAATGATTAAAATTAAATGGATTAACTATAATAACAGAAGCTTAAAAACCACCTCCTTTACACTAATTTTGTGAAATAAATATCATCCTTAAAACATTTAATAGATGAGTTCTTAAAAAAATTCACTTGACATTAAAAGATCGTTTTTCTAACTTAAGTGAAAAGCCCCTTCGCTGAAATTGCTGTTAAAACAATTCAGCCTCTGGGGATTCTAAGGCTACTAGTTTTATTGACTTTGGCCGGTCAACTAGTAGCCTTTTTGTTTCTTTAAGTATTTAGCTCAAATTGAAAAAAGGTTAAAAAAAATCAGTCGTGAGGATGTTTCCCTCCTTCTTTACAAAAATCCAGACTTCTGCAAAATTAATTTATACCATGCTCAAAATGGGTGTACAGGCTTCAGCCTGCCTATGACAATCTCAACCTAAAGGTTGTACACCCTATTTTGCAGAGGTCTAACAAAAATAGTGCCCCTCCAATTTCACCAACTCAAATTATTGTAATGGTGTGAGTAAAGCTGACCTTCTTCAAGAAGGTTAGCTTTTGATTGGTGTAAAAAGACACTAACTCCTAAATCATTCGGGGTCAGCGTCTTGACACAATTTATAAGTAAAAACCCTACATTTTTAGTTATTTTTGAGAAAATTAATTATACACATTTTCTACTTTTCCAATCCCACCATTTTCTTCTTCTTCCTTAGCTATCGGAACCAGTTTTTTCACTGATTTTCTTCTAATCAATTTAGTGGGTAATATAACACAATTGGTATCAGGGTGTTTTTTGAATTCAATCTGATCGATTATTAATTTGACAGCGATTTGGCCCATTTCTATATTTTGCTGGGCGACTGTTGTCATGGGAGTAGACAAATAATCAGAATAAGGCTGATCATCAAACGATATTATAGAGATGTCCTCTGGAATTTTTAAGCCTTCTTCGGCAATGGCACGCAATGCACCGAGAGAAATTAAATTACTGACAGCAAAGATAGCCGTTGGTTTTGAGACTCTATTCAGAAGGAGCTTGGCTCCAACGTAGCCATTTCTCTCTCCAAAACTGTTTCCTACGATTAAAGATTCATCAACGGGAATATTATGCATCTTATGCGCATCTTTGTAACCACAGATACGATCGTCATTAGTAGAGGTATGAAGAAGCCCTTGAATACATGCTATAATTCGGTGATCATTTTCAATAAAGTGATTTACTGCATCAATGGCTCCTTTGTAATTATCAGAAATCACATAAGGGCATTTTAACTGTGGGAAATATCGGTCAACAATGACCATGGATGCACCATTATTATATAACTGTTCTAAATGATTTCCATCCTGACCGACCGGACAAATTATCAGGCCATCTACTTTTCGACTTTGGAGGAGTTGGATAGAATCAACTTCAAGTTTAATACTTTCTTGAGTATCACATAACATAATGGAATATCCAACTTTGCGAGCCTCCATCTCAACACTTCGGGCAATAAGAGCAAAAAAGGGATTTGAAATGTCTGGAATGAGCAGCCCAATAGTATGTGTTCGTTTTAACCGAAGTCCTCGAGCCAAATGATTGGGTGCATAATGAAGCACCTCTGCCGCACGACAAATGGCTTCCTCAGTTGCTTTGCTGATACGGTAACGCTTGGCTTGCCCACTCAGCACCCGTGAAACTGTTGTAACGGATACACCAACCTTTTCTGCAATGGTCTTAAGCGTAGAACGTTTACCTTTATCCATCCCTACTTTTCACAAATAACAAAATGTAAATTAAGACAATAATGCGATGCAAGTCCCAATAATCAAATGATAGGACAAACGTTTACGTTATTTTACAAAATTATTTCCGTTTTGTCAAGAAGTTTCTTAACTTTTTTTAAAAAGTCTAAACTGGGGCGAGTTTTTATGCTTGTTTAATAAGTTGATATTTTTTGCTTTATTAGGTACATGAAGCAGATATTTTTTCTATGGAACTTGCAGCTCAATCGTATGCGCAAATCGGAAACTCTTTTATCTTTTTTAGTAATCGCTGAAAAGAATTGGACACAAAATAAAAAAGCACCAGAAGTTGGTGCTTTTCATTTTAACTAAGTTATAACTTAAATTAGTGGGCCCTCAGGGACTCGAACCCCGGACCAACGGATTATGAGTCCGCTGCTCTAACCAACTGAGCTAAGGGCCC
>JBHIAC010000137.1:0-8631 GCA_046758365.1 bacterium
CTAACCACAAGGACACAAAGTTTTTCTTCTGGTTGCGGCTCTGCGGCGCTGTGTTCTCGATGGTTTAATATTTACAAAACCTATTTTTTCTTTGAGGTGGTATTATGAAGTTATTTTCTAAAAATATTGCTCTATTTCTTACATTCATCACTGTTTTCTTTGGATGTACAGCTAGTAAAAACGAAACACCCACGGAGAAACCAATGCTGCAAAAAATATATGTGGATACAATAGACTCAAAAGATGTTATTACAAAAGCCGAAGAGTTAGAGGTCACTGTAAAAGGAAACTTACCATCACCAGCATACACCTTTGATCATTTTGATATTAAGGTAAAAGGAAATGTTATTGAAATTACGCCATTGGCAAAACATGATGCAAATAAGATAGTGGCTCAAGTCTTAGTCCCATTACAAAAGGTATGTAGGGTTAAAAACCTAAAACCAGGAACTTATGAAGTTAAAGTGAATGGGCGGGTTCAAATTGTTAAAGCCAAGCAGAAAGTACAAGTTCAAGAGTGATTTTATCAAAGGTGGATCTGATTGAATGTTAGAAGGCTTCATGGTTGGGAGGTTAATTTTCAGGAAGCTTACGAAATTCAAAGGAATTTGGCTCAGAAGATTTCATTGGAGTACCCTGGTTTTATAATAAATACTGTGGCGGGTGCTGATATATCTTACTCCAAGAGGTCAACCGAAGTTTATGCCGGAGTAGTTCTTTTAAAAGTCCCACAATTTGAAATCTTAGAGCAAGTCTCGTATTGTACGGTAGTTTCATTTCCATATATTCCGGGTTTACTGTCTTTTCGAGAGGCGCCAGTTTTAGTTGAAACTTTTCAAAAGCTTACCAATATTCCAGACATGGCTATTTTCGATGGGCATGGTATCGCTCATCCTCGCGGGTGCGGTTTGGCTTCTCATATGGGGCTAATTTTGGATATTCCGACCATAGGCTGCGCGAAAGAAATGCTCGTCGGCAGATTTGATTCTGTAGGAGAAGAGATTGGCAATTTTTCTTTAATTGAATTTTCCAATCAGCAGGTTGGCGCAGCTTTGCGTACAAAAAAAAATGTGAAGCCAATTTTTGTTTCACCCGGTCATAAAATGAGTTTACAAAAAAGCATAGAAATAGTTCTGAAAACTGGAAAGGGTTATCGGCTGCCTGAGCCAATCCGATTAGCCCATATATTTGTAAACCAGATTAGAAGCTCGCACATGCACTAAATAGGAAAAAATGATTTGTGGAAAAGGATTAAAGAATTTTTGAAGAGGAGATTTAATTTTTGAATAAAACAGGTTTTGTTTATCACGATGACTTTTTAAAACATAATACTGGAGCAGGTCACCCTGAACGTGCGGAACGATTACAAAATTTAGTTACTTATTTAAAGCAGATAGATTATTTATTTGAATTTAACCATATACCTGTAACTCCAGCGGATCTAAGTTTTATCGAACAGATTCACCCAAAGCACTATATTATGAATATCCAAAATTCTTGTAATTCTGGGTTGACCTACTTAGATTCGGATACAGTGGTTAGTCGTGATTCTTTCCATGCGGCACATTTGTCCGTAGGGGGTGTTGTAAACGCCTGTGATGCGGTAATGAAAGGTAAAATTGAAAATGCCTTTTGTGCTGTTCGACCACCAGGACATCATGCGGAGCCCTCAACAGCTATGGGATTTTGTCTTTTTAATAATGTAGCCATTGCAGCAAGATATTTACAAAATCATCATTCGATTGACAAAGTGTGCATTATTGATTGGGATGTTCATCACGGGAACGGTACTCAAAACGCATTTTATGATGATTCTTCAGTTTTTTATATCAGTATCCATCAGCATCCTTTATACCCTGGCACTGGTCGGGCAGAGGAAAGGGGCCAAGGGGCTGGAGAAGGTGCCACCTTGAACTTTCCCTCTCCACCGGGTTTTGGAGACAAGGATTATCTGAATACCTTTGAAAAACAAATTGCACCGGAAGTTAGAAATTTTAATCCAGACTACATATTAATCTCTGCCGGTTTCGATGCCCATCGGGATGATCCTCTGGCCAATATGCAGGTCACCGAAGAAGGGTTTGGTGAGATGACGGTCCTAATCAAATTATTGGCTGAAGAATGCTGTCAGGGGCGTTTCGTTTCTTTATTAGAAGGAGGTTATAATTTAAATGCTCTCGCTCACAGTGTGGAAGCCCATTTAAAAAATATGCAAAGTTAAAAAATTGAACCTAAATTGGAAGGTGGCGATATAGAATTTTCAATTAATACCTTACTTTATTTGGCACTCTTCTGGGAGAATTTAAATTGGTTGAACTAAGTCCACAAACTGGCTTTTTTTGGGGAGATACCCCTCATTACTTTGAACTTCGGAAAAAGATGATAGACAAACAAATTCGGGCACGTGGAGTACGAGATTCACTGGTTTTGAAAGCTATTGAAAAAATACCTAGACATAGATTTGTCTATGAGCATTTAGAAAATTTTGCATATGATGATACACCTTTGCCTATTGGTGAAGACCAGACCATTTCTCAACCATTTATTGTGGCTTATATGACCGCTGCGTTGGAGCTTAAGGGTGGTGAAAAGGTTTTAGAAGTAGGAACGGGGTCAGGGTATCAAGCGGCTGTATTGTCAGGCATTGCTGCACATATTTTTACTATTGAGATTAATGAAAACTTGGCCATTGAAGCTGCCCAACGGCTTAAGAAAATGGGATATACTAATGTGACGGTTCGCTTTGGGGATGGATATAAAGGTTTAAAAGAGCAAGCACCATTCGATGGAATTGTGGTGACGGCTGCACCAGATCATATTCCTTATCCTCTCATTAATCAACTCAAAATTGGCGGTAAGATTGTCATACCTTTGGGTGAGACATATCAAGAATTGATAGTAGCTACCAAACTTTCCGATGGTTCCATTAATAAAGAAGCTCGCATCCCTGTTCGATTTGTTCCTATGATTGGTGAAGCTGAAAAAAAAGATTAACGACGTAGATGCAAAAAGGTAGTCAGCTAAATATCTTAATTTGAAAATATTGAAATTACGATTGTTTAAGGACATTGGATAGAAATGATATTAACATGTTAAAAATGGCAAGCAAGGTCCGAAGCAAGGATGTGGTAAAAAAATATTAGAAGTTTGGTTAGAACAGTAATTCGGCTGTGATCGCCATAAGAGGCCCGTAGATAAAATCATGGAAATTGAAAAAAATATAGGCAATAGCTAAAGCGCAACCTTTCTTTTTGATTTACGTTTATAAGCGAGGTGTCTCTGCAAATACTTTGCTTAATTGATTGGTGTAAGAGAAGTTAATACTAGAACAAAAATCTTAGCTGTTTGTTTTAATACCTTATAAGTGTTGGGCTTAAAGGCAAATAATTTTATTAGATATTTAAAACCTACTCGGGAGACCTGGCATGGCTGAAAAGAAAAAAGAAGAAGATAAACCAACAAAAATTACTCAACCTCAGGAAGAAGCTCCCAAAAGAATTTATCGTTCTCGTGTAGATCGGATGCTTGGGGGAGTTTGTGCAGGCTTTGCTGAGTATTTTAAATTTGATCCTACCATATTGCGTGTTCTTTGGGTGCTGGCTGCATTTTTTGGAGGCTTTGGTATTTTAGCTTATATTATAAGTTGGATAATTATTCCTGAGAATCCAAGCCAAACCGAACAAAAAACTAAGTCTGAATCTAACCCAAAAAACACTAGTTTAATTGTGGGTATTGTACTTATTGGCATTGGATTATTTTTTCTTTTTGAGGAATTAGATTGGTTTAATTATTACCCATTCCGATGGCACTGGCACCCTTTTGGGTTTGGTTTTTTCAGGTTTGATGTGTTGTTGCCACTTTTAATCATTTTGATTGGAATAGTTTATCTTGTAAATATTGTAAAAAAAGAAAAAAAACCTTCTGGAGGGGAAATCTTGGAAAAGAAATTAACTCGTTCAGCAAAAGATAGAATGATTGGGGGAGTTTGTGGCGGACTTGCAAAGCATTTTAATATCGACCCTTCCTTGGTACGCATAGGATGGGCATTATTGACAATTGCCAGTAATATTTTTTTAGGGGTAGTTGCTTATATTATAATGTTAATTATTATTCCCGAAGAATCTGTTGTTGAAACTCCAAGCTCCACTTCTAAAGCAGCGACTTCTAAATCTAAAAATAAATAATTAGTTTTAGTTGGGAGAAAAATATCATGGCAGAGAGGGAGAAGTCGTATATTCCTGGGATTATACTCATTGTAATTGGCACATTTCTTCTTTTACATCAATTAGATGTTTTTTATTTGAGATGGAGAAATATATTTCCAATTATACTACTGGCCTTAGGAACTCTTTTCTTTATATCTATAATAACCAGAAAAGATAAAGGGGCTGCTTTTCCAGCTACTGTACTTATTGTTTTAGGGCTCTTTTTCTTCTTACGAAATTATGGTTATTTTTCTGTGGATTATTATTTTTATGAATGGGAAGAATTTTGGCCGATTTTCTTAATCGCGTTTGGTTTGGGTTTTATAGTGTTGTACTTTTTTAAACCAGAAGATTGGGGGGTTTTAATTCCAGGGGGCGTATTATTGTTTTTTGGAGTCCTCTTTTTTCTTAGAACGACCGGTTTATTTTACTGGAGAGATTTTGCTGATTTCTGGCCTTTGATTTTAATTGCTATTGGTATTAGTATTGTCATCAGTAATTTGAAAAAAAAGACTGAGTAGACATATTACAACTTTTGATTTAAAAGTTAAGGCTCCATGATATAGTATTATCAGTCAAATCTTTGTTTTTTGTGCAAAAAATTTTGCCCAAAAGGGGCCGCACGACAACAAGGAAATAAGGAATTTCATCTCATTTTAATCGCGCCAAAATTTCCCTATACCTTATACCCTATACCTCCTATAAGTAAGCTTAAAAAACACCAAGACTCCTGTTGTTTGAATTCAATTCTAATAAGATTTCCGAATCTGGGATAAATTGTCCTTGACAGCTCTATATGTAGTTGTTATATTCTTTACTATGAAAGCCCTTTATATAAAAGATCGCCTTGAACTTAAAGGAATTGATTTGCCTATACCCAAGGAAAATGAGGCGTTAATCAAAGGAGTAATGGCCGGCATCTGTAATACGGATTTAGAAATTGTCAAAGGATATATGGGCTTTGAAGGGGTGCTTGGACATGAATTTGTTGGGGTAGTGGAACAAGCACCTGATCAAAAATGGGTTAGCAAAAGAGTCTGTGGTGAGATAAATCTTGGCTGTGGAGAATGTAGTTATTGCCAAAGGGGATTGAGCCGACATTGCCCTAATCGTACTGTGTTGGGAATTCTTAACCACAGCGGCGCCTTTGCAGAGTATTTAACTCTACCTTTAATAAATTTACATCAAATACCCGAATCCATACCTGATAAATCTGCTGTATTTGTTGAACCATTAGCAGGCGCACAGGAAATCTTGGAACAAGTTCAAATCGAGCCTAATAATAGAGTTGCGGTTGTAGGGGATGGTAAATTGGGGCTGCTGATTTGCCAGGTTATCAGGCTAACGGGCTGCAAACTTTTTTTGATAGGGAAGCATAATAGAAAATTGTCACTAGCAAAATCTTGGGGTATCAAAGCCCTGCCATTTGAGCAACTTCCCAATGAAAAGTTTGACATTGTAATAGAGGCCTCAGGCTCGCCTTCTGGCTTCTCAACCGCTATGAATTTGGTTCGCCCTCGCGGTACGATTGTGTTGAAGAGCACCTACCATGGAAATTTAGAACTTAATGTTGCTCCAATCGTTATTGACGAGATAAATATAGTCGGTTCCAGATGTGGACCTTTTGAAGCAGCGATTCGAATTTTAGAACAACGTCTGGTAGATGTTGAATGTCTTATTGACGACATCTATCCATTCAACCAGGCTTTGCAGGCTTTTGAACGTGCCAAACAAAAAGAGACTTTAAAAATTTTGCTTCAGATTGAAAAAAGCTAACCTTCTTGTGGTTTTTGGTCTTTGGTTTAAATGTTGAACAAGTTAGCTTTTGGGTTTATTACCTTTTTGTATTTTACTTACAATTGAAATCCGTGAAAATCTGCTGCATCCGCGAAAGTCCGTGTGCTAAATAAAATTTGAATTTAATATGATCAATCTCAAAGTTGAATTAGGTAATCGCACCTATCCCATCTTTATCGGTTCGGGAATTTTGGAAAAATTGGGAGAGATGTTTAAACTGTACGGTTTTGGTCAGCAAGTCATAGTTGTTACCGATACGAACGTGCAAAAACTTTATGCCCAAGTTTTAACCAGCGGTTTCAATAATGTTGTTAATTTTTTTGAAATCATAGCTCTGCCACCAGGAGAAAACTCTAAATCTCTTTCAACCATAGAAAAGATTATCACAAAAATGCTTGCGCTTGGCTGTGATAGAAATGTTACCATCTTAGCCTTTGGTGGAGGTGTCATTGGAGATATTGCTGGTTTCACAGCTTCCATTTACAAACGGGGTGTGACATTCATCCAAGTGCCTACTACTTTACTGGCGCAAGTAGATGCCAGTGTAGGTGGGAAAACTGGCGTAAATCATCCTTTAGGTAAAAATATGATTGGCACCTTCTACCAACCTAAATTGGTCTGGATCGATTTAGAAGTTTTGAAGACTTTGCCAAAACGAGAGATTCTCTGTGGCCTTGCTGAAATCATAAAATATGGGGTGGTCTGGGATGCAGACCTCTTTTGTGTGGTAGAAAATAATTTAGAAAAGATATTGGCTCTTGATTTGCCTCTTTTAGAAGAAATCGTCAAATGTTGCTGCGAAATTAAGGCCGCTATTGTGGCTAAAGATGAGAAAGAAAGTGGTTTGCGCATGATCTTAAATTTTGGCCACACGGTAGGACACGCTTTAGAGGCCGCCATGGGTTACAAAAAAATAAATCATGGAGAAGCAGTTTTGTTGGGAATGCTGGCTGAGAGTAAGATAGCGTTGCAGGCCGGTCAATTAAATGTAAAGGATTTTAATCGAATTCAAACTTTGATTTCAATATTTAATCTTAAAAATCACCTAAAATATGTTGGGTCGGGTGACCTTTTTAATTTTATGAAGAAAGATAAAAAGGCTATCGCTGGTAAGTTGAGATTTGTTTTGCCCAAAAAGATTGGTGAAGTTTATGTTGCGGATCTGGTAAGGTGGAATGCAATTGCAGCAGGGATTGAAACTATTCGAATGATCTGAATGAGCTGTTTCAGGAGATTCCAAGGAATGTGTTCCTGATTAAAGTAAACCGGTGGTTTTCGTTGTAGGAAATTGGCTAAATTTGTATACTAATCGAATAATAAGACATTAATTTAAACGAAGTTAAAGTAAAGAGATTAATTTCACCGGTGATTTCTTGATTATTAGAAATTGGTAGCTGAGTGAATAGTATGTTTCATCCATCTCACTTATTGGGGGGATGCCAGCCAGCCAAAATCCAGTTACGGCGCACCTCGACTGCAATCTCATTGTTAAGGCGAAGCGCTTCAACAGTTGCCCGACCGATGGGTGTCAAACCTGCAATATGCGTTCCTTTTTGACTCCAACGAAAATGCTCCTTCCAATCTTGAGTTCGTGGATTGAACAATGCCACTATTTCTCCGCTTTCTGGGTCGACTGCCGAAATCTTCGAGCCTTTGTAGCGGTTACACATACTACAAGAAAGCCACAGGTTTGACTCATCATCGCTGCCACTCTTGGCACGAGGAAGAAGATGCTCGATTTCCAATCTATTTGGGACCAGGCTTTGTGGACACAGGCAATATCCACAACGATCGTGCGCAGCTTTTCGAACATGTTGACGAATAGAGTCCGGCACATCAGTCGGACTCATTGTTGCAAAGGTTCTTTAATGCCGCGTTTTACTGCCTCACGCAGCGCCTCCGATTTGCGAAGTAAGCCACGTTCATAAATGTTCATTAGCTCATCCAGTTGTCGCTGTCCCTCCGAATCAAGCGTCCCTTCTCGGTTCTGCTCTAACAGTTCACTCAACTTTACTTGCTGTTCTTGAGTAAGTTTGAGTTCAGTAAGTTCAATTAATTCCTCATCCGAAAGGACATCCACTGGACGCTTGGCCCTCGCACTTATTTGCTGCTCGGCGATTTTAAGCAACCGTTTTATTTCCTTAGAAGAATATGGAAGTTTCCTTTTGAGTTTCTTTATCAGGTCTAAATCCTCCTCTTCACCCTGTTCGGCCATCCACCAGAGAGTCGCTTTAAATTCCTGTTGAGTAGTAGGATTTGAAAGCTCGTTCCTCCTTTTCAATTTTTCAGATTGTTTCAGCTGTTTCTTCAGTGTTTCAGATTTCATATATAATTCATGCCATTTTTTCTTAACCTTGTTCCATTTTCCATTGCTACAATCCTGCACATTCTTGATTAAAGTGTTTACACAAGCAGTTAATTCCGATGTAACTTGGATCTCAAATTCCAATTTTTTTTCGGAAACTATATACTCCTGACTATTTTCGAGCAGGACTTTAAGATATTTGACAATATCGACCGATTTAGTAAACCCTATAGATTCTTCCATTATTACCTCCTTCTATTCTTGTTTTCTTGACAAAGTTAAAAGCTTTTTTACTTCCTCAGCCAATTCAAAAGGAAGATAATC
>JBHIAC010000138.1:0-8630 GCA_046758365.1 bacterium
CTTTTACTATATTATATTTATTCTTAATCATTCAGAGAGTTCGATTACAAAAAAGTATGGTAGCCATTTCAGAATTAAGAAAACAGTTAGCTTTTTAATTTTTTGATTGAGTCGAGTTATAAGAATTTAGTTATTTGAATACGTTGAATTTAATTTTGGAAGGGAGGAAATTTAAGAAATGAGACACGTATTTACACCATTAAATACAATTTTGGTTATTATTACAATTTTATGCACAAATACCTTCGCGCAAGGGACCCGTCTCATCCATTATCAAGGAGTTCTTAAAAACAGTGACGGAATTCCATTTTCCGGGACCACTAATCTGCAATTTAATTTATATAAAACGCCTGTAAGTGAACAGCCCATTTGGACCGAAGTTCATAAAAATATAGAAGTTTCAGATGGCAGTTATGAAGTGCTTTTAGGGAGCCAAAAACCCTTAAGACTTTCTTTTTATAATTATTATTTGGAAGTTAAGACGCCAGATTTCGAAACACCTACCCATAGAATAGCCATTGCGGGACCTGGATACAACTGGCGACTTTCTTTTCTATTCGCTGCTTACACTATTATATGGGTTGCCATATTTGTTTATCTTCTTAGTATATCACGTAGACAGAAAAAAATAATCAATGAATTGGAAATGCTGGCAAAAGTAAAATCAGTAAGGAATCCATAAAATCACAGACTATTTGAAATGCGTTCTTCGTTCTTGTATATAAAAAAGGCACAGCCAGTTTGGGTGACTGTGCCTCTCTGCTCCTTCAGAAAAAAATAAGACGGAATACTATCACAAATAACCGCCTTATGCTTGCGTCCCTGCCATCACAGACGGGATGCTATCCCATAAAGTGGTAAACTATTCTAATATAATTTTTGGGTAAAGTCAAGATAAAAATTGTTATTTTATGATAATAATTTGCGAATTTGTGAATTTTACAGGATAAAGAGATTACTATTTACTACTAAGTAATGTGTCATAACTTTTAATTTCAGACTTCTGCATGCTCAAAATGGGTGTACAGGCTTCAGCCTGCTTATGACAATTTCAACCTAAAGGTTGTACACCCTATTTTGTACACCCTATTTTGCAGAAGTCTATTTTAATTTAAAAAAGGAGACCTACTGTGATGAAAAATATTACACTCCGCATTTTCTACATTTTTGCATTCATCATTTTTGCCTGTGGTTCAAATAATAATACAGAAAAAAACGATCGTAATCAATTCTCAAAAGCGCCTGATTTTGTGTTACAAAGTTTAGATGGTAATGAAATTAATGCTAATATGCTTAAGGGAAATGTACTCATTGTTGACTTCTGGGCAACATGGTGTCAACCTTGTATCAAAGAAATACCAGAATATAATTTATTATACAAAAAACATAATAATGATAAATTTAAAATGGTTGCTATAACGATGGCTTCCGGAACTGCGGATAAGATAAAGCCCTTCATCTCGAAATTAAAGATAGAATATCCAGTTTATATTGGCACTAAACAGGTCAACACATATTTTGGTGGTATTCAAGCATTTCCAACTACTTTTATCATAGACCAAAACTGGAATATCCAAAAAAAATATGTTGGAAGTTATCCTGGAAAAATAAAAGAAATAGATGAAATTGTATCTGAACTATTGGAAAAGAATTAAGATTTTGAGTCTTTTGGATCTGAATTGTTCAAATTTGCAGATGAAGATGTAACAGGAATTGGGATTGAAATAGCTGATTGTTCGGTTTTAACATATATTTTCATTTTTATTACATTTATCAAACTCATAATCCCCCTAATAATAAGTAAAAAAACTACCGGGAAAACCGCCACACCCATTATAAACCAAATAGAATTCACGTAATCTTTACCATAATATCCAAGCAGAAAATACCTTGGAATACGTCCAATTAAGCCTGCAGACATATAATTAAATTTTGGATACTTCCTTGTAATTGCATATATTCTCAAAGGTTCAGACGGAATAGGCAAGAATGATGCAAAAGATAAAATAAAAAACTTGTATTTATCAAATAATGGTGCCACCTTTTGATAGAACCAAGTATTTTTAAAATTTGCTACCTTATCGAATTTAAATAAAACCGTGAAGAAAATATATTCAGAAAAATAAGCAACCAAAGTAGCAAATCCCCCAATCACGGCAATCAACAACGGGTCAAAACTTTTGACAGCTCCTAAAACAAGTAAGTTCGCAGGTAGAGGGAAATAAGCCGTCGCTGTGCACGTTAACAGGAAATACCCCAATAATCCAAAAACATGCCTTGTTTCTGATATTAATTTTTGATTAATCCAGTACCAGTAAATTCCAAACAGGAGTCCAACCGCAGTAACCTTTACCAGATTTCCCGCTTTATCCCTCATTTTAAGCATAAAAAAATATACAAATATTGCTACAATTTTGCAAGTATTTAATAAATAATAAACGGCCAAGGAGTATAAGAACTCAATGACCGTTTATTTCAAAGTATGGTTTGAGGTTGAAAGACGAATTGTCTATTTATTTTTTGTTAGTCATCGCCTGAATTGGAGAAAGAACACTGGAAGTTACTCCGCCTCCGCTGGCACTACTAATGCTTTCTTCTACTGGTTCATCTTGAACCACTTTCAAGGAATGTTTAAATTCTGGCATATCTACATCATGGCCACCGGCATAAATTTTATGCCGACCATAAGTTTTGAACCATTCCGAAGTGGTTGCGGTCATGTGTAGGTTTTCAATAATCTGTCTCCAACCTACCCCTGTGTTATAAGCACAAAAAGAAATCTCACCTTCTTGGGTACCATAAGGAATGACACACATTTCAGTACGACGGAAATCATATACCCAGAGGTCCTGGAACCACATACCCCCAACCCAGAGTGGGAACCATTCATTTTTCTTTCGTTCTCTTGGATCGTCAATAAATTCACCTGTCACAGAGCCGCCAGAGTGCATATCGAACTGTCTAATCATCTCACGGATGCTAAATCCCTTGGGTGCTTTTTCTGGAATGTAGTTACGAGCAAAAGACAAAGCAACCTGGGCAGCCGTCAATGTTTTTCCACGAGACGAATCAGTAATTGTAAAAATATCTTTAAAGAATTGATCCATATTGAAAAATTCAGAAATTGGCGCCCACGCACCAGTTTTTTTGTTGGTCATTAATATGGTCGCAATGCCACAATTCGGATGACATGAACAGTTGAGCCCTCCCCAATCAACATCTGGGCCGCGTAAATGGTCGGCCACGGCCGTGAAGGTACTCAGGCTTGAAAGCGGAAACCAGTCTCTCAAGGGTTCTGTGAAGCCCATACTATTCTTTACGTCGTGAGCCAAGTGTGATAGCGTGTAGCGCTGGCGATACCGACGTTCGTCGCTTATGTTTTCATCTCGTCCCGTAAAAGATACTGGTTGAAAACAAATGGCACTAATCTTATCAGAGTTTTCCATAGCAAATTTAATGATAGGTCCTACCTGATCATTGTTAAGTCCATTTACGATTGTCACGACCAGAGTAATACTAATGCCTGCTTTCGCGAGGTTTTCAATGGCTTGAAGTTTTACGTCAAACAAATTCCCGACTGCTCTATGTGAGTTCGCTAAGTTCCCAACGCCATCAAACTGCAAGTAAACGGTATTCAGTGTGGCATCATAAGCCTCGAAAGCAAAATCCGGGTCTTGGGCAAATCGAATCCCGTTAGTAGCAGCCATATTCGCATAGTAACCAATATCGGTCGCATAACGCATGATTGGTAGGAAAGTTGGGACAATCGTAGGCTCACCACCTGAGAATAACAAGGCTAATTGTCGCTTTGGTTTGAATGAAATCGACCGGTCTAGAATCTCTTTTAAGTCATCTAAAGTCGGTTCGTGTACGTATCCCACCTGATTGGCATCCATGAAGCAAGGATTACACATCATATTGCAGCGGTTGGTCAAATCGATTGTCATAACCGAGCCGCGTCCATATTTTATATTAGATGAGCCGTGTCGATGTACCAATTCATCTCCGATGGTCTTAAAATCTCGACCAGGAAATAGGCTTTCAAGTCGTTTGGTAAATTCTAAATCAATAGAAATCGTATCCACAAAGGTACCGTGAATATCACAAGTTTTTCTCATAATGACTTTACCATCTTCATCCAAAATTTGAGCCTTAATTTCACCGGGATGACCTGTTACTAGATCCTGCAGATCTTTTTCACCTCGAATAATTGCTTCTCTTACTTCTATTACACATTTGGGACACAAGGAGTCTGTTTCTCTTGGAACTCCCAAAGTTGGCTTAGATCTTTCGTAGCTCTTTAGCAATGGGCGCGATGCCCATTTCGGCTGTAAGGGCTTACTTTCAGGCAATCGCGTGTTAATAGCCTGAAATACTTTCCAGGCCAGGCTGGCCGTTTCTACGAAAGCTCGTTCTGCACGTCGACTAACTGACATTTTGAATGCCTCCTTCCATTTGTAAATTTTAAATTAATTTTACTTTTTTATGTTTGAATGAGTTTACGTTATTTATTTATTGGTAAATCATCTTTTGGATAAATTGTTTTTAACAGAGTAAAGATCTTTGAAACTGTTTTTAATCGTGGTCCCATAGAATCTTTACCTCGAATAGCCGCATAAATTTGACCTGCAATTCTTTTGGGTCTTACATAGAAACGAATATAGGCTCTTCGACACAAGGCCTCGATTTCAGATGCTTTCAGATGTTCGCCATGAAAAACAGCATGGAGCCCATCAAACTTATCCCAATCGTGAATTAATAGCCGGTCTTTCAACTGATTCCAAATTTCGGTCCCTGGATAGGGAGTTAAGATAGAAAATTGCGCTGTAGCAGGATTGATATGTTTTGCATAATCTATTGTTTCATTTATTTCTTCTTCTGTTTCTGTTGGTTCTCCGATTATAAAGCCACCGTAGGCTTCAACCCCATGTTCTCTCAAAAGTCTTACAGCCTGTTCGCTGGTATCTGCAGAAGCTTTACCGCCTTTATGATAAGCTTTTAATATCCGTTTGCTTGGACTTTCTATGCCTAAAAACATGGCACGGACGCCTGCCTTAGCCATTTTTTCAGCACTTGAAGGGTCTTTGTTAAGCATATCTGCTCTACCCATAACCCAAAAAGTAACGTTAAAATTCCTTTCAATAATAGCATCAAACATATTATGGAGCTTTTCATTCGAAAAATTAATAATATCATCCATAATTCGGATGTCCTGGGCATTGTATTCGGTAACTAAATGTTCGATTTCATCAGCAACTGATTTAGGATTGCGCATACGCCAACGCCGTCCTGCCAGTAAATGTACATCGCAAAATTTACACCCATAAGGACAACCCCGGGTTGTTATCATGGTTGGTGACACTTGACCATCTATCCCTTTATTTCTATACTTCATCACATCACCACCTAAGTCTCTGGCAGGATATGGAAGGGCATCTAAATCCCCAATAAATGGCCGTGTTGGATTGTTTACAACCGTACCGGTTTCTTTATCAACCCAAGATATTCCCAGAACTTTAGAAGGATCAAAATGACCATTAGATTGCTCAATCCCTTGTAAAAGCTCTACGGCCGTTGCTTCGCCTTCACTTCGCACCACATAATCAACAAATCCAGATTTTAAAGTCTCCTCAGGCGAACTTGTTGGATGTGGTCCACCCATGATTACTGTTTTCCCCAGCTCATGAGCCGCCTTTGCAATTTTAAGAGCCTTATTAAACTGAGAGGTTGTACTCGTTATTCCAACAATTTCTGCATCAGAAAAATCAATATCTTCCTGACTATTGACATCTTCGGATAAATCAAGTTTCACTTCGTGACCTGCCTCACGCAAAGCACCTCCTATGTATAATAATCCTAAAGGTGGAACACGAATTCCTACTGATTCATAGGTCTTTCCCCGATAAGGACTAGCAAGTAATATCCTCATATTTTCACCTACCTACTTTTAGGTTTTTTTATTTTATCCATATAATGGAGTTAACTTATGTCATGAATTAGATCGGTATTAAAAATAACAACCTTGTAATTGGTATCATTATATAAATTTATTTATATTGCAACTATTATACCATAAGACCATAAAAATAAAAATATTAGACCGTTAACAAATTGTTAAATTTTAAAGATTTATCTATCAGTATGTAGTTAAAATAAACCTACCAATCGCCATACTGTGCATTTATGTCACAAAATCATTCGATTGTCTGTGCTTGAATCGCACAGCAAAATTCTTAAAAAATATTATGCTTTTTCATTAACCGGTAAAGCTGTCGTCGGCCAATTCCCAGTGCAGTAGCCGCTTTGGTTTTATTACCATTTTCAACACTTAGGGCAAGAAGAATTTGATTTTTCTCTAATTCTTTTAGAGTGGTGATTTTTGAGTGGTTAATTCGTTGAATTTGTTGTTTAGAAGCAATCGAAGGTAGGTCATGTTCGGTGATATAATTGTCAGAAGAAAAGACAATGGCCCTTTCTAAAATATTAAAAAGTTCTCTAATATTGCCAGGCCAGTTGTAATGCCAGAGCAATTCAAGAGCACTGGGTGTTAATTCCTTTTTCTTACCTGACTTAGTAGCATATTTATGAAGAAAAAAATCGACCAGGATCGGTATATCTTCTTTCCGTTCTCGCAGCGGTGGTAATTTTACAGTTATGACATTTATTCTAAAAAACAAATCTTCGCGAAAATTACCACAAGCGACTTCTTCTCGTAAATCTTTGTTGGTAGCGGTGACTAATCGTACATTAGAAGAAATATTCCGCGTATCTCCAACTCGTCGAAATTCACCGCTATCCAAGGCTCTAAGAAGTTTTGATTGCAAATTCGGACTCATTTCTCCAATTTCATCAATAAACAATGTGCCGTTATTTGCCACTTCAAAAAGTCCTTTTTTGTCTTTTATTGCACCTGTAAAAGAGCCTCTGACGTGGCCAAATAGTTCACTCTCTAATAGATTTTCTTGAAGCGCAGCACAATTAATAGTAACAAATGGAAAATTACGACGTTTACTCTTATGATGAAGGGCTTGCGATACAAGCTCTTTGCCGGAACCGCTTTCTCCTTCGATTAAGACAGGCGCCTCTGAGTCCGCCACTTTTTCTATTAATCGTCTAACCTGTTCAATCTTTCTACTCTTACCAATTATTTCCTCTACAGATTTATTGGGTGACCATAGATTTTCAGAAGTTATTTTACGGTGAGGTGCTATTTTATCCTCTTGGGTCAAAATATTCATTAAGACTTCTTCTAACTCTTTTAATTTAAAAGGTTTGGTCAAATAATAACACGCCCCTATACTCATGGCCTCGACAGCCGTGTCAATCGAAGGATAACCAGTAATTATAATTATAGCCAGTTTTTCATCTACCTCTCTAAGCATTCTTAAAAGTTCCATTCCATTTATATCCGGCAATCGAAGATCAATCAACGCTACATCAAAGGTGTGGTTTCGGCATAATTTAATGGCTTCGTCACCATTATCAGCTATGGCAACGTGATAGTTTTTTCTTACTAGTCGATTAGAAATTATATTTCTAAAATTAGAATCGTCGTCTGCTATTAATAATGTCGGCCTATGTTGTTGTAACATGGACTTTCTCACTTAAGTATAACTTTTATTTTTCTCGGCATCAGAATTGATAGGGTGGTGCCTTTGCCTTTCTTGCTTTTTATCGCGATTTTCCCTTTTAATGTTTGAATAATACCATCACAGACTGCCAATCCAAGCCCAGTGCCCTTACCAGAGTCTTTCGTTGTAAAGAAAGGACTAAATATTTTTTCCAAATGAGCCCCCTCTATTCCAACCCCATTATCCGATACCTCGATTAATACAGCCTTGTCCTGAATTCCAGTGCGTAGCACAATTTCACCTCTTTGCTCAATTGCATCTCCAGCATTTGAGAGAACGTTCATAATGACTTGCCGAAGACCTGTTGGGTCGGTCGTTATATTTGGTAATTTGGGTTCAAATTCAGTTTTGATATTAATGATTTTATCCTTAAGGCTGGGTTTAAAATTTTCAATACATTCCTGCAAAAGCTCATGAACATTTACCGTTTCAAGGTGAATTTCTAGACCTTTTGCGTAGCTAAGCATTTTTTCGACAATTTCTTTACAATGGTACGCTTCTTTTTGAATAATTTCAATGTATTCAACGAGCTGATTAAACCCATCAATTCCATATCTTTCCTTAGCTAAATCAACGAGTTCCTCTGCATAAGCCAAAATAGACGCTAAAGGCACATTTAAGTCGTGGGCTAACTGAGTAGCGAGTCGGCTAAGAGGTTCATTGCTTTTAATATTGGGGTTAGATATTGTTACTTCGTTTTTGTTGAGAGTTGATTCATTGAGATGAGATATAGACATATCCATCCATCCCTTGGTTAAAATTCACTTTACCCAATTAATTAAAAAAAACAACAATATTTTATTTATTTCTAATCCAAAAATGTAAAGAAATGTTAATAAAAAAAATAGAAATAGTCAAGTATCTTTTTACTCTGAACAAAGACTTCATTTTAGAAACAAAAAAAGCCCACTAAGAATGTGAGCTTAGATTCTTTGTGAGATATTAAGTGCGTCGTCAGGGAGTCGAACCCCGAACCTTGGGCTTAAGAGGCCCCTGCTC
>JBHIAC010000139.1:0-8478 GCA_046758365.1 bacterium
CTCCGGCAATGCCTATATCGCTATAAAACCAGGGATTACCGGCACCATCAATAATTTTAGCAGACTTAATGACAAGGTCGTAAGGTTTGGTTAATTGAGTACATCCTGTAAATAAGGCAAATAGAAAAAACACTAAAAGAATAACTAAAGAACACAATTTGTACTTCATATCTTTTTCACCTCCTTTTTAATTGCAAAACCTTTCAAAGGTTAATATGAGTATTTATTGAAATCTTTTCAACCTCTCTCGGGCAGGTTCAAATGTTGGATCCATTTCAAGCGCTTTTTGATAATAATTTTTCCCTCGTTGAAGATGGATTTCGGCTACACTGTTATAAAGTCTAGCATCTTTTGAATACAGTTGGATGGCTATTTTCAACAGGGCCATTGCTTCACCCAATTTACCAGAATTTGCCAAGTCAAATGCATATCGATTTAAGCTTCCAGCACTCATGGCTGGGTCATTCGGGTTGTTTTCCAATGCTTTCTTATAAAACTGTAGCGCTTTATCTTTTTCGTCAAAGCAAACATAGGTATTTGCTAGTGCGACATAAGGGGTAGTAGATTTGGGATAGAGCTCAAGGGCTAATTTTGCTGCTTTTAGAGCCTTTTCTTTATTACCGCGGATATAAAAATATCTTGTTACGTCAGCAAATTCCTGGCTGAAATCTGGATAAATTTCAGCGCCTGAAAAAGTCTTTTTCAAATTCTGTCCAATTTGTCTTAGATCCGAATAGGGAGTTATCGCCAAACCACGTGTGTACTCAGTACAAGTATTTTTCCAATCTTTATTCCATTGACTAACAATCTCTTCAAGTTGCTTCGAAAAGCGAAATTCTTTTGGATAATCTGGGATCGAGTTACACAATTTTATATAATCATCAAAAAACCGTATGGCTCCTATTCTGTGATATATTTGAATACTCTTCGCGTTAGTTTTTTCATGTACCTTCTCTGCCATATAAGAGCCAAGTTTTACAAACGCTTCATTTGCAACCGGATGACGACCGTCCCTTATCTTCCTGAGTATTGTTTTAGGATCCGATGTAATTTGTTCTCGATTAACGTATTTATTAAAGTAATCAAACGCTTCAGCTAAATCCTTCTCTTCACTGGTTACCGGCTTTTGATACCTGTCAAAATAATTCAATCCATAATTAAAAACATTCCACAGCCCACTGTAAAGCGCATCGTCCAATTTGTTTCCGGTATAAACTGGCATATTCCAGGATTCGTCCAGAATTAACTGGATTAAACGATGAGCGTACAGATGCCGATTCGCCCCTTCGAAATTATAAGCTAAAGCAATGGCAAAGTTTTCTTTTGGAAATCTAACAAGTAGGGTTCTTGTTTCTGCTTGTGAACCCGTATGATAGACATGAAAGCGACCATTTACAGGAGCTATTCTCCACCCCATGCCATAATCGATAAAATGTCCGTCTTTGGTGCTCATAGAGGTATACATCAGATCAATGCTGTTGCGGGACAAGACCTTTTCCGAACGCAATCCCTTAGCATATTTTAACAAATCAACTACGGTGGATATGGTGCCACCCGCTGCAAACCGACTGCTAATATCAATAAATTCAGAGTTTTTAATCTCTCCATCAATCAGTCGATAACCCTGCACCCGGTTTGGGATAATCTCGTTCGGATCATCCATGTGTGTATCATTCATATCCAGCGGGCTCCAGAGATTTTCTCGCAAATAATCGCCATACGATTGTTTTGCAGCGCCTTCGATCACGGCCCCAAGTAAATTATACCCGTAACTTGAGTAATGATATCTCGTACCCGGTTCTGCTACGAGATCAAAATCTGCAAAAATGGCCAAAGCTTCCCTGGTATCCTTATGCTCTTTGATGTGCCCTTCCACATCATAATTTCTGTAATGACTGATGCCCCCCAGATGTCCCAAAAGCTGGCGAACCGTAACCGGCCATCTTTTTCTGGGGAAATAAGGAACATATCTCTGCACTTCGGCATCCAGATCGACTTTACCTTTTTCCACCAATTGAAGAATGGCTACGGCTGTCATAGATTTGGTATTTGAAGCCAGGCGGTAAGCCGATTTTTCAGTTGCAGGGATTTTATGCTCTAAATCCGCATAACCAAATCCTTTTGTCCATATAAAATCATCTTTAAAAAATCCAATAGATAATCCTGGAATCCTATCGATTTCCATCTGTCTTTTGACGAAATCTTCAAATATTTTGATCTCCTCTGCATAATTTTTAGAATGTTGTGCAAACAGCGGCCAAACGGTGATGAATATCACCAGAATTTTAAACAAGAAGGATTTCTTAATAAAATTAGTCATGTTTCATTCCTCCTGTTTTAAATTGATTGAATGTTAAACCCAGTGTTCAACCTAACGCGGCCAAGCCGCAAATCACAAATTTCAATGACCAAATAACAAATAAATTTCAAATTTAAAATACCAAGACAAGTGTCTCACAAGAAATAAACAATTACTTTGTGTAGTCAAAGTTTTAAAGATTCCTTCTGATGACAGCACGATTGCTCAATTTAAGTTAGAATATTTTTTAAACCAATCAAGGACTCGATTCATGTTGTCGATCTGGTGTACATATTCTCTAATCCCATGTGGCTCCCGGGGATAAATTACCAGCTTCACCGTTGCCCCATAATGCTTCAACGCCGAGTAGAATTTATAGCCCTGGGAAACCGGAACCCGCAAATCTTTATCACCGTGAACCACGAGCACAGGAGTTTTGACATTAGATGCGTAAGTAATGGGTGAATTTTTCCGGTAAATTTCAGGATTATCATAAGGCGTACGGTTGAAGTAACCGATAAAAAAGGAGGGTTCATCGGTGAGCGCATAGGCTGAGATCAAATCGATTACTCCTGCACGAAAATATGCTGCTTTAAATCTATTTGTTTGGGTAACGGTCCAAGCAGTAAGATACCCACCGTAACTACCGCCGCCTACAAACAACAGGTTTTCGTCTACCCACCCCCTATTAATCAAATAATCTACTCCGCTCATTACATCGCTCATGGGGCCTTCCCCCCAGTTTTCTACATTAGCCATCATCCAATTCATGCCGTAGCCGGAGCTTCCTCTGAAATTGGGAAGAAGAACCATGTATCCTTGAGAGGCAAACAACTGAGCCCAGTTAAGGATTTGAATACCCAGACCCCAGTTATATCCCGGACCACCGTGAAGCCAAACAACAAGCGGAAAGCGTTTATTAGATTCAAAATTTACTGGCTTGACCACGACTCCTTCCACTTTGGCGCCATCTTTAGCACTAACCCAACGAACCGTCTCAACCTTGCTTAATTTTACTTCTTTTAAATAATCGTTGAAACTCGTCAACTGCTTTTTTTCTGAATTATCGATGTTCGAAATCCACACTTCTTTTGGGCTGTTCAGGCTTTCATTGAGAAAGGCAACATATTTCCCATCGGAACTTACCGACCAGAAATCACCCCAATAAGGGATAATTGAATGTTGCATTTCAAAATGATTTCGAACTTTTCCTTGTAAATTGACTGAGCTTAAGGTGTTTATTGGCCCTTTAGCTATCGAAGCCAGGAGCTCATTGCGCTTTGGATGGAAAGTTACATCCCAAGCATTTCCGTCGTAATCTTTGAGTAATTCAACAGGTTCACCGCCCTTGACAGAGATTACTTTAATTATTCCTCGTTCTTTAAAATTACCCACCGGGCCCATATAGGATATCCATTTACCATCCGGTGAAAAAGAAGGAGAGGCCTGGGCATTGGTTTTTTCGGTAAGAATCGTTTCTTTTCCACTCTGAACATCTATCACACTTAAGTGACTCTGGTATTCATTACCTTCGGCTGTTGGCATGGGAGAAGCGAGAACGACAATCTTTTTGCTGTCGGGAGACCAGTTGAAATGCCAGACCGTCATGTCCTGATGCGTGAGCAAGTTGGTAGTTCGGCTTTTAACATTCATTATCCACAACCGAGTATGCTTGAAATCCTGATCGACAGTAAAAGCATCATCTCCTCTTTTATAGCGCTCAAGTTCCTCTTCTGTTTTAGGATCTGTTTTTAAAAAAGCAATCGTCTTATTATCATTTGACCATTTAAGGTTTCTAATACGGCCCTTTACATCCGTTAATTTTTCCAGACTTTCTTCTTTTAGCGAAAAAAGATAAATCTGAGAATTCCTTTCTTCACCTCTTCGGGAAATAAATGCGATCTGTCGTCCATCAGGAGACCAGCGAGGATTAAAATCTGGACCCGGATTTTTTGTAAGCTGTTTGAGTGTTTGACCATCTTTTGAAACCAACCAGATTTCAGAATCTGTTTTTCGGTCTTCCTTAAATTGAGTTACCACGAAAGTGATCCAATCTCCTGAGGGTGATATTTGAGGATCCGCAAGCCTTTTTAGATTCAGAATATCTTCAGGAACAAGCGCTCTTTGTTCCTGGCTAAAAGCTAAATGACTAAGCAGGAAAAAAAAGCAGATAAAAATAATTGATAAGTAAACATTTCTTCTGTTAATTTTTATTGTCATTTTATATCCTCTTCTCCTTATATAAATTATTAAAAGTTCTCACTTGAAGAATTTATTGTTTTATTTATAAATATTTATTCAAGCAAAATCATGCGTTTCGATTCCTGGTGTTTTTGCGTGTTTATTCGATAAAAATATATACCTGAACCGACTTTACTGCCATTTTCATTTGTCCCATCCCAGGACACAGAATGAAAGCCCGCATTCCAAATTTGTCCTTGGGAGAGAGATTTAACCAGCTTGCCCGTGACATCATAAATCCTCAAATACACAGGCAAGGCTGTTGGTAAATTGAATTCAATCGTTGTGATGGGATTAAATGGATTTGGATAATTTTGATTCAAGATAAACTTTTTGGGTATATTTATGATTTTGGAGTCTTCCACAAAAGTAACAGAATTACAACTACCATAATCAAACAAAAAATACATCCCACAGTCTGAGGCAAATATATCACTAGAACTGTGACCAACATTTGGTATGATGGCTTGATATTGTTGGTTGTGAATTTGGGCGCCAAAATAATAAGCAAGATATTTATAATAAATAATCCCTCTTTCTAACCGATGCATTCCTTGAAGCATAGCAGGACATGACTTGTCCAAAGATGAATGATTTGGATTATTATCGTCTTCGCCGAGAAGATATACGATTTCTCTTTGTTGATATTGCGTCCTAATTTGAGTAACACCCACATTGCTCATATAGCTATTTAAGTTATCAAGTCCGTATTTATATTCATCATAGGTCCATTGGCAGCCAGTTGCGGTTGGAACTGCGAACTGATCGACGGTTCCTTCCACTCGTCTTTCTTCGTTAAAATACAAATAAGAAGAGGGATTTGCAACAATATATCTAAACTGAATCCCAAACTGGGCACTCAGAGTCTGCTCCATTTGACTACCCGCCGCAAAGCGGTTGACAAACTGTCCACCTGCCGAGTGACCCGCAACAACAATCGTTTGCAGGTTCGGATTTCTCATCGCTAATCTGTGTAAGATGGTATCGATTACTGCAAATGAACTAATACGGACAGGACGGGGATTCTTATTGGTGTTTAGCGATCTGTCCCCCCTTTTCCATCCACCACTGCTCCAAAAAAGTATATTATTAGGAAGGTTGTGTGCTTCAATATCTATTTCTATAAGAAATTGTGGCGCGATGATGATTGTTGTCTTGTCAGCACCATTGGCATTTTTAGCCGGATTCAGAATTCTTTCATAATAGTCATCAGCGTTTCTATTCGTGCCATGAATCACAACCACCGCACGATTTACGTCATTATTATTATCCCCTAATGAATAGTTACTATAATAGGGACTTTTTAGATAATTTCCATCGATATTTAAAGTGATTCGATATAGAGATACGATATCCACTGGTGTTTGTGCGTATAAGGTGTTTAACCACAACAAGGTAAAAAAATTAAGAAGAGCAAATTTATTATTTAATATATTGGAAAACATAATTTTAAACTCCATTTATACAAACTTTGACATTTTTCGTTTATTACTTACTCAATTTTTACCCGGACCATACAGAACTTTACCGGGGAAAACCTTCGTCCATTTTCCCTCATCGATCACCAATTTCCCGTTGACCACAACATAGGGTATACCTGCGGGGTATTGATGGGGCTGTGCCCAAGTGGCCTGATCGCTCACCGTTTGCGGATCAAAAACAACCACATCCGCCCACATCTTTTCTTTCAAAATGCCCCGGTCTTGAAGTTTGAGCCTCTGGGCTGGGAGGGAAGTCATTTTCCGGATGGCGTCTTCCAAACTGATTACCTTCTTTTCTCTAACGTAATTCCCCAAAACTCTCGGAAAGGTGCCATAGCTTCTGGGATGAGGCTTCGCCTTGCCAAATTTAATGGTGGCGCCATCGGAAGCATGCATCACTCGTGGATGCTTCATTATTCTCTCGATATCTTCCTCGCCAAGGCAGTGATAAATTCCTTTTCCACCTCCTGCATGTTGTAAATCCATGATCGTTTCGGCGGCATTAGCAGCCGTGGGTTCTCTTCCTCGTATGAAGGTGATCTCAGCGATGTTCTTGCCTTCTAAAGTCGAGTCCGGTGGATAGGAGGCGACCACAATGCTAGCTGGGTCACCCCCACCCCGGTCGTAGAGAATATTGTGGATTATTCCCTCTTTGATCTTCTCTCGGAGTTTAGGCTCTTCCAACCGCTTGTTGATTTTCTTCTTTCCTCCTTCAAGGGCCCAAGTCGGAAAAACAACGGTCAATCCTGTGCTTGTCGCCGTGTAGGGATACTGATCCAACGTAATATCTATACCCGCTCCGACGGCTTCATCAACCAGTTGAAGGGTCTTTATACTGCTGTTCCACATGTTCTTGCCCATTGCCTTGTGATGGGAGATCTGAATAGGGATTTTCGCCTTCCGCCCAATCTCGATGGCTTCCTGCACCGCCTCAATTAACCCAAGACCTTCCGCTCTCATGTGGGTGGCATAGAATCCACCAAAGCTGGCTACAACTTCTGACAAAGCTATCACCTCATCTGTTTTGGCATAGGCCCCAGGAATATACTTTAACCCCGTGGACAAACCGACCGCCCCATCCTGCATAGAACGCTCGACCAGCTTTTTCATCTTTTCCAATTCTTCGAATGTGGGCTCTCGATTCTCCGTCCCCATGACTTCTTTCCTGATGGTGTTGTGCCCAACCAGAAGGGCAAGATTCAACGAGATACTGTTTGCCGCAACTTTCTTTAAAAATTCTCCGATCGGAAAAGGAGAGCCGCCACAATTCCCTCCCACCACGGTTGTCACGCCTTGCCGAATATAATTTTCCACAGCAGGAATCTCCAGAATCTTACGCTCAGCATGGGTGTGCATGTCAATGAATCCCGGCACGACCACCATGCCCTCGGCGTCGATAATCCTTTTTGATTGCCTGGCTTCCAAATTACCAATCTCAGCAATCTTGCCATCTTTGATTCCCAAATCTGCTCGGTACCAGGGATTCCCGGTGCCATCGATTATCTGACCATTTCTTATGACAATGTCCAAACCCGGCGTGAAAATCTGGCATGAATTAATTACTAAAAACAGCCCAATGATGACAAGCACCACTGGTAAAAGCATGACTGCGAAACGCTTCAATGTTAATTTCATTTCTAAGCTCCTTCTTTTTAAAATGAGTGTGATTTGAGTTCCGATGTATAATGACCAAAACCATAAGAGCCAAGATTGTTTTGAACATTTGAATTTTGAGTTTCGGTATTGTTTCAGATTTCGATATTCGAATTTAGGATTTAGTCGCTTCAACATATCTACAAAAAATTGTGGATGTACGCTCACTAATCGCCTAATTTCTTTATACCTTATACCCTATACCTTTTCCCCGCTGCTGCAAATAATTACTTCTGCGGATTAAAACAAACTATAACAAATCCTTTGTTAGTTTTGTTAATCAGCTTTCCAATTAGAACAATTTTCCCTTCCTTGATCTGAACATCAAAACTTTCTGGATCCACGTTGTACTTTTCTGAGTAGTATGGTATAGCTTCCCAATTCTCTTTAATATCTAATATACTTGCATCTACAATTGCAATTTCAAAATTACCGTTAGAATCCTTTGCAGGTTGAGGTGGAATAGTAACCGTGTAAACCTTTTCGTCAAGAGCCGCGAGGTTTTGAAGGTAAGTATAAACGAGTTCAGGGATTTGTTCATGGTCAGCATCCCGAGGGCTAAGATCAAAGTTACAGTTGCAGACTTCATCCTTCCAATCTTTTATAGACACTGCGTCAATAAGCAATTGTCCATGAAGCAATTCATGATATAATAGGGCTTCATCTGCTAAAGGTCTAAATAGAGGTTTCCTTTCTTGCCAATCGGTAACCTTGGGATCAAGCATTATAAAATTATTAGCCGTAATTATCTTTTCTTCATGTTCAATATTAATAATTGGATGCCATAAATAATATCCTACTGCA
>JBHIAC010000140.1:0-8477 GCA_046758365.1 bacterium
GGATATTAATCTTTTTTGTTAAGCTTTGAAACCCATCTGCTGAAAAGAAGAAATAGTGTTCGCCCGGGTCAATTTGTACCCGCCATTCGCCCTCGGTAACCTTATTAATTGAGAACTGCCCAGAGTCTAATTTTGAGATTACAAGATTCCGAATTACCGATTTTACAACCAATAATACCTTACTGGTATCTTCCGGAATAACAAATGAAGGTTTGAGATCGCTCGCCAACATTAACTTTGGCACAAATACTTCTATCTGTTGAGCCCTATTTCTTTGAGGAAAAGTGATTCTGATTGGGTGACTTTGAAATCCCTCTGCTGAGAATGTAATGCGGTGTGTCCCCGGCTCAAGTTGTACATGCCATTCGCCAGGTATAGCTTTTAGAACCTCTGTTTGACCATGGTTTGTACTAAATCTGAGACTGTCAATTTCGGATTTTATGATCAAAAGTACTTTATTTGAGTCTAAAGGACTGTGAGAAGAATCAGGCTTAGGCTCACTTGCTGCTATCTGTCTTAGTATCTGCCCGCTGCATACGGTAGCAAATCCGAATATAAAGCAAACGATATATAGCAAAAAACCTCTTATCATTTTTAAAACTTGTGGATTATAAAAAGTGTTAAAAGAAAATAAACCTCAAAATCTATTCGGTTTCGATCCAATCACCAAATAGCTCCAATTGCCAGCTTCCCACCTGAATTATGAGTGTTCTGTATTCTGAAAATCATACATAAGAAAAAAGTATTCACTTTTACGATAGAAGTCAGATGTCTGTTTACTTCAAAAACCATGATGCGAAGTAAATCGAGATATCGAGGCATAGGCTATTGTCCCATTTATCTTTTAAATTTACATTACTATATCAAAAAAGTCAAGGTATCTCTTTCCCCATACTGATTCAGGCTTCTGCACACTCTTGCTCCAAAACTTTAGAAATTTCCTTGCTTATTCTCTCCTAAGGTAGTATCTTATTCAATAAGGTGACTACTTTCAAAACGATTAAAGGGAAATGAAGAATGATAAAATTTAGGCTTAATTATTTATTTTTCTTGTGGTTATTTTTATTCATAATTCCTATAAATTTGTTTTCCCAAGAGCCGAAGCTCTCCGTTATTCCCGAGCCACAAGAGGTGATTTTTTATGAAGCAAGATTTAACATCAATCTGGATACTAAAATTGTTGTAGGGGAAGGAAGTGATGCGTCTGATTATTTTACGGCTCAGCAGTTAAACGAACATTTGCAAGAATTGACAGGAATGAAATTAAATGTTTTAAAAGAAAGTGAAGTTTCAAACTGGTCTAAAATAATCTTTTTTGGCAAATTAGAGCAAAGTAAGAAGTCCAAGGAACTTGTTAAAAATTCTAATTTTACTTCATTAATGGAAATTGGTCAAGAAGGATATTTTCTGCAAATTTCCGATTCGTTAGTGGTGGTAATAGCTAATTCTTCTCAAGGTCTGTACTATGGCTGCATGACATTGAACCAGTTGATTCTTAAAGCGGATGATCAATTGTACATATCGGGCGTTACTATTTACGATTGGCCTGCATTCCAATTTCGTGGAATAAGCGATGACATCAGCCAGGGGCAGATTTCAAGACTTGGCAATTTCAAAAAAATTATTCGTTTTTTAAGTCAATACAAAATGAACACTTATATGCTTTATATCAATGATATGTTTCAATTTGAAAACCACCCTAAAATAGCAGAAGGGCATGGAGCGCTTTCCAAAATTGATGTGGCTGAATTGGAAGCTTTTGCCAAAAAATACCATGTGCAAATAATCCCCATCTTTGATACCTTAGCACATTTGGAAAATATTTTGATGTTGCCGGAATATCGTTCTTTGGCAGAATTTCCTGGGTCTACGACTCTAAACCCTGCAAAAGAAGAAATATATCAGTTATTGGATGAACTTATTTTTGAAATCTCTGAAGCTTTTAGTTCACCTTATTTACATATCGGCGGTAATGGTTCTAACCAATTAGGTTGGAGTGCCAGCAAAGACCTGATTAAAAATAGCGGCCAGGCTACTGTTTATGCGGCTCATTACAAACGCGTTTATGAAATTGCCAAGAATTACGGCAAGCAAGTTATGATGTACGGCGAGATGATTTTGTCAAACCCAACCATCCTTTACCAAATTCCTGAAGACGTTATTTTTGTTGATTATCAGAATCAAGTGCAGGAATCCTATCCCAGCCTGGAAGTCTTTCTTCGGACAGGTCGAAAATTTATGGTTTCCCCTAGCCTTTGGAATTGGCAAAGAATGTTTCCCGACTATTTTGAGGCGTTTTCCAATATTAAAAATTTAATTCAATCCGGTTTTAAGGCTGGAGCAGTTGGTGCAATTACTGCTAACTGGAACGATTTAGGCGGATCATCTTTTCGGGAATACAACTGGTATGGATATGCCTTTGCTTCTGAATGTTCTTGGTATCCCAATTCGGTCGAAATCGAAAAATTTAATAAAAAGTTCTTTCCTAATTTTTTTGGAACCAAGACACTGGAACCAGAATTAATTTACACTCTGCTGATGGAATTAGGGGATCAAGCTCTTTGGCATGAACTATGGCGGCATCCTTTTTTACCACCGACAAATTATAAGCAACCTTTGTATAAACGGATTCACGAATTAAAAACTAAGACGTCACAAGTTATTCAATTAATCGACTCCTTCTTAAATGTCGCAATCCGAAATAAAGACCATATAGATTATTTGAAATTCGCAGCAGAACAAGGAGCTTTGATAGCAAAAAAGTATGAAACTGTCAAAGAAATTGAACAATTTAGTCAAAGTATCTATGAAAATGAGGGCAATCATGGGACAAATAAAATTATTGACAAGTGCTTAGAGATGGTAGAAGATTTGAATCAAATTGTGGAAAATTATCAGTTACTGTGGCTGCGCAGCTATCGCAAGGAAGCTCTTCCTTTATTATTGGATTTGTACGGCCTTCAAATTGACTACTGGCAGGAAAAAATTGAACAAATTCAGACAGGGCGTTTTTCAAACAACCCAAAATTGGAAAGTCAGTGGATTTACCACCCCTCCGGAGCTATTGGCAATCCTGAACAATGTGTGCCCCATGCTTTCTTTAGGAAAACATTTGAAGTCACGCCTGGCTTTAGAAAAGCTTACCTGCAAGCCATAGCAGATACTCACCTAAAGTTATATCTTAATGGTGGATTTTTGGACGAAGTGATCGACAGCAAAACCCGCTCTATAAAAATTGAATCTCAACGCATTAAAGTCTGGGATATTACCGCTCTACTTCAACCCGGGAAAAACGTGATTGCTGTGGAAGCCTGGAATTATGCTCCTAAAAGTTCAGCTGGCATAAATATTTATAGCGAGATTGAATATGAATTAGGTAAAACCATCAAACTCAAATCAGACGCCTACTGGAAAACCTCTATTCAGGAAGAAAATGATTGGAGGATGCTGGCATTTTTTGATGTGCAATGGATAAACGCCGTACCCCAGGAGCGGAATATAATAATAACAAAACCAAATTTTAAAACAGGACGACCTTCAAGAATTGAGTGGAATTAATATGATTCAAGAAATTACCGTTGGACCAGTAACTCAATTTAAAATGGCACGGCGTGTTTTTGGCTATGATCTATACTATACCGCAGCATATTTTGTTGACGGTTTGCTTATTGACACTGGTTTTCAACATGTGGCAAATGATTATTTTGAACGGCTTCGCCAAAAAAATGTTCAACAGATTGTACATACCCATTCCCATGAAGATCACGTGGGTGCCAATTACCTTTTTCAAAAACATCTCGGTTTAAAAGCCAAAGTCCATCCTATCGCCATGGATTTGATTCTTCATCCGCCCAAGAAATTAAAAGTTTACCGCCATGTGATTTGGGGGATTCCTAATTCGGCTGAATCAGAACCTATCGAAAATGAAATTTCTACAAATAACTACAACTTTAAAGTACTATACCTACCAGGCCATTCAAAGGACCACATTGGTTTGTATGAACCAAAGGAAGGATGGTTCTTTGGTGGTGATTTATTTTTGGGAGTAAAAGTAAGGGTGCTTAGATATGATGAACAATTTTATGAATTAATGGACTCATTAAAAAAAGCCATTGAATTGCCTTTGAGTAAATATTTTTGCGGCAGCAGTAAAATATTAGACACCCCCAAAAAATATTTGGAAATGAAGTTGCAATTTTTTGAAGAGGTTAAAGACGAGGTATTAGAGCTTCGTCAGAAAGGATGGGAGAGCAAAAAAATAAGAGACAAAGTTTTAGGACGCGAACCATCAATTACATATATTTCACAAGGAGAATTTTCAAAATTAAATTTGGTAACAGGAATTCTGAATCAAAGCAGTTAGGTATTGAATTGACCATAAAGTACATAAACTGATGACTTTATAGTATTAGCAATCAAATCTTTGTTTTTTGTGCAAAAATTTTGTTTTTAATTCTCATTGCTCTATTGTTAAATTGTTTGATTAGTAACAATGAGACAATGTAGCAATTATGAATTATATCACCTATTTCATTCATAATTCAACAGTGCAGCTCGCTGCGTCAGGATATAAATATTAAATTCCCACATAAGAAAATATTTACCAATTAATACACTTTGCTGGTATTAAATATGGAGACTATACCAACCTTATTTTCAAATTTCAGTAACGTTGCAGTAAATCATGTCAAGTCGAAAGCAGCCAAGAATACAGCTATATGGATTTAATTAATGAGATTGAGGTAATTAAAAGAAAAGCTCGCCCTATATCCGACGAGCTTTTCTACTTTGGAGGTGGTGGTACTCCCCATTTAGGTTATGCTGAGATCGGACTCCATATTTTTAAGTAAAATGTAATAAATTTGAATTTAGTATACAAAAATTGATACTATTTGTCAAGTAAATATCATAAAATTATCAAATTTTAAAATAGTTATATAGAAATTACTCACAAAAACTGAAAAGTTTTTGAAGAGACTATCTAATGCAATTAAAAAATTATCAAATTGGTGAAAAGGTCAGTGAGGATGTAATAGGAAAGCTCTATACCGCAAAAAGAATGGATTCTGAAGGCTCGATTTATCTAAAAATTTTGCATGAAAATTTTTCAACGCATGATGATATAGTTCAAGCCTTTCATCAAAGTGCTGAGCTTTACTGCTCGATAGAAAATGAAAATTATATCCGGGCTCTGGGCCATGGGGATGAGCTAGGTATGCACTATATTATATTAGATCATTTTGACCTCTTGACTTTAGAAGAAGTCTTGAGTAAAAGAATTATTTTATCTATAACTAATGCGACTGAAATTATTGGAAAACTTGCGACAATTCTTCGATTTGACCATATTGACGGCATTATTCATGGACATTTAACGCCACAAAATATTTTTATTGATGACCATTTCCAGCAAGTTAAACTTACTGATTTTGGATTTGGGGGATTTATACGCCTATTAATCAAGAAAAAACATGCTCCGATATTAACTTTGTTACCCTACTACTCCCCAGAATTTATTGAAGGAGTGGTTAATTTAGACCGTAGAAGTGATATATTTTCTTTGGGTGTTTTATTTTACAGAATTCTATTAGGGGAAATTCCCTGGTTTTATCGTAATTTTAAAGATTATTCAGATCAAGCACATCAAAGAACTGTTATACCTCCAAGTCTCCAGCGTCTGGAAGTCCCTGACATTCTCGACCCCCTAATTTTAGAAACTCTTGAATCTAAAATTGAAAACAGATATCCTAATCTTAGTATATTTCTCGAACATTTATCTAAAGCAAAGTCTTCCATTTTAGCAAGTCAAACTCCTGCTATTTCGAAGCAAAATGGGAAATTTAATCCGCCTACCCAAAAACAAGATTTATCTAAAAGCAAAATGAGAAGATTCTCATTTTGGTCATTTTTAAAAATTACACTAATTCCAGTTATACTTTTATTTTCAGTGTTTATTTTGATTGTATTCACTTTTCATTTTAATTGGACTTCACGACTTATAAAACATCTAAATATCTCTATTTTAGACCGAGGACAAACATGGCAAGATTCAGATAATAAGAAAGTTAGTAGAGATTTATTGGAAAACACAGAGCCAAAAGCATTTTTAGCTGAAAACAATTTAAAAAGTGATGCTAATAGCGCTAAAAAGAAGCCCTTCAGTAAAAGAGATACATCATGGCTCACTTTAAAAGACATTAGAATAAAGGTTCCTGCAAAAACAAAAACCCGAGAAAATCTAAACTCTGCTGATAGTTTTTTTACAAACCTAACGAAGGGAGAATTTATTAATAAAACGCCCTCAAAAAAAGCTATTAAAAACCAATATAAGTCCCAGATTGCCGAAGCTGAAAAGCCGGCACTTAAGGTATCACAAACTCACTCCCCATATTCATCGGTAAATTTAGAAATATCAGTTAGAAGCGGTCAGGTTCCTCAAGAAGCAGAAGTTTTTGTGGATGGTACCTCTTACGGTAAAACCAATGGTCAAGGTGTGATAATAATTTCAAAACTATTTTTGCGCAGAACCTATCTTATAAAGGTTCAGAAAAGTGGCTTTGAGATGTGGGCTAAAGAAATAGCTTTTTATAGGCCAGGTTCTAAATCTATAAATGTGGAGTTGCGATCACTGCCATCGATTAATCGGATAAATTCAACTCAATCAAAATCTAATTTGAATATGGGAACTTTAACGATAATATTATCCAATCCTCAGAATTTGAAAAATGCCTTTGTATATATCAATGGTAAATTATGGGAGGGGACTAAAAATACCACACCACTGCGAATTCAGCTTGCCGAGGGAAGTTATTACATAGAAGTCAAAAAGCAAGGTTTTCGGTCAGAACCACCTGCTCGGACCATTGAACTTGCCAAAAAAGAAGTCAAGACAGTCTATTTTTATTTACTACCCCTTTGAGATTCTATCTTAAGAAAATTCTTGACAAATAGAATTTATATACATATATTTTTCGTCTAAAGCTCAATAAAAATCATGAACTTTCTTTCGTTTAATTATCTTTCACATTTATAAAATATTAGTTATACCAATCTCAGGAGTACCAAAGTGAGTAAGAAAAACAAAAGGCCTCCTAAGGATATGAAATCTGATTGGGATGACCCAGAAGAGGAAAAAGTCGAAAAAGACTCTTTTCAATTTGATTTAGAAGACGAAGGAGAAGATGGTATCTCAGAGGAGCGGAAATATTGGGAAAAATATTTTGATGCGGAGGATGAACACCTTAGACAAAAAGAAAGGAAGAAATTAAAGAAAAAAACTAGAGATCGAGAACGAGAATTTTAATAATATTTGCTAAATAATAAATAATTATTGCCCCTATCTATTTAAATAGGGGTTTTTATTATTATTAATAATAGGTATATATAGGTATGGCAATGGGCATAACCAAACGCTCTGAAGATTATTCACGATGGTATTTAGATGTTATTGCTGCCGCTGAATTGGCTGACTACGCCCCCGTTAAAGGTTGTATGGTCATTAGACCTAACGGTTACGCCATTTGGGAAAAAATGCAGGCGGCTTTAGACGGCATGTTTAAGGAAACAGGACACGTGAATGCATACTTTCCCTTGTTTATTCCTGAAAGTTATCTTAAAAAAGAGGCAGAACATGTGGAAGGCTTTGCACCGGAGTGTGCGGTTGTTACACATGGCGGTGGGAAAAAACTGGAAGAACCTTTGATGGTGAGACCCACTTCCGAAACCATTATCTGGGCCATGTACAAAGATTGGATTCAATCCTATCGCGACCTGCCTTTGCTGATCAATCAATGGGCCAATGTTGTACGGTGGGAAATGCGAACCCGGCTGTTTTTGAGAACCCTGGAATTCCTTTGGCAAGAAGGACACACAGCTCACGCCACCCAAGAAGAAGCAGAAGAGGAAACATTAAAAATTCTGGAGCTCTACAAAACATTTGCAGAGGAGTTTATGGCTATGCCTGTGATTGCTGGTGTGAAATCAGAAAAAGAAAGATTTGCAGGAGCAGTTCGAACCTACACCATAGAAGGAATGATGCAAGATCGACGAGCATTGCAGGCTGGGACTTCGCACAATTTAGGCCAAAATTTTGCCAAAGCATTTGATGTTAAATTTCAGGATGAAAAAGGAGAACTCCAGTATGTTTGGGCTACGAGTTGGGGAGTCACAACTCGATTAATAGGCGCCCTCATCATGACACACAGCGATGACCGCGGACTCGTCCTGCCGCCAAAACTTGCTCCAATTCAGGTAGTGATCGTTCCGATATGGAGTGGTGACCAAGAAAAGGCTGAAATTCTATCTAGAATTGGTTCGCTGGCACAAAGTTGGAAAAACGACTTCACTTTCAAATTAGATGATCGTGAACATTATCGGCCGGGTTGGAAATTCAACGAATGGGAGCAAAGGGGGGTGCCTTTAAGAATTGAAATTGGTCCAAAAGATTTAGAGAAAGAACAGGCAGTTTTAGTGCGCCG
>JBHIAC010000141.1:0-8448 GCA_046758365.1 bacterium
TCACCACCGGGAAGCGCATCCCGGAAGTAAAATAGAGCACTTCGCTCATAAGCTGAAGTCCCTGCGAACAGCTCGCGGTGAAGGCTCTGGCTCCCACCGATGAAGCCCCGGCACATACCGAGAGCGCAGAATGCTCCGACTCCACCTTGACCAACTCAGCGTGGAGTTCACCGTTGGCGATAAATTCAGCAAGATATTCTACCGTGTGAGTCTGAGGTGTAATGGGGTAAGCCGCGACCACCTGAATCCGCGCCAGCTTGGCCGCCTGTGCTGCGGCCATATTGCCATTCCAGAATTCCGTTCTCATCATTCAACCTCCCTTTCCATTATGATTGCCTCAGGTGGGCACTCTTCAGCGCAGATGCCGCATCCTTTGCAATACGTGTAGTTTATCTCGAATCCGTCTCTAGTAATGCACCCTTCGGGACAGTAGAGCCAGCAGAGTGCACAACTGGTGCATTGGTCATAAAATATGACCGGACGCAGGCTGCGCCACGCGCCGGTTTTGTTATCCTCAGACCATCCCGGATCATAAGTCAGCGTGTTTTTAGCTCGTTTTACGAAATCTTTGTATTTTTCCATGCCCATAGATTTGCTCCTGTCTTTGCACCAAGGTCATGAACCAAGACGTTCTGTCGATTAAAAAGCATATTCAATTTATTTTCTTGTAAATATTACTTCTAATATTAATTCATACTTTCCTTCAGAATTAGGATTTTCCATTCTCAATACCACTTTATCTGGACCAGCTTTTGTAAAAGTTTGGATTAATAAGGTATCATGCCAATTCAAAAACAGAGTTTCATTATTAACAAAATTACAACTTGCTGTTAAAAAATTTCCTGAACTTTCAAACCACCAATATCTATACATCTTCGCTTTTTCGTCCCACGCAAAAATTGCATGTGCTTCTCCTTCTCCTGTTGTCAACGAACATGAATAATCAAAATAAACATACTTATCATCTAGAGCTCTTTTGAATGCTCCAATCCCTCTACCCGTCGCTGCTTCACTGAATGCGCTCTTTGGAACTCTATATTCTAGATTCCAATTTCCTATTAAAAAATCAAATTTCTCCATCATTGTGAACTCCTTCTAAATTTATTCACTGAAAACACCCCCTTGCAAATCCTCGTAGGCCTTTGTAGCCATTTGGATGTTGATGTCTGCATTATTTCCAAATTTTCCCTTCAAAACAGATGAGACCGATTTCATTTGAACCAAGCCGGTCGCCTTAGCAAAAGCACCCATCATCGCGGTGTTGGTGATAGCTTTGCCCATCATTTCCAGAGCAGTCCCGGTGGCATCCACTGTAAACAGAGAGTAATTCTTTTTGGTCAACGTATATCCAAATTTACCTGAGCGCAGTTCTTTATTAACCTCTTCCGGCGATTTAGTAGTATTAAAAATCAACTGACCGTTCTCAACCAACCCCGTCGTAATATTAACAAAATGCCAGATAGTTGGGTCGAGGAGACAGAGAACATTTGTGGTGGTGGAACTACATTTCAATAAGATTGGTTGGTTGCTGATTCTCAGAGAGCAGGTAGAAAGGGCGCCTCTTCTTTCGGGCCCGAACGTTGGGATGGATTGAGCGAATTTTCCTTCTAAAATCGCCGCCTTTCCCAGAAGCTCGCCTGCTGTAACGATGCCCTGACCTCCTCGCCCCTGCAGTCGGATTTCATTTATTTCTTTTTTTGTATCAATAAAAATAGATGTTTTCTTCTCAGGCATTATTTAATTTTTACTACAATTCGCATAGGTTGGGCTCCTCCCCCCATTTACAATTTCATGCAAGGCAGAAACTAACGGATGTTTATACCAGTCTAAGTCCTCTTGTCTTGAACTTTCACACTTAGTTTTATTTATCAAATGATAGACAAGCTAAATATCACCCACCCTCTCCCCGAATCACTTCGTAACGCAGGACCTCGACCGTATCCCGGATACCTTCTTTATTGCTTGTGTCATTATACACATAACCCCAAACAGTCACTTTCCTGTTTCGAAGATTGCTCAACTCTCTTTGCCTCTCTCCGGTTATCAGGTAAACTTTTCCATTTTCGCTTTCCAAAGCTAAATGAGGTGAGGAGTAAGCACTTGATACATAAACAATTCCTTGAAGCACCTCTGGGTCTTTCAAACCTTTGTGATTTGTTTTCAACTTTTCGGTTGGGACTGAACTGGATGACGGTTTTGCTTTCTCTAAATCTTCCGTTTCTTGTGCTTGCTTTTTTTCTTTCGAACATCCCAAAATAGCTAATGTGGAATAAATGAAGATGATTAAAGCTGGAATTATTTGAATTTTTAATCTAATCGTTTTCATTGCAATAGACACTCAGCATAATACAATTTAAAGGTTCAAAGCCAGGTTGACGGCCTTTTTTGCCAGGACATCAACAGAATCTATGATAGGGACTTTTAAAGACAGGTGTGACCGAATAAGGCTTAATTCGGTACAGCCTAATAATAAAACTTGAATTTCTTTTTTTATTAAATTTTCCGCGAATTTAAGAATTGAATAACTGTTTTGGCTTTGGCCCTTCAAACGAAGAATTGCACTGTGTAAATCATTTAATTCCCAATCATCCGGAACCACGACCTTTATATTTTCTTTTTGAAATGCCTTTTGATATATTTTAGTTTTTACCGTACCGATAGTCGCTAACAGGCCCACATTTTTCACATTATCGTATTCGTTTAAAGTGACATTGACCATCTCTTCGATAAGATTAATCAATGGAACATGAGAAGCGCTTTCCATTCGTTTAAAGTAATAATGCACTGTATTACACGGGATGCAGATAAAATCTGAACCCGCCTTTTCAAGCATTTCAATTCCTTTTACCAGAGCCAGTAGAGGACTTGGACCATGTTCAAGAATGGCTTTGGACCTATCCGGTATTTGTGGATCACTATAAATTATTACAGGGATATGATCCTGGTCCTTCTGGGCAGGGGTCAATTGGATAATTCTTTGAAAAAAAAGAGCCGTTGATTCCGGCCCCATTCCGCCTAGTACACCTATGGTTTTCATTTTTCAAATTTAGTTTTAATAGTAAATAAAGAAAATAGTATTTAGCATGAAATCCTATAATTCATCATCGTCTTCCTGATTCGAGCCTTCGCCCTTGTAGGCTTCTTGTTCTGCTTCCTCTATCATTTGATCAAAGTCTTCACCAAGCTCTTCACCCATTTCTTTTCCCATTTTTTTCATAAATTTTACCATGCTCTTGGGATCATTCTCATCAAGGTCACCCCATTTAGATGGATCGGCTAAACTTTCCAGGCGACTTTCCTCCGAACGCACTGCAGCAAATCGAGACATGATGCGTGTTAAATTGGAGCTCCCACATTTTCGGCATTTTTCTGCAAAAGGTCTACCAGTTATCATGATCAAAAAGCTATTCCTTTTGCCGCAATCCTCACAAACATATTCGTAAATGGGCATGTTCTTCTCCTTTGATTAATATTTATTCAATAACCATCAAAATCATATCTTTTTCAACCGATTCTTTTTCTTTTGTAAGAACTTTTTTAACTACACCACCCACATTTGCGCGAATTTCATTCTCCATCTTCATAGCTTCAATAATAAGCAATCCATCCCCTTTTTTTATTTTTTGTCCTTCTTCAACTTCAATTTTCGCTATCAAACCCGGCATGGGGGCTTTGACTTCCATTTGGCCCTTGGATTTTTTGTCGGTCTTGATAAGGCTCTGTAGTAAACGCGTTTTCTCATCTTCCAATTCAACTAGAAATCTTCTGCCATTTATGATTACCTCACAACCTTGTGAATTTTCTTCAATAAATAGCTGGTAAGATCGATTATCTACTAAGAGAGAATAGAGACCTTCTTGGGATACACGCTGAAGCTCTGCTTTAATAAGTTTATTACCAAGATGCACCGTAAAATTTTCAGTGAAATCATCTACTTCTATTTCATAACTTTTATTGTTGGCTCTGGCAAAGAACTTCATCGAGGGTCATTTTTTGATTGATTTATTTTTAATTTTCTCTTTAAATTGTTTAATCCATTCTTTTTTTATATCACGCTTTGGTTTAATAAATTTTTTCTGACGGTTATTTATATTTCGCATTTTCTCAAATTTCAAAATATTCTTTAAGGAAATTCTTAGTAATTATAGGTAATTTTACTTTATTGAGTTCAGTTATAAAAAACCATCTCGTACTTTGTACATCCGATGCAGGCTTAACTGCCCCATTTCTGTAGATAGCCTCAAAATCGACGATCACATAATGAAATCGGAATCTTTCATTTTCGTCTTTCTCTATAAAATCAATCACATCAATTATTCTTTTGGGCTCAATTTCGATCCCACACTCTTCCCGAACCTCCCGAATTAAAGCCTGACGAACACCTTCCCCTAATTTTACGAGTCCACCTGGCAACGTCCAGTAATTCGCTTTGGGTTCATAACGTCTTTTCACCAACAAAATCTTACCATCTTTGATAATCACGGCCCCCACAGCAACAAGGGGGTGACTTGGATATTCTCTTGTACTCAAAATGTTATCTATGCACTGAATTTAATTCCACTCCTCAAAACCCCAATCTTCTTCTTCCCAGCCATCGTCATCGCTATCAAAATCAAATCCTTTTTCCTGACCCCAATCTTCATCCTCTTCATCCTCCCAATCTTCATCTTCCTCATCCCACTCATCTTCCCATTCCTCTTCATCGTCCCAGTTTTCATCGTCATCGTCATAATCATAATCAATATCATCATTGTCTTGACAAAAAATATTCGATAAAGCATAACAAATAATTTTTCTATACATAAATGCCTCCAACTCAAAAAGTTGAAATACAGCGTTTAGAATTAAGAATTTGTCCTTTATGAATATATTTCAAACATGAGTTAGTTGTAATCCAGATTTCGAATTATTTGTAACAGGAGACAAAGACCGGTATAAAGCTTCAATCTTTGAAACCATAATTCTAATATCAAATAACTTTTCTACTCTTTTTCGTCCTTCCCGACCATAATATATTCTAAGGTTGGAATTTCCTAAAAGTTCCAAAACAGCGTTCTCTAATTTATCAACATTTTGTACAGGTATCAAGTACCCTGTTTTGTTATGTACAACGACATCTAACACACCATCGCATTTACAGGCTACTACAGGCTTCTTCATAGACATGGCTTCGGTCAATACTAACCCGAATGATTCAGCTCTTGAAGGAAAAACAAATATGTCCATACAAGATAAAAATTTAGCTACTTCCTCTTGAAAGCCAGTGTTAAATACCTTCTTATTTAGGTCATTATCCCGAATCTTTTTTAAAATCAATTCCGCTTCTTGAGTTTCACCTATAGAAGAGCCCCCAACAATCAAAAAACGCACATTGGGTAATTTCAACGAAATCCGCTTCGCCATTTCTAAAAACTCTAGATATCCTTTTCCTATTTGAATTCTACCTACAATACCGACTATTTGAGTTTTAGGATGCCAACCTATTTCCATCTTCACCTGTGTTGGTTTGTATCTGTTAGGGTCAAATCGTCTCAAATCAATACCAGGATAAATAATCCCTATCTTGTTTTTGTCTATGGGATGCGTCTCGAGTAAATTGTTGTAAATGACTTGAGAAACGGCTATGAAATAATCGACCTTTCGATAAAGCCAGGTATGTAACGGGTCCTTCTTAGGTTTCGAAGTTCCAACATGTTTAGTGAGCACTAACGGAACCTTATCTACAAAATGCAGGGCTGGAACTAAGGTCCACAAATCTTTGCTGAAATGTGCATGAATGATTTGAACTTCTTGTTTTCTTAACAGTTTGATTAAATTGAAAACTCCCTTTGGATTGAAATAACCATTTAATTCTTCGTCTTCAGGTTTAAAGGCCATTTTTTTGAGAGCGGTGTCTAAAGGAGAATTAGGAGTTGCAACCACAGAAACATCATGACCGTTCTTTCTGAGCCTTTCAGCCAGTTGGGACACATGCATTTCCAGTCCTCCCCACGATGGGGAAGAACAAACTTGTAGAATTCTCAAGTTTTATTAACCTAATATTAGGTATTATTAAGCACTGCCTGTTATTGATCTATACCATCCAAAGCTATAAGTTCATCTCTTAAGCGATATACCCGTTCCATCACAGATTGGGCTTGCTGCTGTAACTTATCTCGGTTTTTTAAATTTACTTTAAGTTTTTTCAATTGAATTGGTTTACCAACTTTTGCTCGAATTTTAACCAATCTTGGAAATTTTGCACCCGGCGGCAGGGCCTCACGAGTGCCAATAATGGCAATAGGAACGATAGGGCAATTGGCCAATTGAGCCAGTCGAATAAAACCAGTATGTGCTTTTGGGGGTGCATCTGGGTTATATTTACGCGTGCCTTCCGGAGCCATATAAAGAACATATCCCCTTTTTAACATTTCTAACGCACGGTCCATTGCCTCTAGATCCCCTGCACCTCGAACTACCGGGAACATATGGACACTTTTCAACCACCACCCCAAAACTGGAACTTTAAACAACGAATGCTTAACCATTGTAGAGGCTTTGTGCTTAACCACTAAGGCCATCGCAGGAATATCTAATATACTATTATGGTTGATAACACCAATGTAAGGGCCCTTTTGGGGTAAATTTTCCTGCTCATAACATTTACCCCGAAAAAAAACTTTTATTATAAATTTAAATATGGAACATGAAATCCAATAAACCATCTCTACCCTCACTTTGTGCCCAAAAGTAATGCATTATTTTTAGAAAATCAAGTATTTTTTACAATGGTAATTTCGACACTATCATGCTGTCTTATAATGGAATAATATCTTGTTACTTTAAGAGTTACCGGTAGAGCTTTTCCGAGTTGATTAATTCTTCTACTTTAGGTGGGACTAAGTATTTAATAGAACGGTCTTTGTGAATTAGATTTCGAATAGTTGTAGAGGAGATTTCAATAACAGGAGCACCTTGCAAATATATAACTTTGTCTCTATACTGGCTCTGGACTCTTTCTATGTTGTCGTGACTTCTGGGAAAAACCACAATTGTACACAGGCCAATAATCTTTTCAGGATTTTTCCAATTGGGTAAATCAATCAGGTTGTCAGACCCCATCAACAAAAATAAATTTTGTTTGTCAATATTAAATTGATTTTTTAGGGATTCTATAGTGTCCACACTATAAGTAATCACTTGCTTTCTAATTTCAATTTCTGAACATTCAAAGTCGGGATTATCTGCAATGGCGAGGTTAACCATTTTCAACCGAATTCCAGGGGTTGCAAAAACTTGTTTGTGAGGTGGGCAAGCAGAAGGGATAAAAATAACTTTATTAAGTTGTAGTTCCTCTTTTATGTATTGAGCAATAATTAAATGCGCGTTATGAATAGGATCAAATGTCCCGCCGTATAGTCCAATTTTCAATTTCTTCTCTATTAATTTTTAGACTGTTTGCTTAATATAGTCTTTCCGTCCGTTTCGTGGACATTCAACACGCTCGAATTGACCTCATGAATACGATTTCTAACCTTACCCAGGTATTTGCTATTTGGATACTTTCGAAGAAACTCTTTAAACGATTCCAGGGCCTCCTCTTTTCGATCCAATTTATAAAGGGTTTCGCCCTTCCAGAAGTGGGCTGGTTCAGCATATTGGGTGTCATAGTAGTTCTCTAATACGCTATTAAAATATACCAAGGCTGCAGTATAATTATTTAGTCTTCGGTAAAGTTCTCCGGCCTTATATTCTTTTTTAGCCAACTTAGTTCTACAAGTTTTCAGCATTTTCTCTGCCTTCGGAACCAATTCACTATTTGGGAAATCCTCTAAAAATCTTTGAAAATTCTCAATGGCTTGATGGGTGTATTTCTGGTCTAATGAGGCTTTTGGGGATAGCTTAAAATAACAATACCCAATTTTATATTCAGCATCATCCGCCCATTGGCTTTTCGGATAAAGACGAATTAATCGACTATATTCATCAGCAGCTATAATATACTCCTTTAAATAAAAATGAGCTTCAGCAAGATAATACTGTACTTCATCAACAAAATGAATACCTGGATTATTAAGCGTTACAATCTTAAATTGAGTTTTTGCTTCAAAAAAGTCTCGATTCTCGAACATTTTTTTAGCTAAAGCAAATCGTTCCTCCGGAGCCATATTAGGTTTGACATTATACGAACTACAGCTCATCATCGTTATGATTAAATAGCCAAGGCTCCATATCAGATAATTTCTCTCTTTAAATTTCATCCAGTATCCTTAATGTTTTTTATTTATCGGCTGCGCAGCGAATAAAATAAAAATATAATAATTCCGGTTACGCCTGTAATAACAATTGGTTCCAAAAACTTGCTCTTACCCTTACCGTTTAAGAAAACACCCTGGGTAAATGGAAGATTACGAGTTTCCAATTGACGAATCTTTTTACTTGAAATCCAATCAAGCCGACTTCCCTTAA
>JBHIAC010000142.1:0-8371 GCA_046758365.1 bacterium
TATTATTAGCGCCTGTAAACGCTCCTTTCTCATAACCAAATAGTTCACTTTCAAGCAAACTCTCCGGCAATGCTACGCAATCCACGGGAATGAAAGCTTGATTTTTTCTTCTACTTTGAAAATGAATGGTTCGAGCAATCAACTCTTTTCCGGTTCCACTTTCTCCATAAATGAAAACATTGGCATCAGATTGAGAGATTTTTAATATTGTTTTATAAATTTCTTGCATTTGTTGACTTTCGCCTACAATCAAACCTAATGAATCAGCGGTTTGATCTAAAATTCTTATATCAGAATTCGAATGATTATTTTCATTTAAATAGGGAGCTAAATTTGTTAACAGCTTAAACAACTCATAATTAAGATTAATAAGAATATTAAGGTCATCTGAGCCTAGTATTACAGTCCCTTTTACATAATTATTAAGCAATATAGGTGAAATGAGAAGAGATTTTATGTTTTCAACTTTCGCAAGTTTAAGTAAATTTTGGGGATGGTTAGGAGTTTCATACAGATTTTCTACCAAAATCGGATTCTTGTTATGACTTACATTTACAAATCTATAATAATAACCAGATAAATAATGAGACAGAGTACCAGGGCTAAAAGCATTATGATTCCCATTTTTGGTGGCTATATAAAATGAACCTGTATCAGCAATCCATAGCATCCCCAATTTCACATTAAATGTAGAAATAATATGATTAAGTAATAGTCTTACTTGTAATGTATTATTATTTTGTTCACTCATAAAAAACTTAAAATTTAAATTTCTTAATTTGAAATGAAAGAATAAAGATGTTATATTATTAAATACAGAGGCCAATCCTTACTAATTAAGATACAAAAATTTATCCTGTAAGCTAAACCTTCGTTTCAAAGTCGTGCCGGACTTTATAAAATGAAGTTGTTGTTGGTCTCTGTTATATAATTTAGTGAAGTTTATTATTCTTTATTATTTATCAGCATAATGAGAAATTTGCGTAAAAACATTTTTGTGATCTCTTAATTAGAATTAATTTGTTTTACTTTTTATTTTTTTTTCTAAATTTTGCACTAGTTTTTTTGTAATTTGTTCATCGATAGGTTTTTCCATTCTAAAATAAACTCCGACTTTTGCAATTTGTTTTTCGGTTTCATAGGAACTATTATTCAAAACCGAAATTATATGAGTTTGGGGGCGACAACTTTTAATTATTTGAATTGTATCTAATCCATCTAATTCTTTAATACTAAGATCAAAAATCACCAAATCGAAATCATTATCCAACAAATTTTTTATAGCCTCTTTACAACAGTCAACGACTACCACCTGATAGCTATTTTCGTTAAGAATCTCAAGCACTCTTTCTTCGAGAGAATGATCTTCCGTGGCCAACAAAACGGACAATTTTCTCATTACCAAGCTCCAAATTCAAATAAAAATTCTAGCGAAGCCTCGCCTCAAACCAACGAGGACGAAGAAAATAACAGTTTGCATTCCAATTACAATCGGAAAAGGGAAGATTGGAATGATGGAACAATGGAATGTAATGTGAAAAATAGCTAATACTTCCATTATTCCAGTATTCCAAAATTCCTTTTGCCACAGCTTTTATTATCTAATGAAAAAACTTGACTCATAATTTAAGATCCTTAATTGATAAAAGGTTTAATTAGAGCTCACCTCCTGAAATAGATACCAATTATTAAACTGTTTCTAATATCTTATTAATTAAGGAAAATAAAATTATGATGTGTAAAAATTATGAGTGTATATTTTGGATATGCAAATGGTGTACCAAATTGAAAGATCAGGTACTAGGAAAGAATAATTGTTTATGATGAGTATACAAATTCAATAAAATTAAACAGTAACAAGCTGTCTATTATCTTTGAGTGAATGATATTAATTTATTACAATATTAAGTATGGTGTTACCTAAACTATACAACTCTAATTAAAATTAAACCATAAGAGAATAAAAAATAAACACTGTGACAAAAGGTTACAGTTGTTACTGAAAGTATACAATTTCTAAATTAAATTATGTATATTGTAAGTGTTTATCATACGATACATTGTTCTTCTACTAATTTGGGCAAGATTTGCCGCCTTTGAAATATTTCTACCACATTTCTTTAACAAATTGGAAAAAAATTCTTTCTCAACTCTTGCATGATCTGCTTCCTTGCCTCAATAAAAAATAAATCTGATATATGATTACGGTTCGTATTTGCACGGACTTTGGAATTTGTGATGTATTCTGGTAGGTCCGAAAAGGTAATCCTTGGTCCTTCTGTTAAAGACACTAAATGCGCCACCAGGTTCTTTAATTCTCTCACGTTTCCTGGCCAAGAATATTTATCCATCACAGAGGGATCAACGATCTTTCTTCCAGATTTAGTTAATTTTTAAAGATTTTATAAATAATAACTTACCAACAGAGGTATATCTTCTTTTCTCGCTCTAAGGGGAAGCAGCTCTAATGGAATTACTTTTAACCGATTTAGATTGTTGAAATGACAAATTAGGCCGTTATTTCTAAAATACAAGACACACAAAATTCCATAAACTGATAAACTGGGAGGAAAGATGACGGCACATTACCTCGCTTACTGTTTATTTCCTCGAATTTGATTTTAATAGTAAAACGCTCACGGTTACCTGGTCCTTACAAACCTCTGATAGAGATTAAGTCGCCTTCGGGAAGTTACATATATCGTTTCAAGGCCCAAGCGATATCCTATTGATAACAAAAAAATGTTGCTAATCAAATAAAGTCATATGGCCTCCTTGCTCCTTAATACCTTGAGATTGACTTGTTAAATAATTATTAATGGAATCGGATACAATCTCTTTGCAATTCCAACACTCATTTAAACATATTTTCTGTGGCTACGTTGTCTGATACTTATCACCAACTTTATGGCATCTCCCTTCTTCTATCAACTTAATAAGTCCGGATAAAAGTGTATGTTCAGCCACTGGCCAATACTGCGGATCTACATCGTCATATACTTTTGGGATTAAATCAGAAAGTGATTTAGGCTCTTTACTCAAAGATTTAAGGAGTTTTTCTTCCCTTGCTTTTCTATGCTCGATGTAATACTGGATTACCTCCTGGCCATCGCGAACAGCCGGCCCATGGCCTGGATAGAGTGTTCCTGTGGTGATGGACTTAAGAAATTCTAAAGACTTGAGATATGTTGTCAGGTGACCTTCGGGTGGACTGATGACAATAGTCGAAATAGTTGAAATCATGTCTCCGGCAATCACGGCACCATAGCGGTTCTCCTGAAAAGCGAGGTGGTCTTGGGCGTGACCCGGAGTATGATAAACCTTGAGAACCCAACCAGATCGGCCATCAGGAGTTGGACCTAAATCTATTTTATCGCCATGCCTTAGATAGCGCTCAATTTGAATGTTTGGCAGCCTTTGGGCCGTCTCTCTGTGAGCAAATACAGGCAATCCATAACGTTTTTGACAAGCTTCCAGGGCACCCACATGATCTGGATGGTGATGAGTTAGCAAAATACCTTTAAACTCACGCCCCTGTTGGATTAAATCATCCAAATAGTTCCACAGTCTCTGCTGTTCTGTCGGATCAAATGGCGCAGGGTCCACAATATAAATCTGAGACTCGCCAATCAAGTAAGTATTGGTGTGCGTCGCAGGAAAGAGTGTTCTGGTCTGCAGAGCAATTAATTGTACGCCAGGTGTAAAATACACTTCATGAATTTTGCCTTTTTGGTAGGACTCAGCAATTGCATGAATGCGGTTTGTAAAGGCTTTAACCGTACTTCCAACCAGTTCGTGCAGCATAAAAATTACAGGTGGTACTATGAGCATATCCCCATTTTTCCAAAGAACCACGGCCTCTTCGGCTCTAAAGAAATCGCCATGAACAAGTTCACCTGGCCAAATGTCTGGTGTAGTCCCTTCGGGAATCTTAACCCAGTAAAATTGTGTTTCATAGCGTGTTGGAGAAAACACAGGAGTTGTTATGGAACAGATGGTATGAAAGTCGACCGCGTCAATAATATGTTTTTCTTGTTTGAGTATTTCAGAAAAAGTTATTTCGTCGGCCAAAAGTCGGCTGCGGTAATCTTGCAAGATTTCTTTTGAAATTCTTCTTTCGCTGCAGGTCAGTAAAATGCCTGTTTCTTCAAACACTTCTCTGACTGCCGCGACTAAGTATTTGCTTGTGTCTTTATGGATTCTGGCGGCATTTTTGATTTCAAGTTCTGCATCATCGACCTCCAGTGTACCTCCGGGAAATGCATAGTACCCACCAAAGAATTTCAACTCAGGATTTCGTTTAACCAAATAGACTTCAGTCGAATCTGGGTCGCGGGTCAATAAAATGCTAACGGCTTGTCGAGTCATATTCAAATATAAATCTTAAGAATAATATAGTCAAATCAATTCTGGTAAAGACGTCATGCGACCGGCTTTACAAAAATCGTTGCGTATGCGTCAACTTATCTATTGGACAGGCAGTAACGAAAATTTATTTATTCTACTTAGTTAGCTCTTGCATTAAGAAATTCCTCAAAATCATTTCCCTCGGAAGTTGCATCCAATCCACTTTTTTATACCCATAATTAGATTATCTGAAATTTACCGATACTAATACTTTTAATCTTGATATAACTAAAATTCCTTGCCCAATATGTTTAGATTTTATATATTTAAGCTAATTATAAAAACATAAAATATTTTAATATCACAACTCTAAATATGCGCACTCTTGTTTATTCAAGTATTTTGATGGTGTTTTCTAACTTGTTGCTCACCAAGTTTAGCTTTCCAGCCGATTTATTTCGAACCTATTGTCTTGAAACTGAAGGCAAAATTGATTCCTACCATGCGGAGGATTTGAATAACGATGGTTTGAAGGATATTGTCGTTTTGACACTCCGTAACGAGATGGACAATTCACATGCAAGATTGGTTTCGGTTTACTTCCAGGATCATACTGGTTTCCGACTCGAGCCCGATCAGTCTTTTACCCTTACCGACCAGGTTATTTTATTCGACTTTGGTGACGTAGCCGGCGATGCGAAAAAAGAATTAGTCTTTTTTGCTCGAGGCGGTATTTTTTATTATAGTTTAAGCGATACAGGTTTCTCGCTCTCACCTCAAAAACTTTTTGAGACGGAATCTATATTTATGCTTTCGGATAAAAAAACATTGTGCACCTGGGATTTTGTTTCAGATTTGAATGGCAATTTTGTTGATGAAATCTTGGTTCCTAAAATAACTAAATGTGTAATTTATTTTCGAAATCCAGGTAGTTCTGGTTGGTTGATCAATGAAATTCCGCTTAGTTCAGAAGTTCAAGTCTTTGGGCATTATGATATGCGCTTTTCGGTTGGCAGCAAAACCTATGCGTCTTATTCTACGCCCTATATTGTTCTTGAGGATTTTAACTCAGACGGAAGAAAGGATTTGATTGGCGTTTATAAAGACAGTCTTGTAGTTTTCTGTCAAGATGAAACTGGATATTTTTATCAACAAAGTTTACAAAGAATTAACTTGAATTTTGGTGACATTTGGCGCGGCGCAAAAATCCAAAGAACCCACCTGGGTCAAAAAAGTGAAAGAAGATTCCTTATGCGGGTCATTGATTTAAACGATGATGGAATATTAGATATCGTGGGCACAAGAATTTCAACCCAGGAAAATTTTATCAACCCAAAAACCGAGGTTAGGATTTATTTTGGTAAGCTGGATAACACTCATTCTTTGGCAACGTATTATTTCAACAAGGAACCGGACCAAATCATAAAACCCGGCGGGACCCAACTGGTTCTCGATCTTATGGACGTAAATCACGATAATAAGATTGATTTAATTATTCCGGTGGCGAAAGTTGGATTAACTCGGATTATCAAAATGCTCCTTACCAAAACCGTTGAACTGGAAGCTGAATTTTACCTCATGAACAGCGACGGTATTTACCCGGAAAACCCTAACCTAAAAACCAAGATGGTGGTTCGGTTCAGTTTTAGAGGAGGTGCAGCCTCGCCAGTATACGAAATTGAGGATTTTAATGGTGACGGGAATCTGGACATTTTGAGCAGCCAGGAAGAAAAAAGGCTCGTCATTTTCTGGGGAGATTCGAAAAATGTAATAAATTCCAGTGTGGGGGCAAAATTTAATGTCCTTCTCCCTCAAAATGGCGAACTTGTTAGAGCCATGGATTTAAACGAAGATAATAAATGCGATGTAATAATTACCTTTGAAGAGGAAGATGCCCTTCATAAAAGGTTGAAGAACGTCATAAAAATTTTATTGACAAATTATTAAAATAAAAAAACCTATAAGAAATTACTTGACTATTCGTTACGAATATTTTATATTATTTTTAATAAATAAATTAGTAAAACTAATCTGAAATATTTTTCTTTACCACCTTTGTACAGGAGAGGGGTGCTAACCTCAATTTGCGGCAGTTTTAATTCTATCATCTATAATCACTTACAGCCTGGGAAAATCGTTTTCCCTTATTTAAGGTGGAGAGTTCATTTTTTAGCAATCTGTGTGAATTATAAAAGAGAACAACGTATGAAGCGAAATAATTACCAATTTCAGCGCATAGTCTTGCGACTTGTTATTCTACTCTGGTTTTTCTTTTTTCTTGCTCAGGGTTTATTGGCCCAATCTCAGTGGTCAGACGATGATAAGGTGAATAATCCTATAGCAGCCTTGGCCGGAAGTAATCAATTTGCACCGGCTATTGCAAAAGATGGTTTTGGTGGCGCTATTATCACCTGGGTAGATAGTCGCACGGGGAATTTCGACATTTTTTTTCAACGTGTTGAACCATCCGGGAAACTTTCGTGGACAGGAAATGGTCTGCTTGTAGATGTTGATCCTGATATGGCATCACAGGAGTTACCCTCGATTGTTGCGGGTTTGCAGGGAGATTTTTTCATCGCCTGGCAAGATAACCGCAATAAATCTTCTGAGAAAGAAATATTCGCCCAGAAATTTAATATCGACGGCCAACCACAATGGAATCCAACAACACGAGCGCATCTCGGGAACAACTCGGCACCTTTGATTCTTAGAAATAGTAGTTTCGGTGTCATTACGGCTTCTTATGTTTCAGTGCTCTTTGATGATTTTATTACCTTTCAATTCATAAACAATAATGGGATTCCCCAATTAGCGCAACAGGGATTAGTAAGCAGTAATGCAAAAGGCATACAACCCAATAGACCTCCGGCTGTAATCTCGGGCCTGGACGGCGGTATCATTGCAACCTGGGTGGATACACGAAATGTTCTACCTGCCGTGTATGCAAATGGTATCAAAAGGACAGGTACATCCACATCACCATGGCCAGCAGGCGAAATTCTTGTAAGTTCAACGGTTACCAATCAAACCTACCCCGTAGCTATTTCTGACAGCCAGGGAGGGGCCATTATTGCCTGGATAAATCCAGCAAATGGCTCACAAGATAACATCAAGGTTCAAAGATTTGATGTAAATGGGAATCCTCAATGGACGGCTGGGGGTGTTGTAATCAATTCGATTCCAGGTAAAAAGAATAACATTAACATTACATCCGATGGTCAAAAGGGCGCTTACATAATTTGGGAAAATTTAAGTGGTACGAATTGGAATCTCATTGCCCAGAGGGTTTCCAGCAATGGAACGCCTTGGTCTAACGATTTTCGGTTATGTTTGGCAAATGGAAACCAAACGAATGCCACTATTATTTTTGACAGCCGAGGCGAGGCCATTGTCGCCTGGGAAGATGATCGCCACGGTAATTTAGATATTTTCGCACAAAAAATCGATTCTACAGGAGTAGTAAGAAGATGGAAAGACGAGGGGCAGGCCGTGACAACTGCTCCTAATGCTCAAAAAAATCCAGTGTTAGTAGATGATAAATTTGCCGGTGCTATCATAGCTTGGGAAGATCAGCGGAATATTACTTCCAATGGAACAGATATTTATGCTCAAAAAGTTAGTGACCCCGGTGTCCTGGGTGAAATTAGGACAATTACAATCAAATCTCCAAATGGAGGAGAAAATTGGGAAAGGGGAAGCAAGCAGATTATCTCATGGGAATGGACGGGCGAGATTGGCGATGTGTTGATACAAGTGTCTAAAAACGGGGGGACGAATTGGCAAGACATTCTCTCGCCGACTCCAATTGAATCTAATTCAATAGAGTGGAATATAGATTTAGAGAGCTCTAATCAGTGGTTGTTGAGACTAACTGATATAGATTTCAATTTCATTAACGATGTAAGCGATCAAACGTTCACAGTTTCCGAGCCCCAAGGCCCAACCATCCAGCATTCACAAATCAACCAGACACCTTATGGAGATTCTCTGAGGATCTCCGCACTCATTACTGACATTAGTGGTA
>JBHIAC010000143.1:0-8285 GCA_046758365.1 bacterium
ATAAAGATAAAGAAGATATTTTCCGCTTTCATTGAAAAATCGAAATCGTTTTAGTCATTTAGTCATTGAAACTTTGAATTTGTAGTTTGTGATTTGTGATATAAAATTATAAAGCTTATTGCTTGTCCAGGTTAGGAGAAATATATGCCAAAAGACCGCTTACGCGACGCACGAAGCGCTTATAAAAGCTTGGAAATTGAAGCATCTCGAGAAGCACACTCTGAACAGACCATTCAAAATTCTTTAAAAGAACCCACCATACATGATATAGAAAAGGGGCAGTTTATTGGTGATATTGTATACGGTGCCATTGATGGAATTGTAACGACCTTTGCCGTGGTATCTGGTGTTGCAGGCGCCTCTCTCTCTTCTGGAATTGTCATGATTTTGGGATTTGCCAATCTTTTTGCTGATGGTCTTTCTATGGCAGTCGGGAACTATCTTGGCACCAAGTCGGAAGTTGAATACAAACGGCGAGAAAAGTACCGAGAAGAGTGGGAAGTGGAGAATCTACCGGATGAAGAAAAACAGGAAATCCGCCATATCTACAATCGAAAAGGATTTACTGGAGAACTGTTAGAAAAAGTGGTGGAAGTTATTACCCGTGACAAAAAACAGTGGGTGGATACCATGCTCTTGGAAGAGCTCCATATTATCCCTGAGCAAAAATCACCAATTTGGGCAGGTCTAATGACTTTTCTATCTTTTGTGATTGCTGGATTCGTCCCGCTTTTATCTTATGTGTTGTCCTATTTTATTCCCTTCTTTGCAAATTACTCGTACCCGTTTTCAATTGCACTTACCTTTGCTACCATATTTGCCGTGGGCTCTCTAAGAGTATATGTCACAGGCAAGCGCTGGTGGACCTCTGGACTGGAGATGCTTTTGGTTGGTGGGGCGACAGCGATTGTGGCCTATTTTATTGGTTATTTGCTGAAAGGACTCGTGTGAAATAGTATCACATTTAATAATACTGCCCTAAAAATGCCCAGGCTATCCCTTGAGGTAAAGCAGGCAAAATAGCTGGGGCCACAATACTTCCTGGTTTCTCTTTAACAAAGCCAAAGACTAGAAGCATAGCCGAAAAGTCCCATTTTACCAAATTCTTGAACGATAAAACACTGGTTTATATTGGTCAATTTTCTAAAATAATCAACAGTATGGCAATCATCAAGGAATATTCAATGATGAATCGTTGTAATACGCGCTTTTCCTAATAGCTTATTGATGAATTTGTTAATAACCCGATTACTACCAGGGTCAAGATGAATAGTGCAAGTGATTCAAGAACAGCATTGATTTTTGTATCTATGATATTATTGTGCGTATACAATTATCAGTTGGCTTACTGTTGGCTGAGCTGCGGCAGGCTTTAAGTGTACTGAATGCGCTGTTGCTCCCATCAACGTGTAGGGGGATGTTGAATTTATCGAGTATACCCGGTTGTTACTTATCAAGTAGCTGCATGGAGTTTTGCTTTTCTCTTCTCCAGCCACTCATCTTCAAAAGATTCATCAAATAGTTTCCTCGCCTTTTCTTCGTTCCTCGTCATAATTCGTACCGGGAAACCATCTTTTTGCAGATGTCTGGCAACAGGTACTCCCATCTTTCCAGTGCCACCCAAAACTAAAACTGTCTTTTTCACGATGAAACCCTTCTTAGAATTAATAGTTCATTTGATCTTTGAAAAGTTACCAGATACCTCTGGCAGATGTTCTAAAAGAAGCATAGGATTCCCATAAACCCTCAATTTTAAAGAAACAGTCCAATAAGACTTACAATCAATCCGACTAAAAAAAGCATGCTCCCAATGGCGGCCACTGGGACAATTCTAAATCGTTCACCAATGGCAGCCAAAACCATAGCGACAAAAAAACCGATGGCCAGAGCCGTTTGAAATTGGGGAGAATACCCGATGATTTCGAGTTTGATAGCCAGACCGATCAGGAAGGTAATGCAAGCAAAAGTGTTTGCATGCGCATGAGCAGGGATTTGGATCTTAAAACCATCATACGTTGACCAGAATTCATCGAGCCCTCCTTTTTGCGAAATGCTTTTCATTTTCTCCACCCACTCCGGATGCGCTACTCCTGCTTTCAACCCAAGTATTGACCAAGAGATTAGCCAGATAAAAGAACCGATAATTAAAATTTCACTTGCCATATGTTTTACTCCTTTCGCTTTTTAATAAACATAGAAAAAGAACACTTACTATAACGAATTTTCATAATTGATTATTCGCCTTTGAAGAACTCGCTAAAATTGAGTTTAATTGATATTTTTCGGTATCATTTTTAATTCTATTAGCTGTATGTTCCTTTTGGTAAAGGCATATTCTTATTAACTCAACGTTCAATTAATCGTCTCATGTCTATTAATATTTCACAAAAGTAATTTTACATTAACGCTTAATTTAAATTTTCTCTTGCTTTTCTGAATATACATTCGTATATTATTGTACACTTTTATAGTGTGCAATATGCCTAATAATAGTGGAGGTTCATATGCTAAAAAATATAACGCTTAGTGCTGATGAACAACTCATTAAAAAAGCAAGGGAAAAATCGCAGCGAGAGAATACAACGCTAAATGAAAATTTCCGCCAATGGTTAAAAAAATACATTATTTCAGATAAAACCAATTTTAGTTATAACGAACTTATGAACTCTTTAGACTATGTAAATCCTGGTCGGAAATTTTCAAGGGATGAACTCAATGAACGATAAATTCTTTATTGACACCAATGTTTTTATTTATTCTTTTGATAAATCAAATCTCAATAAGCAACGACGAGCCAAAGAGATCATCAGCAACGCTCTTTATCAATATAATGGGTGCATAAGTTACCAAGTTATCCAGGAATTTATAAATGTTGCTACACAAAAGTTTGATATTCCTTTAACGAAACAAGATTGTCAAAGATATATCTCAACAGTATTAGAACCATTATGTGAAATCTTTTCGAGTATCGATCTTATCAATGATGCATTAGAAATAAAAGAAGGTTGGCTATATTCATTTTATGACTCACTGATCATATCTGCTGCTTTAAAGGCGAATTGTCGTATTCTCTATTCAGAAGACCTACACCATGAGCATCGTATAAAAGAATTAGTTATTAGAAATCCTTTTCATGATATGCCCTAAAGTTTAAACAGGACCTGAATCAACACTCACATTAAGAAACTCAATTATTCAATTTTCACGAAATCATAACCTAACAAAATTATCTTTAAAACCCTTTTAACTTCTTGGTAATTGTCTTCAGAAATACCAAAGCTTACTTCTAAATCGTTTTTCTCTTCATCCGCCAGTTGAATATAAAACCTATTCCGATTGAATTCTACTTTTTGGAATTCTAAATGTCCACAAAATCGCTCGTCATCACTTTCTAAATAAGGTGGATCAGGCTTTTCATCGTCATCGAATTCGAACCCCCGTTGAATTAAGAAGTAGTTTGTAAGACTATCCCATTCTTCTTCAAATGAAACTTGGAAATATTCTCCTCCAGCTTCTGATGCCGTCACATGTTTAGCTTTTAGCTTGATGCTGCTCCTTTTTCACAAAATATTTTTGCACAAAAAACAAAGATTTGACTGCTAATACTATAATTTAAGTGATTGAGCAATGGAATTATCCCATTAAAAACGCTTCATATATCGCTTTTTCCGTCTCTCTGCGTGCTCCTTAAGCTTGCGGAGCATATGTCTAGTCCAAAACCCGGCGAGTGCTGAGAGCGCGGCTATGATGTAAGGATTAAGTACGTCTATTTGGCTATTCCACTTGAGAATTCCAATTCGGATCGTGAGATAGACAAATAATCCTGTGGTCATGCCAGTGAATGGATATATGAGATACCACAAGCTCCAACTTTCGAACAATCGATGCTTCAGGGAAAGGTCTAGGAATGACAATGACGCAAAGACTGTACTGCCCATTCCTGCACTAAGCGTAGCGATTAGAAGAAAGCGTATTTCACTTGGTAGTTGGACCAATTCGATTCCGGGCCAAACAGCGAGGAAGACAGAAAGAAGCAGTAGATTTGTCACCACGAGGTAGGCGGCTAACATTACCCGACGTCCAAGGGTCATGTACTTGAACTTCCGCTCAAAGTTTAACACGTTAATAATTTTCTTTTAAAAAAGATAAAATACAAATTTCATTTAAAAGTACAGGATTGCGAAAGTACAGTGCTGACGATGTATGTAAAAGCTGGTACAGTGCTACTAACGAATATTTTATTGAAAACAAAATAATATAAATTCCATTGAAAAGCAAGAAAAAAGTCTGCACATCAGACCACAGGAACCAAGGTTGGAGATATTAATTACTTTTTAAAGTGATGCGACCCCTCCGGGTTTTCTTTCTATAGGTTTACCGTGTAAAGGCGTTCAGAATTCTTTAAACCGAACCACAGTGGGCTGTGGAGAGATGTCAATTTTGAGCGGTTGACGGAAGTGTGCTGCGGCGTAGATAAGGAGTTCGGCGTCATTCGTGATATAGGCCCCGGCAGCGGCATCGAAATTACACTGGGCGTCACTGCAGGACATAACCTTGCGTCCTACCTGTTCGAAATTCGGCACCTGCGTGTAGTCACCATCTGGAAAGACAATCTTAAAAAGGTACGCAACGTTCTGACCAGGAATCGTGGGTGAGGCCGGTGATGTGTGTCGGAAACCGATCAGAAACAGTGAGCCGTCGCACTGGGTGAGGAAGTTTATGTTCTGAAGATCCGAGGTAGCTCGCGTCTCCGGAAGTAACCCACCCCTATCCCATCGGACGGATGCGTCGTTGTAAAAGCCTTCAAGAAAGTTGTCAGACCGAGAAATGTAGAAGTCGTATTCCGTCGAGGAGCGCACAGCAGCCAGATAACGCCCATCCGGGAGACGTGTGAGGGCGACCGCAGCCGCTCTAGAATCAGAGCGTTCGATGATTGGCTCGAGCCTGACCAGATCGGTAGGGTCGGATGCGTCGTAGAACACCACTTTCGAGCTGTTATCACCGTGGTCGACGGGAATCACGAGCAGATTACCCAACCTGCTCAACCCTCCCGCATGCCAGAGCACAGTATCTAGGTCCACGCGCGCGATTAGCTTGTCGCCGGCCATGGGTTGCTCTACCGTCTGTGAAGGTTGATCGGGGAGGGTGCGAATCATGAGGTTGGAATCCCACCGGCCAGTCGCAGGACGTGAGGCCATGTGTACCAGGAACAGGTGGGCGACTCCGCTGTGTGGATCCGATCCTGTTATCGCAAGATAAGACGTGTTACGAAGGCGCTGGACACCTTGGAAATGGTTATTCCGCCCAAACACGTTTGATGCCGAGTTCGAATATCGCGGCCAGGGAATTGGATCACTTTTATCATCAACGTCTCCCGACCATAGAGCGAGTCTGACACCCTCGGAAGGTACGGCTTCAAATGCGCTGACGACATCATCTAAGCAAGGATTGTCGTACTCTAAATCCGGTTCGGGAGGAATAATGGGTGGTTCCACAATATCGCTACAGGCCATAAGGAATAGAATGAATACCAGTACGTGAGGTCTAAATCGATTCATCTTTTTACCTCCTTGATCAGTGTTGTGTTTTCAGCAAACTTCCTTTCTTTGACTCCTTGCTTTTATTACTGCGGCTCTGCCGTGCTATTCTATTGTTAGTCAAATCTTTGTTATTTGTGCAAAAAAATTAATCCCAATTCACGAATCATGGTAAGTTGACAGTAGGCAGTTGGCAGTTAGCAGTATACAGTTGGCACTGCCTACTGCTAACTGTTTTTCTGCGGCTATGCCGTGCTATGATTTTATTGTAATTACTTCAATCAGTAAATCTGACTAAATAGAGTTAATTTCTCTCAATAATTTCCACATCGAACTTATAATCCCATTTATCAAAATATAGATTACCTCCTTCCCATTCGATTTCACCACGCTGAAAATCATTGTTCTCTGAACGGGGGAAAACTTTGGCAGGATATAAATGTTGTGCATAATCATCATTCACGATGAGTCGATAGCTGTCCATACCGCCTAGGAAAAACCATTTCGCTCTGTTATCAGATGATTTTGTGAGACCGTTATCCACATCGACGGGTAACCAACCATAGGGTGCAAAATAAATTTCACCCCAATCATGCATCCCCTCAAAGCCAGGTTCGGTCCTCCAGCCTGATTGCCATTTGGTTGGGATACCATTCATTCTGCATAGTGTCATAAAGAAAATCGTTTTCATACCGCAATCGGCATGTCTATTTTCATAGACATACTTACTGATATTCTTTAAGGTAGAATACTCTCTTGCAGACGCCCACGGGATATTGTCATCAACCCATTTAAATAATTTTTGTGCGATCCGATATGGATTGGTTTCTATCCCGACAATTTTTTTAGATACTGCCTTTAATTGTGGAGAAAAAACGATGTGTGGAGAGCGTTCTTCAATATATGGAGAAAGTGCTTCATTTATTGTGGCAGGTTTAATTAAGTCTGGATTTATTTCTGTGTAAACAGCATATCCCGTAAATTGAAAAACAACTTGAAATTTTGTCTTATTATTTTTTTCTGCAATTTTTTCTAAATAAACCGTTCGTTGAAGATAATCATCATTATTTGCAATAATTTGTCTGACGGGATCGGAGAATAATAGTTGAACATTAGTTTGACGCTGTGGTATTTCTCTGGGATAAGGTAACCAACAGCGAATTACTTTGCCCTCTGGGACAGCATTAGGGTCAACCCAAAGCGTATAGGTTATTTTGAATTGAATTGGATTGATGAATTTTTCCCTATATTTTGTACTTAACTTTACTATTTTTTCAGCCTCTTTTGTACGGTCAAATCTTATTGGCGTTTTTGGCTTTTTATTTTCAATTTTCTTTTTTATTTGCTTTGCTTTTTTATTAATTCTAAATAAATTTTTATCTGCCCGTTTGAAATATCTTTTTTCTCCATCAATAATCATATATTCCAGAGATTTTTCCTTCTCCCATTTTTCTAAATCCTTTTCAGATATATCGGGAAAATATTGTTTAATATATTCCACGACTTGTTGCCGTGTTTTGGTGAAATCTTTTTTTATTCTTTCTAGTCGTTCGATTTCAAAAGTGATTGATTCTTTGAGTGTTGGGGATAATTGCAGATTTGTCGCCAACTCTTCTCTCATAAGTTGTTGGACTTTTGTATATTCGCCTTGATCAATTAGATATTGAAATTTATCCGGTATTTGGCCAAAACTCGTAAAATTAATAAGCAACAGAAATAGAAATGTTAATTTGAATTTCAAAACCTCCCTCATTTGCATATTAAGATATTTTTGTTCTATTATATAAGCGATTTCAAAAATCAATCCCCATCAGATGGAGACGGCGGTGCAAACGTTATTGAAATAACTTCTTCTATGGGAATAAATATCTTAAATAAAAAATGTCTATTCATGGTATTAACTCCTTTTGTTTTTTTGAAAATTTGTATTTAACCCATTTGAGCAATTCAACCCGGCGGTCTGCACAAGCAGCGTGTTAGAAAGTGCCACTCCTTGCCAGAGACGTAAGACTTTACTTCCCACTGTCCTTCGGCGTAAGCTCCATGCCGAGTTGCATCATCAAACCCAACGTATCCATTTCTTCCCATTCCTCTACAAACTTCCCATTTTCAATGCGGCTTATAATAATCCCACTAAATTCAATCTTATTCCCAGTCGCTGGGATACCCATAAATTCTCCTTCGTGAGTACCTCTGGCGATAAGCCTGACTATAATTTTGTCCCCTACAGCAATTAATTCTTCAATATTAACACTAATATCAGGGAAACCTTTCCAAAACACCTTTACATTTTCTACCGTTTCTTCTCGGGACATGGGATTAGGATTTCCTGATGGAGAGTAGTAAACATATGCAGGGGTAGTCGCCTCCATAAAGAAATCAAAGTTTCCTTTGTTCCATTCTTGAAACGATTTACGCATCAATTCCTTATTCTGCTCCTCAACCTCTGCCTGGGCTTTCATCTCTTCAAGCTCTGCCTTTGTTTCCTTATTCTGGCAACCGACCATGAAGCATAAAATCAGAGCCATAGGTAGAATCATGACAAGTTTTTTCATCTTTGCCCTCCTTAGTGATGAGAATTGATTTTAATATGCCAGCTTTGCCCGTTACTCCTCTTTTGGTGGAGGCGGGTTGTCGGTATTATAGATAATGTGCGAGCACTTCCATGAGCCATCGGACTGGCGTTTGAGAATCCAGATTTCTTTACCATTCTCCTGTATCGTTTCGCCTCCAGCTTTGGGCGTGTAA
>JBHIAC010000144.1:0-8182 GCA_046758365.1 bacterium
GAAATAGTTTTGCCCATAATCGTTTTGCCTATCGTTATGGTTATACCTGAATTGTAACGTTTTATAAATAAAATGTTGAACATCTTGATCATCCTGTCGTACTCAAGCAATATTCCTCTGTGGTCATGTCTTTCTTGTCGGTTTGCCCCGTTGGCTAGCTTATCCCACGGGATTTGAGGGCGAAGCTTCGCTGGTAATTAGCTTACGAAATCTAAGGATCATTGTTGCTCTCTCTGAACGTAAGAGTGTTTATCAATAACTTCCTTTAATTTTGCTGGAGTTCAAGCGGGTCAACTTAACTTCATTAGTACACTGTTTCATAATTACGATGACATCCGTTTTTTTTAAGCGGTTCGTAACCTATAGTGGATAATGAGTATAAACTTCTAGGCTGAAAGGAGGTATGTTTGTGAGTAATAAACTAATGCGTGGGTTTTGCCGATACATGCTCCCGATCCCCCCAAAGTTATGACGGAAGAAGATTCCCATAGCTGCAAAGCGGATAAGGGACGAGCTTAATTTTATGTCCGAGGAACATCATGTAGTCCACAGGATACGTGGTTCATACTTTACATCTAAACAAATTGTATACTTGACTCCAATCATACAGAGTGCAATTTTTGCATTTAAACGATAGGTCGATTCATGAATAACAGTAGCTATTGCAAGCGAGTTGTTATCATTTTTCCCATCACTCTCAGCATTGGGATTCTCCTCATTCCACTGGTTTCGGATTACTCTGATCACGCACTGGCTGAGGAAGCAGCCCAGCAATCGCTTCGATGGTTTTTGGGCCATGTAGTTAGTGGCATCGCCTTTGGTCTTGCAGTCCTTGCGTCGGTCGGGGGCGAGACTTTTTTGAAGGGAGCGCTGGATTAGCGCCTCTATTATTTGTAGCAGCTTCAGCGACCTTAGGGACTCCTGATTGTAGGGGCCATTCGATCCGAAGCTCTTTCAGGACTGAGTCGTATATTGTTGCCTCTTGCAAGGATAGCCTTCGTCGTGTTTGAGGCTGTCCCCTCTGGGTGGGGACTCTATGGCGTAGCGGTAGCTACTTGGATAATCTATTCCTCCATGGCAAGGTTTTTGTAGCAGGATGAGGAGATTCAATAAGTGAGGTCTAATTCAAAGTTTAGGCTTTTTTTTGGGAGTGGGATAGGAACACAAGGATTAAGTTTATGAAACACTTTGCATATTTCTACTTCATGATGGACCAACCCGAAAAGGCCGATCTGGTCGTCCCAGAACATATTGAATATTGGAATATGTTAGAGTTAGAGGATTACCTTGGTGGTCCCTTTCAGGATCGAACTGGTGGCCTGATCTCATTTTCCGTCAAGGATCAGGAAAGTGCAGAAGCAATTGTCGAGAATGCTCCTTTCGTAAGAGAAGGGCTTCTTGAGCGATACTGGTTAAAAATTTGGTTGACAGAATAGAATCTCGAAGTTAAAGCTGCCTAACCAACCGCACGCAGTCGGACGCCTTGCAGTGGTGCGATTTTCAGCTCAGGTGCTTTCTTTCTGCTACTGTGGAAATTTCAGGTTCGGTGAAATTCAATCGGCGCCACTGATGCGGCGAATGTTAGCCGTGTAAACAAATCTCTTGAAGAATGAACAACTTACTTTTGGAATATATCTTATCATGAAGGTCTACAGCTACCGAATCAGTAGGTTCGAGGACATAACAGAGCCTAGATCACATGGCAAGAAATTTCAATTGGAAGCCGAGATAATCTCAACAGAGGAACTGGGAACTTTAGTAGGGATTGCATCCCACAAGACCATCATCCATAATCAATCAAGTCAATCGCTAAAATCGAATGAGTGGTTTAACCTCCCGAAGGTTTGCAACCTTCGGGAGGTTTGTACGCTCTCAATGTTCAGCCTTTTCCACAAATCCTTTGCGTGCAGGATTATCATGCATGGGATTTTACAAACACTGAGCAAGCAGTAAATCCCCGACGAGCGATCTTTAGGTTAGATTTGTCAGCCGTCTTAACAAACATTCGGGCCAATTCCCAGAACTTTTCCTTCTCATTAAAGATAGCCCCATTTCCAGCCTTTACCTCCAAAACTAAAGCATCGGTTCCTTCAGCTAGGTGTGATAGAATAAATAATTTGGTTGAAAAGTGTAAAATAAATTGATACATTTGTGGAAATAATGAGGGATAATGGAGACCCACTGTGCTCGTGTGGATTTGGTATGTAACTCAATGCCGCAATAGAATTTCGAATTAGTATGCGCGTTATTTACCCAGCTTTACCCGACCTATTTAAAAAAGAAAAAAAGACGAATATATTGCGTCCTAAATAATTTTTTGTATATTTATAGAAAACAAATAATTTCTATTAACAAAATCTACATTGCAATAATTTTGGAGGTTAATCAATGATATCTCATGAAACATTATTAGAAGATGCTTTAAAGTTGCGACCAGTAGAGAGAGCTCATTTAATAGAGGGATTAATGGCAAGTTTAGAAAAGCCTGATCCTGATATAGAATCGATATGGGAACAGGAAGCCTTAAGAAGATATGAAGCTTATAAACAAAAACGTGTAAAAGCTAAAGATTTGGAAGAGGTATTAAAAAAGTATGAGTAAAATACGGTTTAAAATACTTGAGCAAGCTGAGCTAGAGTTAGATGATGCATATGATTATTATGAATATGAATTGGAGGGATTAGGGCAAAAATTTTTGGAGGAATTTAGGAGAGGAATTAAACGTATCCTCAATCATCCTTATGCTTGGAGTCCTATACAAGATAATGTTCGAAAATGCATATTAAAAAAGTTTCCATACAATATAATTTATGCTATAGAAGGTGACTTGATAATAATTCTTGCCGTTGCACATCAACATAGACGACCTGATTATTGGATTGATAGACTTAATAATTTATAATCTCCCTAAACGAAGTGACGAAAAAGTTAGGAATTTCTCCTGCTGAGCCAGTTAACTATCATGAACAAGGTGATAAAGGCATTATAGAAATTGATCTTATAGCTATTCGTAGTTCCCAGAGTTCACAAGAAGAAGAGCTCGATGTTTATACCAATATCCTGTGTATGGCGGAAGATGTGGGCATGGAAGATTGGTCGCTGAATCACGATCATTATTTGTGCGGTACACCAAAGCGCAGTCATAGGGAATCCGATGGCTAAATTTTCTCGCTTTTTTATTGATACATCTTATGTTTTGGGAGTTTACAACTAAGGCGATCAACTTCATGATTTATGTGTTCAGGCAATGCCATTGGCACAGAAGGATGCAGACGGCGTTTACGAAATCGAACTGGAACTCGACCGGGGACAATATTTATATCAATTCGTAATAGATTAAGCTGAAATCTGGGAACCCAGAAAATCCCAATAGAGTTGACAAGGGTTTTGGCAGCTTTAATTCTGTTATGTCCATCCCGCCGCGTCATTAGGATAAAGCTTTCCTACATGTTTTAGCGAAAGAGACCATCAAAACCACGACCATATTTTCTTTCATGTATGAGCGAAAAAATCAGCCAGAGCTGCTGCAACATGCTCAGATCAGAGGATTGTTAAATAATCAAAGCGAGTATTAAATTAATCTATTGGATTTTCTACTTTCAAAAATGTAAATTCTTTGAAGTCATCCACATTAACATTATTAGGGCCTTCAATATCATTGTCTTTTAAAGTAGCAACCAGGAAAACATCAAAAACCTCTCTCAGAGTATATTTCATTACGGTTAACAACAATATCTCCACCAAGACCAAATACTTCAACTCTATATGCTCGCCGCCGCCGTTGGATTTCTTTATTATGTTCATCGACATTAGTAATTTTTTTCTAAAATTGAATATTCGATACAATTTTAACATAAAAATAACCAAATATTCATTCCATGTCAATATTAAGAATTTAACACGGAAAATAGTAAAAATTCTGTGTGTCTGATCCGCATGTAATTTATTCCAAAATTGTGAAGTCAGATAGAGAAAGATGAAGTTGGCTATAATTACGATGCACACAGAAAAATATTGACAACTCAGATACCGGATAAAGAGCGAGGACAACATTTGACCATTGACTTTTCTTTAGAAAGACAATAAATTCAGTTTATGCATTTGTTACTTTTGAGGAAGCGACTCATGGGACTCTTTGCAGATTTCAAAAGCCATTTAACTATTTTCGGTGAGCTTTGGACAAGACTTTTATTTAAGGAAAGAGATGAATAATAGGAAAATTGGATTCTTTTTGGTTTGGCTCTGTATTGTCGCAACTTCGATAGGGGTGTTTGCTCAAAGCTCAAACGGGAGCATCGGCGCTGACAGCACTTCTTTCATGGTTCAGGCCGGTTTTATTCAACTTTTGACACGCTCCAATGAACGCCAATTGCGGCCCACAAAGACTATTGTTGGCAAAGTAGAATCTCCGGCTGCGGCAGTGACTTTTATTCAAAACGAAATAGACACGGTTGTTATTTCTGCGGACGCAGACGGTCAGTTTGCCCTGACAACAAGTTTGGAAGAAGGAAATAATACCTTCAAGGCTTTGGCAACAGATGACCAAGGCGTTGTTCACGAGACTAATACAATTGTAATAAATTATGTCGTTGATCATTCTCCCAAGCCCAAAATTATGATTTTTGGTATCCAAGATAAAATTAATTTCACGGTTGAAGACAACGACCCCGATGGAGACCCACTGACATATTGGTGGACATCCGATGATGCGATTAATCCCGAACCTTTAAATATATCTTCGCAAGATCGCACTTTTGCAATTTCAATTCCCCAAACTCCAGGAGAGTATTTTGTAGAATTAGTGGCCACTGATCCTGATTCGAACACAGGAGTGGCACGAAATTACTTTTCTGTGCAGCAGGGCGGCACTGTGAGATTCTCAACAGTGAACAGCAATCCTCAGTGGGTGAAAGACGCCATAATTTACGAAATTTTTCTTCCTGCTTTTACTTCAGAAGGAACTCTCGCAGCGGCAAAAGAGCGGCTACCTGTAATTAAATCTCTTGGCGCTAATGTAATTTGGTTAATGCCTATCTATGAAAATGGCGAGACCATTAACGAGCTCAATGCTGGCTATAATATCACTGATTTTTTCAAAGTTCACCCTCAATTAGGGACCATGGCCGATTTTCAGGACTTTCTTCAGGAAGCCCACCGATTGGGGATTCGTGTAATTCTTGATACCACGCCAAATCATGTTTCTGGTTTTCATCGCTGGGTAAAAGATGTTGAGCTATTCAGAGATTTTTCTAATTTTCGTCCATTCTTAGAAGATCAGATTATTGGTGACAATCGTGGACTGGGTCAATTCTCAACCGTAATAGGTGATTATGTGGTCTATGTTCACTACTCAAATTGGACCTTGGCCAATTTGGACTACAGCAATATTGAGACTGTAGATTACATGCTGAACATGTACAAATACTGGGTATTAGAACAAGGCATCGATGGTTACCGTATGGATGTTTACTGGGGACCGCAAAACAGGTACGGTAAAAATGCCTGGTGGCGTCTCTTTCGGGAAGAGATGAAACGGGTACATCCGAATATTTTCATACTTGGTGAGACCGACGGCACCGGCGTTGGCAGTGAAAACAATTTTGCAGATGGTGGCGGTGCTTCCGATGCGGCTTACGATTGGAATTTTTATGGGGAGATCAAGAATACACTTAACCTGGGGAGCTTAAATAGTCTGGACGAACGGGTTCGAAATTTTAGTCCTAACCTAAACTACAACCATTTTACCGGACCTAACTCTCACTACTTGCGGTTTTTGGAAAACCATGATGAAACGCGCATTGCTCAGTTATTTAATTTTGATTTTAGATGGACCGAAGCTGGCGCGGTACTCTTATTTACCATCCCAGGCGTACCCTTGATTTATGCGGGTCAGGAAGTGGGCGAAACCAGCCGCCGTGGAAAAATTAATTGGAGTCGAACCGGAGCCGAAAGTATCTTTGAATTTTACCAGAGATTGATAGCGATACGAAACACATTTTCCACCTTTCGGTCTCCTGAAATAAAGAGAATTTCCAGTGGGGCTGCGAGAGTTTACGCGTATCTGCGTCCAAAGCTGGACAAAAATGGCTTCGGGGTGGTGAATTTTTCGAGTAGTCCAGAAACGGCCTTGCTGACGATTAATGAATCAGATTTGCGTCTAAGCAGCGACTCTCTTCTTACAGGTGTGACTTACTTCTTAAATGATGTTCTAAACGATACCGCCTATATTGTGACTAAATCATCCATTGGCAATTTTCAGGTTGAACTTTCACCGTGGGAGGCATCGGTCCTTATTTTGGCAGACTCGGTGATAAACTTCGTGACGGCGGTTCAAGAGTTGGAATTGCTGCAAATTCCCGCCCAGTTTGAATTGTTTCAGAATTTTCCGAATCCATTTAACCCATCAACCTCCATTCGCTTTGAGGTTCCTGAGACAACCCACGTAACTCTGCAAATTTACAACGTCCTGGGTCAAAAAATCAAAACTGTAATAGATGGGGAAGAACCAGCCGGTGAATATGTCATTCAGTGGAATGGTAAAGACGAATTGGGAAGGGAGACAGCTTCCGGGCTTTATATCCTGATGCTGGTCGCAGGTAGTTTTGTTAAATCAATGAAGATGGTTAAGTTGAAGTAGAATTCTTCGATTCCCATCTATATTTGTTTAATCTGAATAATTCAGGTTAAGTTAATTTAAATTTACCTCAATTTGTTCGTGACGAAAAAACTGCTACTAATTTTTATTTTGACTGGGGTCTTTCTTTTAGATGATGTCTTAATTTATCTTCTTTTGAAAAATATATACAATTGGAAAGTCAATCCACTCATTTTTGGATTTGGGGCGACTATTGTAATTGGACTCAACCTTTCTTTGGCTTTGCTTGTTTTCAAAATTATGCGTAAAAAACCAACTACGGGCCAGCGAGGTATGATTGGCAAAGTCGGCGTGGTAATCAGAAGAATAAACAGGGAAGCACAGGTCGAAATCCATGGAGAGATTTGGAAAGCTGAGTGCGATACACCCATACAGGTGGGTGACAAGGTACTCGTCGAAAAAGTAGAGGGGCTTACGCTTATCGTAAAGAGGGTTGAGTAAGCGATTGATTTTGAGAATAATGAAGAATGAGTGAACTGCAAAAAGGTGATTAATCCAAAAGCTGACCTTCTTAGCTTATGAAAATAGTGTTGATTATTAAAGAGTTACATACAGTTATTAAAATCAATATTTTAATAAAATTTAAGAGAAGGTCAGCTTTTTGCAGCATATTCAAGAATTACTACCTAAATATACTTCCAACGGATATTTTTAAAATATATGGAACAAATATAAAAAATGAAGTGTTTAAAGTTTAATAATTGAATAGTTATTCAAATAATAAAATAATTGATTGAGGCGCAAGATGTCAGAATTAACCGAAGAGACCTGTATCCGCAAAGATGTAAATATTGAAGTTTTGAAACGTTTGCAAAGAATGCTGCATAATAAAACCGATTTGGAAGAGTTGGCCAATTTACTCACCATGGCCGGTAACGAAACCCGGCTCAAAATCTTGTATTTGCTTTCCCAGGAACTGGAACTCTGCGTCTGTGATTTGGCTGATGTGACTGGCATGACGATTTCATCCATCAGTCACCAACTGAGTAAATTGCGTGCTTATGGTCTCATTGGGAAAAGACGTGAGGGACAGACAATTTTTTATAGATTACAGGACACGCCATTTGTAGAAGTTTTGAAAAAGCTGTTTACGTTGGAGGACTAAATAATGAACAAAACCACGTTAGCCTCAACTGGTTCGATTTTCTCTGCCCTGTTGGCTTCTTTATGCTGCATTGGGCCAGTGGTGTTTTCGCTCATCGGTGCCGGCAGTCTGGGGTTTGCCACTGCTTTTGAACCCTATCGACCCTATTTGTTAGCTCTTACCGTAATTTTTTTAGGAGCTGGATTTTATTTTACCTATCGCAAACGGGAAGTCCAGTGTGACGACGGCACCTGTCGGGTTGAAACGGCGAGTAAATGGAGCAAATTACTATTGTGGGCTGCCGCCTGGGTAGCCCTGATATTTATGTTTTTTCCACAAATTCTAACCCTGTTGTAACAATCAATAAGGAGATTTATTATGTCAGGTAAAATTCTGAGTATTGGGCTGGTATCTTTTTTAGTTTTAACAATCTGGGTTGGTTG
>JBHIAC010000145.1:0-8134 GCA_046758365.1 bacterium
CCGAACTGACTCAAGAACTTAAGGTATTATTTTGTTTTTAATTACACCTTTTTCTTGAATCAATTTATGAATAATGCAAGTTAAAAACTATTTTTATTTTATTTTAAAATTTTGTATATTTTTGAACCATTTTAAGATAATTTGTGAGCATCATGAAAATAATTGAAATCGAAAAAAATAGCATCGGAAAAGAGTTAGGACTGCGGGTTGGGGATGATGTCATTAAAATTAATAGTCAACCAGTACGTGATATTATTGACTACCGATTTCTCATCGCCGAAGAAAATATTGAGATGGAAGTGCGTCGTAATGGAAAAACCGTTGTTTATGAGCTCCACAAAGATTTCGATGATCACTTGGGATTAGGATTTGAAGCTATTAAAATAAGACCTTGCGGCAACGATTGTCCATTTTGTTTTGTAGATCAAAATCCTAAGGGTATGCGATCCGGAGTGTACTTTAGAGATGAAGATTTCCGTCTGTCCTTTTTATCTGGTCATTATGTAACGCTTACCAACCTTTCGAAACGGGATATGGACAGAATTGTTTGGCAGCGTCTTTCTCCTCTATATGTTTCTGTCCATGCCACAGAACCCAAGGTTCGAAAATTTTTGTTTGGTATAAATCACGATGATCGTCTTCTCGAAAAATTGAAGTTCTTAACAAAAAATGGTATTCAGATTCACACCCAAATTGTGCTTTGTCCGGAGATAAATGATGGTGCTGTATTAACAAAAACTATCTTGGATTTAGCTCAATTTCTCCCTAATCTGAAATCGGTTTCAATCGTACCAGTGGGATTAACCAAACATCGTGAAGGGTTAACACCGCTTAAATCAGTAACAAGGGATTATGTTAATAAATTAATTGAGATCACTGAGGTCTATTCTTTTGATTTTTATAAAAGAATTGGTGAATATTTTGTTTATATCGCCGACGAATTCTATATCATGGCTGGAATGACGCTGCCTCCTGCGGAGCGGTATGATGGTTTTTATCAAATGGAAAATGGCGTAGGTATGGTTCGCTATCTGCTCGACAATTTTAAGAAGCAACGAATGCGATTTCCCAAAAAGCTTTCCAAGCCCCTAAAAGCCACTTTTGTAACAGCTACTTTAGCAAGCGGATTTATGCAAGAGACGATAATTCCTACTTTGAATCAAGTTGAGAATTTACAAGTTAACTTGGAGGTAGTGGAAAATAAATTTTATGGTACGAGTATTCGAGTTACTGGACTTTTAACAGCACAAGATATTTTTAATTATCTTTCAAAAAAAGAGTTAGGAGACAGAGTCTATCTTCCAGCGAACTGTGTAAATGGAAATAATATCTTTTTAGACGATTGGTCATTAGAAGAATTAAGGGCTAAGCTCAATTGTCCGGTTGAAACTTTAAATAATGATTTTTCAACTCTTTTTGATTAACACAATGAGTTATTTATTTTAACATGTCAGAACCTGTTGTTGCTATAATAGGACGGCCTAATGTAGGGAAATCAACTTTATTTAATCGAATCATTGGCAGTAGAGAGGCTATTGTTGATAATCAGCCAGGTATAACACGAGATCGAAAATATGCTCCGACAGAGTGGGCCGGTAAAAACTTTATATTAATTGATACCGGCGGATATCTCCCAGGAAGCAGATATGAAATTGAAAAAGAGATTTTCCGACAAGTTCAGGATGCCATTCAAGAAGCGGACCTCGTGGTTTTATTGGTTGATGCTATGACAGGTGTAACTTCATTAGATGAAGAAATAACCCTGCTATTGCAGAAGTCCGGTAGAAATGTTTTGCTTGCGATTAATAAAGTTGATAATAATTCAAGGGAGCTAAATTGTGCTGAGTTTTACCAGTTAGGGCTTGGGGAATCGGTATCCCTGTCTGCCATCAATGGTCGAAAGGTTGGCGATTTTTTAGATAAGGTAATTTCTCGTTTGCCTGATTATGTTTCTCCCGTGAAGCCTAACAATGAACAAATTCTTTCTTTGGCCGTGGTTGGACGTCCTAATGTAGGCAAATCCTCATTTATTAATGCCATTCTTGGAGAAGAAAAGCTTATCGTTACAGAAATACCAGGAACGACTCGGGATGCTATTGACACTAAGTTTAAATATTATGGACAAGAATTTTTATTAATTGATACGGCTGGTTTAAGAAAAAAATCTAAAGTTCGAAATTCCATTGAATTTTACAGCAGCCTTCGAAGTTTAAAAAGCATTCAACGCTGTGACATTGCCATTTTGATGATTGATGCCACGACCGGTTTGCAAGTACAAGATTTGAGGATATTGAATGAAGCTATCCGATTGAACAAAGGAGTAGTCTTGGCAGTAAATAAATGGGATTTAATTGAAAAAGATGCCAACACTGCAAAAAAGTATGAACAAGAAATAAAAGAAACTTTAAAAAGCAATAATTTTTTCCCCATGTTATTTATTTCAGCAAAAACAAAAAAAAGAATTTTTAAAATTATAGATGTTGCAAAATCTGTGAATGAGGAGCGAAAAAAAACAATTAAAACATCTGATTTGAATAAATTTTTAATTGAAGTAACCAACCGCTACTCCCCGCCTTCTATGGATCGTAGTGAAGTTAAAATTACCTATTGTACTCAAGTAAAATCAAATCCTCCGGTTATTGCCTTTTTCACAAACGCCCCTAAGTCTATAAAAGCTAATTATCGTTCTTATTTAGAAAATCAAATTCGAGAAAAATTTGGATTTTTTGGCGTCCCTCTAACATTAGTGTTTCGTAATAAGTGATTGTCAATATGATTGCTAAAAACACGTTTAAGCTCCATTGGATATTTAAAATTATCTTATTGTTTTGTTTTATCTTGGGCAAAATTTACGCCCAGGAACTACACTTAAATACCCGAGAAGAAAAACCGTATTCGATAGCAGAAAGGGATAATTTGTTTCTCCAAGCATTATCGGTTTTGCCTGAAAGCAAAATTCCTTTTCAATATCGTAGCTCCATTCCTGAACCCACTCCGCTAAATTGTGCCACTATGATTCTTGCGGAAGTGCGCCAAAATTTTGATCTCTTTAGTGTCGAACAAAAAGAAGTCTTGAATAATTTGTTTGATCGACCCGATCTTCCTTTGAATTTTGTTAGCTCTGCTAGACGATTTAAGATTCATTACACTGAAACTGGTTTGGATGCCGTACCGTTAGATGATCTCAACAATAACGGAATCCCAGATTTTGTAGAAGAGGTGGCACAGGCCTTTGAGAACTCTTTTCAAATTGAGGTAGGTGCTCTAGGATATAGAAAACCACCGGATGACGCCGAGGTAGATGAACCAGAGTATTATGATGTATATATTACGAATTTGGGCTATCAATTTTACGGATTTACTCAAGGAGAAACTAATCCACCTGAAACCCCACAGAATGATCTTAGAAGTTATATTGTAATTGATAACGATTTCAATAATGGACATTTTACCACTGGGATTTCTGGGGCACAGGTTACTGCAGCCCATGAATATTATCATGCTATTCAATTTGGATACCGTATTTTTTTAAATGACAATGAAAGATTTTATTATGAATTTTGTTCCGTTTGGATGGAAGATGTGGTTTATGATGAGATCAATGATTACTATCAATATCTTCCAATCTTTTTCCGTCACACAGAGATTCCATTCAACAAGTTTGATCATTTAGGACATTATTTGGGAGAAGCACTGTGGAATCATTTTTTGGTAAAAAAATATCAAGAGAATGATAAAGGATTTAGTATTATTCGACGAACGTGGGAATTGATACAATCCGATGAGTTGGCATTAGTTGCCATTGACAAGGCATTAACAGAAACCGGGAGCAGTTTTAAAAATGATTTTGCAGAATTTTCCCGCTGGAATTACTTTACCGGAATGCGAGCTGATTCAATAAATTTTTATGATGAAAGTAGGGTATATCCTGAAATAAAACTAAATAGCGATTTCACAATAAGCTCTGATACCACGGTGGTAGATTCAAGTTTATCCTTAACTCATAAATATTTTAAATTTACTACGCTCATTTCTGGAAACTTTTTTATTTCCGGTGATTTGGAGGAGCCGGAAAATTGGAGGTTTGCCGCTATAACAGTCCCAACTGGCTCTGCTCCCAACTTCCACATATTTAATCTATTAGCTGGGCAAAATTTGGGCTTTTTGCCTAGTTTATCTGAAATTGTTTTAATACCCATTAATCTACAAATATTTGATGGAGAAAATTTACCTCAGTTAAGTTCTGCTTATCTGTCTTTTAATTTCGAAGTAAAGCAAGGGTCGCTAGAGTTTCCTGTGGCACAGGGCATATTTCAAATATACCCGAATCCATTTGTTATCGGTCAACACAATCGAATATTTTTCGATTATGTACCTTTTGAGGGGGCGGAGCTGGAAGTTCGTATTTTTTCATCTGATGGAAGAATCGAAAAAACTGCTAAATTTCAAGAAGGTTCTAGCTTTATAGGTCAAGCAAGTTATTCCTGGAACGGGCGAAATGAAAACAATGAGCTTGTACCTTCTGGAATTTATGTTGTTCAGCTTAAGCAGGGTGCATTTGTCGATATTAAGAAATTTGCTGTTATTCGGCTTAAGTAAAGCCTTTAGATATTGACTTTAATCTAAATATTTCTTATACTATTGTGTTATTTTTTAAGCAATAAGTAGAAATACCAATATTTGAATTTAAATTAACCGGGAGGAATATATTTTGACTAAGGGAGATATAATCAATATCGTAGCTGAAGGGACGGGTTTAACCAAATTAGAAACAGCAGCGGTGGTAGACGGATTTTTGGCAACAATTGGTTATGCGTTACAGACGGGTGATACTGTAACTATTCGAGGATTTGGAAGTTTTCGAACCGTACACCGCAACCAAAGAATAGCTCGTAACCCAAAAACCGGAAAGATGATGAATATACCCGAAAGAATAGCCCCGGTTTTTAAGTCTTCCGGTGATCTTAAAAAATTAGTCAACCAAAAGCAGGGCTCTGAATAGAATAGGAGGTGAAACGTTTTGCCTAGTGGTAAAAAAAGAAAACGACATAAAATAGCAACCCATAAAAGAAAAAAACGTCTTAGAAAAAACCGCCATAAGAAAAAATTAAGATAAGCTTTATAGATATTCTCTTGCGGCTATTATACACGGCCTATTAGAACCCACCATTAATTTGGGTAACAATACTAATCCTATTTTATATGGAACAACTTAGTTTTGAAAATCTTCTAACCGAAGAAAAATACTATACTGTTTCTGAACTTACGAGAGAGATAAAGTTTCTTCTGGAAACCTCCCTTCCTGAAATTTGGGTCCAGGCTGAGATTTCAAACTTCACCCACCATTCCAGCGGACACATGTATTTTTCTTTGAAGGATGAAAAGGCTCAGATTTCGTGTGTGATGTGGCGAACCCGGAATCAGAATTTATTTTTTACGCCCCAAGACGGAATGAAAGTTATCGTGCAGGGCCGAGTCACGGTATATGAAAAGCGGGGAAATTATCAACTCGATATAATTCAAATTCAACCCGCTGGCGTTGGGGAACTGCAATTGGCTTTTGAGCAGCTTAAAAATCGACTCCGGGAAGAGGGTCTTTTTTCCGAGGAATTCAAAAAGCCTATTCCGCTATACCCGGAACGGATAGGCCTTGTAACCTCCCCTACGGGCGCTGCTATCCGTGATATGATTACAATACTTCATCGTCGATTTCCAGCGGTTGAAATAATCTTAAATTCCGTGCGGGTGCAAGGAGAAGGGGCCGCCGCTGAAATTGCACGTGCCATTGATGAATTTAATCAATTTGGTGAAGTAGATGTGTTGATTGTTGGTCGGGGCGGAGGCTCATTGGAAGATTTGTGGGCTTTCAACGAAGAGATGGTCGCCCGGGCAGTTTTTCGATCACAGATCCCAGTGATTTCTGCTGTTGGGCACGAAGTGGATTTCAGTATTTGTGATTTTGTAGCAGACTTGCGTGCCCCTACGCCTTCGGCCGCGGCAGAATTGACTGTACGGAGTCGGCTAGAGTTGATGGAAATATTTCAAAAAGATCTTAAGAAAATGACCGATTCCATTTTAGATGGCATAAAATATCAACGAGAAAAATTGCACAACATTGAATCTAGCTACGCCTTTCGTCAGCCTTTGGATTTAGTAAAACAACATTCCCAGCGATTAGATGAACTCAAACGAAATTTAACTACTCATATTTCTCACAAAACGGCCATAAATCGAGAAATTCTGAACAGCCTGATTCAGCGCTTATCTCTCTTGGATCATCGAGGAGTACTAAAGCGTGGGTACAGCCTCTGTTTTCGCCGTCCGGACCGTAAACTCATAAAAAAAGCCACGGATCTGGAAATCCAAGACGAAATAGAAATTGATTTTTATGAAGGGAAAGCTTTTGGAACAGTAGATGAATTAAGCCCTGAGGGCAGTAAATAAAAAGAAGGGAGCGAATTAAACACAGCTATTAAAAATCATTGAGTATTGATATGACAAAAAAGACTTTTGAAAGTGCAATGAAGCGTTTAGAAGAGATTGTTTCAGAGCTGGAAAAAGGAACTCTCCCCTTGGAGAAATCTCTAAAATATTTTGAGGAAGGGGTAGAACTCACAAAATTTTGCGCTTCAAAGCTCAATGAAGCCGAAAAGAAAATTAAATTGCTTGTAAAAGAAGGAGATACATTTGATTTAAAATCAACTGATCTCTAAATTTATATCGAATTTTTTGTAAATGACTTTTGGAATTATTGCCAATTTTAAAAAGCATGCCGTAAAGAAAATTGTGCCGGAAGTGCTTAAGTGGCTCAAAAAAAGGGGAGTGGATTTTTTTGTTGAAGACGGACTTGCCCACCATTTAAATTTACCTGAAGGTTCTTTCCCCAGATCAATGGCAGAAGCTTTTTGTGAACAATGTCAGATGGTTATTTCTTTTGGTGGAGATGGAACCATTCTTTCTACGGCAAGAGTTGTTGGCCGTGCCGGAATTCCGATTTTGGGAGTGAAAATGGGGGGTATGGGATTTTTGGCTGAATTAGCCCCTGATGAAATTTATCCCAGCTTGGAAGATATTTTAAAAGGCAGCTATCAAATCGTTGAACGAATGGTATTGGAAGCACATTTAGATGGTCAACAACCGTCATCCAATTATTACGCGCTAAATGATTTTGTTTTAGATAAAGGAAGCGTATCCCGAGTAATTCGAGTTAAAACCTATATTGATGATGAATATTTAAATACCTACATCGGGGATGGTTTAATAATTTCAACTCCAACTGGATCCACAGCCTATTCATTGGCAGCGGGGGGACCTATTTTGCTTCCCTCCATGGACGCTATTATTATTAATCCAATTAGTCCGCATACATTAGGTGCCAGGCCTGTTGTTATCCCTGGTGATAAAGTAGTTCGAGTAAAGGTAGAGGCTGGTCCCCACAAAGTAGTTTTTAGCTCGGATGGTCAGGTTGGAAAAGAACTAAACCCTGGACAGTTAATAAAGATTCGCAAGGCTGACTATCGAATTAAATTAGTGACTTTTCAAGGTCGAAGTTTTTACGATGTGCTGCGGGCGAAACTTTATTGGGGTGAAGATGTCCGCGGTGCGTGAGTGCAATTCTATGGGAATAAATGTGTAAAAAGATTTTCTAAAAAGGAGTTAAACTTCCAGCCCTTAAGCCTCCCCAAATAGCGCAGGTAGACGTCTTCGTCTCCGCTTTATTTATTGCCAGACAGATTATGAATGATTATGTTTGTATAAACCTTAAAAGTTCAGGCCCTGGTTTCTTATGTGCAGGACTTTTTGGTTTTTGATTATATTTGCTTGACTAACTGGATCTAATTTTGCAAATTAATATTGAATCCTTACCGTTATCCATTTTGCTCCCCAAAAGTTTTATTGAAGCTGTTTATGAAACGAAAGAAGAATTTACTGAAAGTCGTCTTTTCTCAAGCATTTTAATATGATTACTAAACTATTGTATTTTTCAATATATAGTATTTTAGGGCTTGACATTTACCAATATATGGGATATTTTTAGATATAGTTGGTAAATGGAGAGCTAAAATGTTTCGAATAACAGAATATCCTTTTGTCGTGAAATCGCATCTTGATAAATTTAGTGATTTATTTTCAC
>JBHIAC010000146.1:0-8112 GCA_046758365.1 bacterium
CTAGTAGGAGTTGCTTTGTTATCAGAATTGTAAACTTAGTAAGCAATTGTTGATGCCATCTTATATATAACCGTTCAAAAATAATAAAAATTGATACAATGCGATATACAAACTGTTCATATTTGTACAAATATGGATTTAAAATAATACTAACAAACATCAATAAAAGTTAGTATAATATATATAATAGATTATAAAATAAATATTTAAGAGACATATTTATATGTTTTAATAAATCGATTTAGCTGTGGTATATTATTTGCTGAAATATTTATTGAGTCTGTAAGGTTAATAATAAACAGAAATTGAAACTGCTATTCAATCGCGGAGGTTACAATGAAAGAAAAGAAATATAGCCAATCGGATTACATGTCCTTGCAGTTGATGGAGATTGAAAGATTTCGTATGACCTTGTCTCAAAGGAGCCAAGAGCAAATAACATTTCCAGAAGCTGTTATGCTTTGGATTACAGAAGGCCATGCTGAAGAATTTAGATCAGAATATTTGTTATACAGAGATAAAATTGAACCGGCTTTTGCATAACAAATAATTGGTTTTTAAAAAATGAAATATATAAAGTAGCCGCTTAAGGTATAGCAAGGCGGCTTTTTTTAGCATGGTTTTAGTGTCGAGAAAACTTAGTCATAACCATAAGAATTATTCTGAGCTACATATTTGTGGAGATTAATTTTTGTTCAAGAATTTAATAAAATTAAAACAATTGGGAATAATTCCAATTTTAATGCGTATAATTAAAAAGCAATTTTAGGCGATTTTTTCGGGAGCAATAATATTTGGAATAAAATTATTTATAAATAAGTTTACTCTGTAAATTGAATAGTACCATCAAAATTTTCGTTAAATAATGTATAAGGAGGAATTTCGAAATGATAAGTTTTTTAATAGGGAATTTAAAAAACATTTCCCTTAAGAAATATGGTGGATGGAACAGATATACCTTAATTATGTCCCTTCTCTTGGTGGCTTTGTTATTTTCTGATACTTTTGCTCAGTTTGGTGATATTTTCGGATTTGGTAAAAATAAAGTCCAATATAAATCCTTTGATTGGTCAGTGATTAAAACTGAGCATTTCAATATTTATTTTTATAAAGAAGAACGACAATCAGCTATGGATGCAGCTGAAATTGCCGAGCGATCTTATGCGTATCTGAGTGAAATTCTGGATTACAAGTTTAAGCATAAGATTCCACTTTTACTATATGCCTCTCATAACGATTTTCAACAAACTAATGCCATTCAAGGATTTATAAGTGAGGGAACCCAAGGTGTGACCGAATCGCTTAAAGGCAGGATGATTTTACCTATCACCGGTTCTTACGCTCAATTCGTACATGTGCTAACCCATGAAATGGTTCATGCCTTTCAATTCGATATTTTGGTTGCTGAAGGTCCTGCTGATCTTGTTCGTCGATTCAATCCTCCCCTTTGGTTCATAGAAGGTATGGCGGAATATCTATCGGTAGGAATGGATAACATAACGCGAATGTGGATGCGTGATGCAGTCCTAAACAATACTATGCTTACGATTCCGGAGATGAGCCAAGTCTTTGATATTCGTGTGTACCGGATGGGAGAAGCCATTTGGTACTATGTGGGTGAACGTTACGGCAAGGAAGTAGTTGGACGAATTTTTAAAACTGCCCGCGCCACGGGAGATATTAATCGGGCTTTTAAGGCGCATACAGGTTTAGATGTTATTGAACTTTCCAAGAGGTGGCATGAAGATGCGCGCTCTCGCTATCTTCCTAAAGAGGTACTATTGAAAAAACCAGGTGAAGTTGCTCAACAAATAACCCATCCCGCGGGTGATTTTTCCAGAATTAATATTGTTCCTTCTCTATCTCCTGATGGAAGCCAGTTAGCTTATGTAGGCGACAAGGATTTTGTGCTTAATCTTTTTGTTAAAAATTTAGAAGGAAAGAATAAAGGAAAGACGAGCAAAATCGTTGAAAGTGGTACCAGCGAAGACTTTCACTCACTAAGATATTTTGAATCCACCATAAATTGGTCACGAGATGGTTCTAAGTTTTCATTTGTTTCTAAAGCAGGAGCCAATGACGCTATTTATATAGTGGATGCCAAGAGAAAAAAGGTTATTCAAAAATTATCTTTCCCTAAATTAACAGGCTTAGGTGCACCTAGTTGGTCTCCTGATGGAAATCGGCTGGTTTTTTCTGGTCTTGATGGTGGAAGATCTGATCTTTACATTGTGAATAAAGATGGCAAAAATCTTGTGCGTCTGACTGATGATCGGTATGCCTCTCTTCATCCACAGTGGTCCCCAGATGGAAAAAAGATAGCCTTTACTACCGATCTAAGCCCTAATACAACTATTGACCAAATGATTTTCGGTGAGTATAATATCGCAATTTATGATCTTGAAACTAATAAAACAGAACTTTTGACCCAAACAGGAGGAAATCATATCAACCCCATTTGGTCAAAAGAAGGTGAGCGGATTCTATTTATATCCGATATGACTGGCATACCTAATGTGTATTCTATCAACCTGAAATCACGTGAGATCTATAGAATTACCAATTATATTACAGGTATATCTGGAATCATCACACAGAGTCCTGCTTTGAGTTTGGCTCCTGAAACCGGGCGCTTGGCTTTTAGCGCTTTTTCAGATGGTGGATGGAATGTTTTTATTCTCGATAATTATGAAGAAGAAAAAGTAGAATTGCCTATCTCAAAAGATCTTGAACCCTTAGAAGATTCGAATATTAAATATCTTTCTTATGATTTACCTGATAGCTCTGAATTTAGATTAACAAATTACAGCTCTAAATTAACTCCAGATTTAATAGTCGGTGGGGGTGCTTTCGCAACAAATGTGGGTTTTGCAGGCCAAACGGCGTTTTTATTTAGCGATATGCTTGGAGATAAAAATTTATTAATACAAGCGGCCCTTTTTGGTAACCCTTTAGAGTCTACCATTGCAGTTGCCTACTTTAACCAAAAACACCGAATTAACTGGTCTTTTTCTGCTTTCCAATTTCGGAACGATTTCGGAGTATTCACCGCACCGGACACCGCGGGTTTTATAAGCCAAATCTGGCGTGGATTATCCATGAGCGCCTCCCGACCCTTTACAACTTTTACCAGATTTGAATTAGGTACGAGTTTCTTTTTTATAAACAGAGATGTTATACTTCAGAATTTTTTTACGGGTGGGATTCGTGAAGAAAATGCTAGTAACTCAATCTTACTTAGTTTTGATGGCTCTTTGATTCGAGATACGGCATTTTGGGGACTTGCCACCCCAATTTCTGGTACACGTGCCCGCTTGACCGCAACGCAATTTGTAGGGGATTTGCGATTTACAGATATAGTTTTGGATTATCGTAAATATTTTGCTATAAAGATTCCCAGATATTCTTTTGCCTATCGTCTTGTAGGTGCTGGAAGTTTTGGTAGAGATGAGCAATTATTACGAATTGGAGGTCCATTTACTTTTAGAGGAGTCGATTTCGGAGAATTAGCCGGAACTCGAGCGTTTTTTCAAAATATGGAATTGAGATTTCCTTTATTCCCATTTTTACCGATGCAATATGATTTCTTAACAGGCGTGGCCTTCTATGACTTGGGTGCCGCATGGTTTGATAACGACTTTGATCCTTTCACAACTGAAGGCTCCGGACCTTTTCAATTTAAAGATATTAAAACGGCCTATGGATTTGGAATTAGATTTATTCTGGGTGGGCTATTAGTTTTGAGATGGGATTTTCCAATAAATTCTGATGGGCCTGGCACGTTTTTTTCTATAGGCGTCGATTACTAACAATTATTAAAGATAGAGTTTCCATATGCTGAATTTTTCGCTGTTTATAAATTTTATTTTACTATTTAAGTTTTCAGAAACTCTGATAATAAAATTCCGTAGATGGTTGAGAGATTTTTAGTAATAAATCTGTCTATTATTAAAACGGACATTTTTAATTTAACAAATTTATAAATGAAAGGAAGAAATTTGAAACGAAATAAAAATTATATAATTGCTGCTTTGTTTTTATTGATCTCGTTAATTTTTCATCACTTAAATCATAATAAGCAGATTATAAGTGAAATGAAAAAACTGCAGATCCAAACAGAGCAGTTGAAATCTTTTGCTACAATAGATCAAATCCGTAAGGAAAATATAGAAAAGGTTATTTCAGTCATTAATCGTTATAATCCTACGATGGATGAAGAGTCCAAATTTAAAATTGCTTCGGAAATTAGCGATGTTAGTATGAAATATAACAACTTAGATGTGGATTTAATTTGTGCTACTATCACCCACGAAAGCGCTTTAACTTGGGATCCCACAGTAGTGTCCAATGCTGGGGCCATGGGTTTAATGCAAGTCATGCCATCCACGGGCGAATTTTTGGCAGAAATTGAAGGAATAGAATGGACAGCCCCGGAAGAGATTCTCTTTAATCCTATTTTGAACATTCGTCTTGGTAGTAGATTTTTATCAAGTTTAATTGAATTGTACCAAATTGATGGGGGTTTGGCCGCTTATAATGGCGGAGGTAAAAGGGCTGCCATGTGGTTAGAACAAAATAGAGCGCAAGGAATTCTTTACGACGAAACTCAAAAATACGTACCTGCAGTTCTCGCCCTTTATGAACAATTTCGAAACTGATTTTTTTATTTAATTTTTTTTGTTACGTTAAAGCCCAGTTCAAAACTGGGCTTTTTTTGTCTACCCATAATTAAGATAGAATCTCAAAATATCTGGGTCAATTCCAAGAGATCGGTAATTTCCACATCAGCTAAGTCGTCGTTTGTGGGTTTGCTAAGGGGATTATAGAAAATGGCTTTCCACCCCACAGCTTTTGCCCCTTTGATGTCATCCTCGTAAGAGTCCCCTACGTATGCAATTTCATTGGCCTGCGATTTAGCAATGTTCATAGCTTCATAAAAAATCTTAGAGCAAGGTTTCATAGCCCCCACATCCCCTGAAAAAATTTTATATCTAAAGTACGAATCTAATTCGAGATTAGTAAGTTTACTTTCTTGTATATTGGCAAAACCATTGGACAGTATACCTAGATAATATTTGGGTTTTAAATAATTTAGAGTATCATTTAAATGAGGAGAAACAAAGCTTTGTTTTGTATAGAGCCCTAAATAATATTTCGATAGTTCTTCTACATTTTCAGTAAATATATTCAGATCGTTTAAGGTCATTTGGAAACGAAGTACTTTGAGCTCCTGGGAGGAAATTTTACCTTCGGACAACTTTTTCCAGACTATTGTATTGTTTTTATCATAGACTCGAAAAAATTCTTCTTCGTTTACAGATGAAAAAGTCTCTGGGAAGGTGTTTAACAAAATTTTTAAAGCGGTCTGTTCTGCACGGGTGTGATCAAAAAGCGTGTTGTCTAAATCGAAAAAGATGGTTTTTATATTGTTTATTTTCATAAAGTCAATCGATAAAGTAAGTAAATCTTCTCAAGAATTCAAGAACTTTAATGGCTTATTGATATAATTTAAAATATTAATTCTTTTGAAATATATTCAAAGATAAGTGGCAAGTCAAGAGGATTATTATCAGATATGGTAGAGCGTCATTGAGGCATATTGAGGCGTAAAAATTTTTGTTCATACAAGCTCGGTGGAAATCTGTCTCTTTAATTGGTGTGCGAGTTTATTGTGATTGTAACTAAATCTCTATGTATTTATAGCCATTTTCTTTTGCATATCTTAATAACCTCTTTTGAAGCATTTTCCTTGCTCGATGCAACCGAGACATTACCGTGCCAATTGGATGTTTAATGATATTTGCAATTTCTTTGTAACTAAATCCTTCCACATCTGAAAGCAAAACCACGATCTTGTACTCATCAGGTAAAAGATCAATTGCTGCATTAATCTCGTCGTCAAATAGGTCTTCAAACTCTTGACCAATGTATCTATCGTTCAACTCCTCCCAATATCCACTACCTTTATCATCCAATTTGAATGCAACATTATCAATATTTACACATGAAGGTTCTTTTTTATTTTTGCGGTAAATATTTATAAAATTATTGGTGAGGATTCGATAAATCCAAGCCCTAAAATTCGTTCCAGTTTCAAATTTATGAAAAAATCGATAAGCCTTTAAAGCTGTATCCTGTACTAAATCTTCGGCATCCAATGGATTTCGGGTCATTCTAAGGGCAAGTGAATACATGCCTTGTAGATGTTCACGCAATAAAATATCAAATTCGTATTTATAATCCTTTGATTTTTTCTTTACTAAATTCATTTTGATGTCCTCTTTTAGTAATTAAAAAAATAATACTATTACATGTTATACTATTTCATAATTTGTTGCATCACCAACGGAAATGCCCTCAAATAAAATCGTTTTTAACATTTTCAATTGTTTTTCATAGATATCTAATTTTTTATTTAACAGAGATAGTAAATTAGCACCCAAAATGTTGCTTAAAATAATGGCGGCCACGGCACCAGCATCAATATCCTTTCGGAAAATATTCTCAAGTTTTCCTTCTTCAATGATAGCCTCTATGATCATCCACCAACCTTTAAAAATATGCTGGAGCATTTTAGAAAACTTATCATTCACTTCAATCATTTCGGTTGCTAAGGTTAAAAGCAATATTGTGGGCCGAATTGAGTTCGTACTAGTGCAATCTCCTGGAGATGAAAACATAAGTTCTAGTTTCTCTTTGGCATTTACCCCTTGCTGTAATTTAGGCAAAATTTCATGAGTCCAACATTCTTCCAATGATTGGATAACCGCGATCCCCAATTCTTCTTTACTTTGAAAATGAAAATAAAAACCACCTTTGGCTAATCCAGTTGCTTTTAAAATCTGACTTAATGTAGTATTGTTGTATCCATTTTTTGTAAATAAGATTGTGGCTTTATCAATTATCAGTTGCCTTGTTTTTTTACCTTTATACATTTTTCCCATTTAGTGGCCCTTAATCATTTTACCCCATGTAACAGACCAATCGGTCTTTTTATTCCTTAAATAAAAAAATAATGTGTGATGTTGGTGCAAAAACTGGATTATTTCAACTTTATACAATCTTAATTTTAATATGTACAACTTAAGATTTTTAGTTTACTACCTCCGAGATGTGTGATTTAATTTATCAGGTTAATAATAAAGATTTTTATATGTTTGTCGAAAATAATACTATCAAAAAAAACGAATATAAACCAATGGAAATTAAATTGGAAACGCGGTTTATACTCAAAATAGTATTAAAGTAAATCTAAGGGCAAGAATCATGTTAAAAAATTTAATTTTCAGCATCCTATTTATTGGGGGGATGAACTTTTCAATTGGGCACTCTTCACTTTATGGTTCAATTCTCCAAGAGGAAGTCAAGGCTAATGATAATATTTCCTCACTTCTAAATTTGGTGGGTCAAAAATGCACAGTTTTTTTGAAGAATGGTGATGGGAAATATGGAACTTTGTGGGAATTAGGAGAAGATTTTATAATTTTGAAAATCAAAAAAGGCCCGCTTTACTCTAAAGAAGAAAAATTTGCCATTTCTGAAATAAAATTTTTGGAAGACTCAGATGGGAATAAAATCGAAATAAAAAACATAAAAGCCAACGAGAGTAAGGCAGAATATTTCAAAGATTCTAAAACAGAAGAAAGTTATATACCACTTGAAACTGTGCTTAAGAATTCAAATGAAAAGGAGAGTGGGCAAAAAGACAACCGATTAAATCAAAGCAGTATTTCGCTTCAAAGCAAGAGTTCAAAATCGACACAGGAATTGAGCTTCAAGTCGAATGGGTCTAAAAAAACTGAACCTACTAACCCAGGACTAGTCGTTGTTAGCAGACCATCAAAAAATACTAAAAAGAACACGCGAGGCATAAAGCAATCCTTAAACAAAAAACAGAAAACCGTTCAAAACGCCAAAGCCAAAACTAAAACTGCGGAAACGGAAATTCAACAACAACCAATTGCCAGTAAGGAAGTCGTCGAGACCGTAACTCCAGAAACTAAAAAGATACGAATTCTTAAATATCAAACAGCCATTTTATTTAGTGCAACCTTAATGGCTTTCACATTCATATTTTTTTTAAAAATTAAAGGAATGAAGGGTTACACCTAT
>JBHIAC010000147.1:0-7980 GCA_046758365.1 bacterium
GTCATCAATGTATTTAGCAATGCTATATTAATTCTCATTGGTCCCTGGCGGTAGTGGCGGCTTCCCAAATATTAGTGCGCCTTTTCCATTTCCTTTTACAATAGGAGTGGCAATAATAGCCGCAATCAAACTAAGTCCAGGAACAAAAACTTTTGGATCCTGATAAAATTTAGTATATCTTTTATGTTTCCATTTTTTTTTCAATTTTATTTTATCCAACCAGCCGTTAACCACTGAAGAGACTAGATTCATGTGTATGGCATATCCTTCATTTTCCTCTGTAAAAGTGGAGAGTCCAATCATACGACCGTATTTATCAATCAATGGTCCACCAGAACTGCCTGGAGCTATTTCTGCATTGAAAATTAAATAATTTCCTTCTAACCGATCAATCGTTCCAAGCGTCTGAGATAGCTCATCTGTTTTAGGAAACCCCAAAGCGGCTACCCTCTGCCCAGGTTTAACTTTGTCACTACGAGTATAACTTATTACTCTGTCCTCTGAAACAGATTTACGAGTTACAATAAAAGCAAGATCATTGGCGCGATCAACAAATCGTGGTAGTACGATAGCTTGGATTAAAGTTAATTCAGTCTCTATTTTGACATTTATATCTTTGTAAAATTCTAACGGTAAATCTTGATCAGGATCATTAAAATTCGTTGAAACCACATGGCAAGTGGTTAGAATTAATACCAGTCCCTTGTTGGTAATACCTACAATCGAACCACTACCTTCTGTTTCTCCTCCTTCACAGATAATTTTTACAGTTACAGGAGATAGCCTATTGTAAATTTCCGCAGGCATTTCTGGTATATCTTTCTTTTCTTTATCTTGCGACAAGCTCATAATGCTATGAAATAGAATTATCCACATTGTAAATAAAAACTGCAATGTTTTTATTATTGAGATTTTAATTGTCATGACCATTCTCATAATTCTTTCTCAATTTATTTTTTAGAATAAGTGGGCGCAGGAGGGTTAAGATTCAACCAAAACAAGTGATAAGGACTGAGGATATCAGATGTTGCGTGATCAATGATAAATATCCAGGCACCCTCTCCCTCATTAATGCACCTCGGCCAATTTTTAAACTTTTTAGTCTTCCTTGAGCCTAACTCTTAATGAATTCTTTTCCTTTAAAAGATCATAAACCATGAAATGGTAAAATTGATAATTTAAAATTAATGTAAAACCAGAAACGAAATCCTTTAAGCCTCTATTTAAAAATAAATGCATTAATTCGATTATTTATTGAGAAGCCTAATCAACGCACGAATAGATGTCAAGCAAGGCGAGGAGAGGGAGTCCTAAGTTAAAAAACTATTGTTTAGCCAGGGTTGCAGTTAAAATTCACGGAAGTCACACCAACCAGACACAAGTAATATGTGACTAAGTTAACTTATTTCAAAATGGATGAAAAAAATTAATATTTCTAAAAGCCCCATTACTCGTCCTCCGTAAATTTCAAATTATAAAATTTGTTAAGAATTTATATTAATTAACTCATTAAAGCAAGAGAAATTTGCGAATTATTTTAAAATATAACGCATTTTCTTCATAAAATTTTATCTAAAGAATGTAAGACACCATAGAAAAATCATGTCCTACAACTTGCCTTTATTTAGTATGACAAAAAATTTAAGCTCATTCTCTCAAAGATTTTCAAAATAGGTAATCTTTTTAAAATACCTAGCGCCACGAAATCGCAAATATTATCAATTCAACAAAGGAGAAACGGATTGTTCTATTGTTCCATTGTTCTACTGTTGGCCCTGACTAACAATTCAACCAGGGAACAATGCAACAATCCCAATATATTATTCCGGAATATATGCAATTTCTTTGCAAAAAAAGCGAAGATTTGATTGTTAATACTATAATAAAATTAATTATGATCTATTACAGCAGAAACTAATTCCAATGGGTGCAAAACCTCTAAACCCGTCCCGTCCTCCAACTGCATCTTGCAGACACTGCTTTCGGTTAAAATGGCATCCACGCCACTGTTTTTAAAAAGGTCAAAAAGGGGTTCCCCCACCGTGGTGGAAAGCTCATATCCTAAAGGTCCATGTTTCAGGCCAAAGGTGCCTGCCATGCCGCAGCAGGTGCCTGTTTCAATCACCTGAACATCAAAACCCAATGAGCGTAAAATTTTTAAAGTATGTTTAGCAGAACTCAAGGCCCGCTGGTGACACGGAATATGAAATCCGAATTTACGCATTTCAGTAATCTGCGGTGGGAATAGCAGGATGCCTTCTTCATTTAATTTTATTACATATTCGAAAAACTCAAAAGTATTTTCAGCTACACATTTAGATTCTGCTGAGTATTCCAACAATTTTGGATAGACAAATTTAATGGTATAAACGGCTGTGGGTTCGATGGAAACTACATCATACCTTTCCTTAATTAAAGGGAATAATTTTTGAACATTGTAAGATGCTGTTTTTTCTGCCTCATCTAATTCGCCATAAGAAATGTAAGGGTAACCGCTGGTTTTTTGCTTGGGTAATACCACTTCCATTGGGGCTCTCTTTAAAAGATTGGCGGCGTACACACCAAGTTCAGGTGCGACATAATTGGCATAATAATCAACGAACATGGCCACTTTATGCCCACTAACCGAGTCGGTTTTGACCAAGCTTTTACTGAACTGCTTCTTAAACGTTTTGCGTTTGAATTTAGGAAAGTTTCTGCGTTTGTCAATCCCCACAAATTTCTCAATTAACAATTTAACTATATTTCTTTTTAAGATCCAGTTTGAGAAAGGAGTTGTAGCGCAGGCAATTTTGGCAAAGGATTCGTTGGCCATTAATACTTTATTTACAAATGGTTGTGGCTCGGTCTTTAAAATCTGGTGCTTAACTTTGGTAATCATCATGGGGATGTCAATATCTGCCGGGCAAATCTCTTTACAAAGCCCACAAGAGATGCAAAGATCAGAAAATTCAGCCGCTCGATTTAGACCATGAGCCTGGGCAGTCCACGGAATTCCAATGGGTCCGGGATAGATAAATCCAAAAACATGGCCTCCTAACACCCCATAAGTAGGACAAATATTCATGCAGGCCCCACAGCGGATGCAGCTCAAAGCATCGCGAAACGAGGTATCCTGTCGCATTTGAAAGCGGCCGTTGTCTAAAATAACGATGTGAAACTCTCGTCCATCATCTGCAACAAGAGGAGAACGCCCTGCAATAAAAGAGACGTAGGTTGTCAACATTTGGCCTACTGAACTAACCGGATGGGCTAAAATCATTTTAACGGCGTCTTCAATAGTTTCGACGATTTTCTCCGCCCCCATGATGCACACATGCACAGGTGGAATAGTACTGACCAACCGACCGTTTCCTTCGTTTGTCTCAATAACAATGGAGCCAGTTTCAGCAATGGCTATATTGGCGCCAGTTATGCCCATATTGGCATTTAAGAAAATAGGACGAAGAGTCCGACGCATCAGGCTCATAATATCCCCAAGCTCGCTTTTGACTTGTTCCCCAGTTTCTTGGCTAATAAGATCCGCCACCTGTGCTGTGGTTTTATGCACGGCTGGAAACACCAAATGGTATGGCTTCTCACCGGCCATTTGAATAATCCGCTCGCCTAAGTCGGTTTCAATAACTTGCAATCCAGCCTGTTCCAGCGGGCGGTTTAATTCAATTTCTTCACTAGTCAATGATTTGGATTTTATGATGGATTGGGCGTTTTTTTCTTTGGCAAGGTTTAATATATAATTACAGGCATCCTCTCCAGTTTTGGCAAAATAAACTTTGACTCCCCGCTCTGAGGCCTTCTTGGTGAATTTAGAAACCAGTTCCTCCAGTTCTTCAATGCACCTTTCTTTAACCACCCGAACTTCGTGACGAAACGCCTCACCTCCAGGGACAATTTTAAGCGCTTCAGTTCGAGCGTCCCGACCGCGCTGCACGGCGCTTAAAAGGGCATTTCTTTGGGAAACCGCCTTTAAAGTTACTGAAATTTTCTTGTTAAGGTTTTTATATCTGATAGAATTCATTGTGTTTAATTCTAAAATTTAGAAAAGAGTCGACGTAAAGATGACGATTTTCTCTCCCAATCGCACACAATTACATGGGACTCTTGTGGTCCATGAACCCCCAAAAATAATTTCATCTCAATATCCGCAGTACGACTTGGCCCAGAAATGAAAGTGACCATACAATTTTGGCTGTGTCTTTGGTAAATATCTCGCAACCTTGGAACCGCCTCTTCTAAAGAATTTACTATTTGAGAAGCGTCGAGAAACGCGATGTGCACCTTCGGTAAAGATGAGACCAAGCGATGGGTATCATCGGTGGTTACTTCAACAATTGTACCTGTATAAGCGATGGCAAATTCAGCAGTACTAATTCCAACATCGGCTTCATTGATTTGTTTAGCAACTGGTGTATCATTTGAATTTATGGTAATAGTTGGAAATTTTACTCTTTTGAAAAGCTTCTTTAGTTCATATTCAATGTCTTTAAAAATAGGCGCAACTACTCCTTTGCTTACATTCGTGTTTGATAAAATTTGTTTTACAATTTTGGCGGACTCAGTGGGCTTTGCAGCAAGATATACTTTTCCGGCTAGTTCTTCATAACGGCTTTTAAATAGATTATAATTCTTACTAATTTTTGAATTCATTTTTATCAATGGGTTTAATAGCTAACCTTCTTGTTACTTTTAATTCATTTATGAAAATGGTCATATCCTTTGAAATCGAGTGGTATTTTTTTTCTATCTGTTTTTTCTAAATAGATACCTTCAGCTTTTTCTATTATCATGCCAACTTTTGAGCAAGAAAGCCCAAACTTCTTATGTATTTTTTTTTGAATCTCATGAACATTTATCTCAGGTGTAGTGAAAAGTAGCTCATAATCTTCGCCGCCATTCATGGCATAATCAACAGGGCTTTCTCCAAAATATTCAGCAACACTTTTCGTTTCAGGATCCAAAGGGAGTTGACTTTCATATACTAAGGCACCAACATCGCTTTGATGGCAAATGTGATTCACCTCTGAAGCCAGGCCATCGCTAATGTCAATCATAGAATGTATAGCAAATTTATTCACGAGAAAGAGAGCTTCTTTAATTCGAGGCTTTGGCGAAAGATGCCGTTCAACGGCCGAACCATATTTCTTTTTAAGCCATGCCTCTTGGGATTTCAGAACCTTCAAGCCGGCTTGAGAGCCGCCTAAGGTTCCAGTGATAAACAAGGCATCTCCAACTTGAGCGCCGGCACGCTGGGTTAACTGGTTTTCCTCCACTTGACCAATGACAGCCAAGGAGATAAAAATCCTCTCCGGCGACCGAGTGGTGTCCCCACCGATTATTGTTGTGTGATATTGGTCAGCCAGGGTCTTCATGCCATGATACATCTCTTCCACCGATTCTACTTGGAGATTCTGAGGGAGGCTGAGGGAGACTACTGCGTACTGAGGCCAACCGCCCATGGCCGCTAAATCGCTGAGATTGGCAGCCATGGCCCGCCAACCGAGATGAAAAAAACTAAAATATTTTAAACTAAAATGTACCCCTTCGATGAGAGCATCGGTAGATAGCAGTAAAATTTGATCTTTTGAAATTCTAAAAGCAGCAGTATCATCATCCATCCCTGTAAGCAGATCTTTGTTAGGGACTTCGACTATCTTCTTAATCCGTTCAATGAGACCAAATTCGCCAATTTCTTTAATATCCATAGTTCAGCTTATTTGAACCAAAACACGTCGGGTTCTCGGGCCATCAAATTCACAAAAGAAAATGGACTGCCAGGTGCCCATGACTAATTTCCCGTTTTGAATGAACACGATTATTGAGGACCCAATTAAGCTGGTTTTAATATGCGCAGCCGAATTCCCCTCGCGATGAAAGTAGCCGTCTTCAAACGGGACAATCTTATTTAGTTCCATAATAATATCCCGCACCACATCTGGATCCGCGCCTTCGTTGATGGTGATGCCGGCTGTGGTGTGTGGAACATAAGCAACGCAAAAGCCCTCTTTAACGTCGCTTTCATCAACAAGCCTTTGAATTTGACTTGTAATTTTGACAAATTCAACTTGTTTGTTTGTCCTAACGGATAATTCTCTAACCAATATGCAAACCTTTACATTTTCGAATAGCAAAATACTTGAAAATGAAATAAATGTCAAGAGAAAATAGGTGGGATCATTAATATAACACAAACGTCTGCGTTTACATTAATCTAAATCGAGACGATTGAGTTTACGTTTTCCTCTTTTTCTTTTTTGCTGCGGGAAACAAAATATTGTTCAAAATTAAGCGATACCCAGGAGAATTTTTGTGTAGTGAAAGTTGCGTTGGGGGGTCGTAAACAAAATGCTGATAATCTTCTGGATCATGACCACCAAAAAACGTGAAAGTTCCGCGTCCTAAATTCCCGTGAATGTATTTCACTTCTTCGCTACCTTCTACCTCCCCTAATATAGTAACGGATTTTTTAATTAAACTTCTTTTAAAGGCTGTCGTTTGCCCCATAAATCCTTTAACTACCGAAACATGGTTTTGTGTCAGCATGGTAGGAACCGGATCATATTTCGCAGAAAATTCAAATAATGTAAAATAATCTGACTCTGCATTTCTAATACGAGGCATATTGCTAGGCGGTATATCGATATCGGAGTGTTCATAAACAAGTGGCTTCAACTCAATAGTAAAATTTTCAAAAGCAAAGCTTTTAGAATAATCCAACCTCGATTGACAATCTGGGTCTTGTGGGTCGCCGTCAAATACCGCTGCTGCAATATCTGTATTTTCAGCCGCTAAAGCAATGTCTATCGTATCGGTAGCCGAGCACATGGCAAAAACAAATCCACCTCGAAGAACATACTCTTTTATCATTCGCGCCACAGCCTTCTTTTCTTCAGTAACTTTTGAGTACCCGGCAGCTTTTGCCATGGTTTCATTTTTCATGACTTCTTCAATATACCAGGGTGCATTTCGGAAGTTGGCGTAAAACTTGCCGTATTGGCCAGTAAAATCCTCGTGATGAAGATGGAGCCAATCGTACTTTTCTAAATCCCCTCGTAAAACCTCTTCGTCCCAAAGGGTTTCATAGGGTACTTCGGCGTAGGTGAGAGCCAAAGTAACAGCATCGTCCCAGACCTGTTTATTAGGCGGTGTATAAACAGCGATTTTAGGAGCCTTTTCCAACAAAATTACATCCATATTTCCTTCTTCAATTTCAGAATAAATTTGTGCAACATCTCCCCCGCTTATGGTAGTAAATGTTACGCCTCGCAGCCGCAATTCCCGTTCAACCGCAGGATAAAAATCCATCATGAAAGAACCGCCGCGGTAATTAAGTAGCCATTCCACATTAATACCGCGTTCTAACGACCAATAAGCCACGCCATAAGCCTTGAGGTGGTCTGTTTGCTTCAAATCCATAGGGATGAGAATCTTTTGGGCCACACCGTTATTGGGAAAAAAATTCAAAATGAAAAATGAAAATGGCAAAATTAAAAATATCTTTTTCATACCTGTCTAGATATTTGTAATCAAGAGTAGAAAATTAGAAACATGTGGGTAAAATTTTGAAGTTTGCTCACCCTTTCGCCGAGCTATTCCAATTAGCGTAATTCCTACTAGACAGCGCTCGAAGCATACTTAAGATGTTTGTAGTAAAGCTTGTTCTACTGCCTGCGGCACTTCGATTAAAATAAAATACTCAGCAGGAAATAAGTAATCCTCACCACTTTCATCAATAACTCACAAATCTCCGTCCTTTGCTGCATCCTCATCGGGTAACACGCCGTAAATCTTATGCAACTCTAACGAGGCTGGATACTCCGTATTATTGATGCAGACAGCAAATTGTGGGGTGGTGTTTTCATGTTGTCTCATGGTACTAATCCAAATAGTCGAAAACTAAACCAGAGCGCGATCGTCCAGCCGTCATGTTCCGGGTAGAAGCAGCCGGTTACCCGATCGCTCCCCCCACAGACCCGTACGTGA
>JBHIAC010000148.1:0-7961 GCA_046758365.1 bacterium
TTTTGACGCATCACGGCCAAATGTTGTGAGATATTGGCCTTAAGTGCGCCCACGCTTTCCGTCAATTCACCTACGGTCATTTCTTTATAGCGCAAAGCATTCAGTATTTCGAGTCGTTTTGCACTCGCCAACGTCTTACAGATATCGGCATGGAGTTCATAAATTCTTTTATCCATATTCAAGCAAAAGATAATTCAATTAATAGATTTAACATTTAAATAGTTTCGCATATTTGCATCAAATTTACTTATAAAAATCTCCTTTGTCAAGAATTTTTAGCTAAAGACTGTACTTTTTTCGAAAATTGAATAAAATCTCACCGTAAGTGAGGTATTACTGAAGACTGAATATCCACCATTTTCTTTTATGTAGGTCAAAAATGTCCAAAGGACTTTTTGACAACTTTGAAAACTACCTCGTATTTTCTAATTTATTCAAGAAAAATATGTTTATTCTAAATATGCTTTCATAACTTTTTCTTGAAAGTTTAGATAATTAGTAGTATATTTAAAATCAATTTTTTCATATTGAATCAAGTTTTTTCCATTATGAGCATAGGTATAATATAAATTGAAAATTATTTTAAAAAATGAGTTCAACATATAACAAAAATCGAATCTACTTTGACCACAGCGCAACAACACCCGTTGAGCCTGAAGTGGTAGAGGCGATGAAGCCATTTTTTAATCAGACTTTTGGAAACGCCTCAAGCATTCACACTTTTGGTCAAGAAGCCAAGGTATCGTTAGAAGAGGCAAGAAGACAAGTGGCGGGGTTATTGGGAGCGGAGCCCGCGGAGATTGTTTTTACCTCTGGTGGAACCGAAGCTGACAACTGGGCGATTAAAGGTACGGCAACCTTATTTGAAGGGCGTATGAAACATATCGTCACCTCCACCGTGGAACATCATGCGGTGCTTTACGCTTGCAAATATCTTCAAAAAAGAGGATTTGAATTAACTTATGTCTCTGTGGATCAAAATGGTATCGTCTCGCCAGAAAAGGTGGCTGAAGCTCTTAGAGAAGATACCTTTTTGGTCAGCATCATGCACGCCAACAACGAACTCGGGACTATCAATCCTATACGAGAGATTGGAGCAATTGCTCGGGCAAAGGGAATTTTATTTCATACGGATGCCGTGCAGACTTTTGGTAAAATTCCCATTGATGTTAAAGATATGAATGTAGATTTGCTTTCTCTTTCGGGGCACAAAATTTACGGGCCAAAAGGCATCGGTGCGCTTTTTATTCGTAGGGGCGTGCAGATTGATAAATTCTTTCATGGAGGAAAACACGAACGCGACCGTCGCGCTGGCACAGAAAATGTCCCGGCAGCCGTGGGTTTAGGCAAGGCCGCGGAAATTTGCCAAAATCGTATGGAAAAGGACTTTGGATATCTCCGAAATCTCAGCAATAAACTTTACTCTAAAATATCCAAGACCATTCCTGAGGTCTTTTTAAACGGACACCCCAGTCGCAGAGTACCCGGGATTTTAAATCTCTCTTTTGAAGGGGTTGAAAGCGAATCGCTGCTTTTGAATCTTGATTTAAAGGGCATTGCCGTTTCTAATGGCTCGGCGTGCTCCTCTGGCAGTGTAGAACCCTCTCATGTCCTAAAAGCTCTAGGTTTGCCGAAGAATTTAGCCAATTCGGCAATTCGATTTAGTTTGGGTCGAGAAAATACCTCCGAGGAAATAGATTTGACCGTAGATGCGTTGAAAGAGATTGTTGAACGGCTAAGGGGGTTGAATAGAAGGAAATAAATCTGGAAAATGAATTACATTAAAAATAGAGAAACCGTAGTCGTGGCCATGAGCGGTGGCGTGGATAGTTCGGTGGCAGCAGCCTTGCTCCATGACAGAGGTTATCAGGTCATCGGGGTTACCATGAATCTTTGGGATTACGACCGTGTGGGTGGTAACATCAATCAAGACAGCGGGTGCTGTTCCATTGACACAATAGACGACGCCCGATCTGTCTGCTATACACTGGGAGTTCCTCACTACCTGGTAAACTTTCGAGAGCAGTTCGAAGCCGAGGTTACGGATAATTTTATTTCTGAATACCTGAAGGGGCGCACGCCGAATCCTTGCGTTCGCTGCAACACTTACATCAAGTGGGGGGTTCTGTTGCAGAAAGTTCAGGAGTTGAGCGCAGATAAAATGGCTACCGGTCACTATGCCCGAACCACTTTTGATGAAAAAAGCGGACGGTTTCTTTTGAGACGAAGTAAAGATAGGAAGAAGGATCAGTCTTATGCCCTGTGGGGGATTCGCCAGTATGGCTTGGCACGAACGTTGTTTCCAGTGGGTGAATTCAATAAGGAAGAAATTCGACAGGTGGCTCGAAACTTGGGCCTCAGAACAGCAGAAAAGAAAGAGAGCCAGGAAATCTGCTTCATTCCTGATAACGATTATACCCGCTATCTAAAAAAAAAGCGGCCAAATTTGGAAAGCCAACTCCAGGGCGGTGAGATTTTCGATCAGAAAGGCAATCATTTGGGCAGCCATCGCGGATATCCCTTTTACACCATCGGACAGCGCAAGGGTTTGGGCATTGCCATAGGACAGCCTATTTATGTTACAGAGATAAACGCAGTAAACAATTATATTATTGTAGGCGACAATAATGACCTGCGACATATTGGCTTGATTGCGGATAACATGAATTGGATTTGTATCGCCAACCTTGAAGAGGAATTGGAAGTCGAGGCTAAAATTCGCTACAATGATCCCGGTGCGTCAGCTCTAGTTACTCCCATCACCAAAGACCGGGTTAAAGTATCATTCAAAGAACCTCAACGTTCTGTGACCCCAGGGCAGTCGGTGGTATTTTATCAGGGCGATGTGGTGGTTGGGGGTGGCATTATTCAGTCCTATATTAAACAGGGAGAATGATTTCTATGGACAAGAAAAAGGTAACCGTTCCGTCTCTTAAAGAAATGAAGCAGAGGGTAGAAAAAATTGTTGCTCTCACTGCTTACGATTATCTTTTTGCCTCCATTTTGGATGAGGTTGGGGTAGATATTATTTTGGTGGGGGATTCAGGAGCTATGGTTTTTGCTGGGTACGAAACCACCCTGCCTATTACTATGGATGAAATGATTTATCACGTAAAAGCGGTAAGTCAAGGTACACAACGAGCCTTGTTGGTGGCCGATATGCCCTTTCTTTCCTTCCAGATAACGCCTGAAGAGGCCATTAAAAACGCTGGAAGATTTTTGAAAGAAGCCAATGCTGAAGCGGTAAAAATAGAGGGGGGCCAGCCCATCGCTGACACTGTTCTAAAAATGGTGCAGGTGGGCATACCTGTCATGGGTCATTTGGGCTTAACGCCTCAATCCATTCACGGATTTGGTGGATATAAAGTCCAGGCCACCAACAGAACTGATGCTCAGAAATTGCTTGAAGACGCTGTTATTTTAGAACAGGCAGGAGTTTTCGCAATTGTACTTGAAAAAATCCCGGCTGAATTGGCCAAAGAAGTTACTGAGAAAGTTTCGGTGCCAACTATTGGTATTGGCGCAGGAAAGTATTGCGACGGTCAGGTGCTGGTGACCCACGATATGCTGGGACTCTTTGAAAAATTCAGACCTAAATTTGTTAGAAGATATGCAGAACTGGGTACGGAAATTCGCAAGACTTGCCGGCAATTTAAAAACGATGTGAAAGAAGGCAAATTTCCAAATGCGGATGAAAGCTATTAAACACCGAAGGTCACTGAATACACCGAAAAAAAGATCTTAGTGGTCTCAGATCTTGAAATCATAAATTTAGGAAGGAGTAAATACATGGGATTAATAACAAAGCAATTACTCTTGGAAGGGGATAAAGGAAAAACAGATGTGGTAGCGCTGTTTGATACAGGGGCCTCGGCCTCTTTTATAAAAAGGGAAATTGCGCAAAACTTGGCCACAATTGTAAAACTACCTACCCCTTGGACCTTCATTCAAGGTGATGGTAAAAACGAAATTACAATTCAGAACGGTATAATGGTGAATTTGACTATTAATGACATCACCATTTTTCAGCAAATCCTTGTGGCAGATGAACTTTCCGAGGAATTGATCATAGGGGCCGATACCATGCAGCGGTGGAAAATTCGGTTAGATCCTGAACATGAGGACGTAATCATTGACAGAAAAGTTTTGGATTTAAAGCTTGTCTAATTGATTAATCGTATGAAACGACTCCTAACCATTGCCGGTTCTGATTCTGGAGGTGGCGCTGGTATCCAAGCCGATTTGAAAACCTTTCATGCCTTCGGCTGTTATGGTATGTCGGTTTTAACAGCCGTCACTGCACAGAACACATTAGGGGTACATGGCGTGCAGGATCTCCCGCCAGAATTTGTGGTGCTAGAACTGGAATCAGTTGTGAGCGACATTGGTGTGGATGCCGTTAAAACAGGCATGCTTTCCAACGCAGAAATTATTCATGCTCTGGCGCAAAAGATTCGTGAATTGCAAATTCCTCATTTAGTTGTGGACCCGGTGATGCGTGCTAAAGGCGGTGACCCTTTACTTAAGGACGATGCCCAGCAGGCCATTATAGATGAAATCGTTCCTCTGGCAGAAGTCATTACGCCTAACCTGCCTGAAGCAGAAGTTCTTTCTGGAATACAAATCTATACCAAAGATGATATGAAAGAAGCGGCCAAAATCATACATTATAAAGGATCGCAAAATGTTTTAGTAAAGGGAGGACACCGCAAGGAGGATGCGGTTGATATTTTGTTTGATGGAAAAGAATTCACTGAATTTTTTGCAGAAAAAATCCCGACTAAAAACACCCATGGCACGGGATGTACTTACTCAGCCGCGATATCGGCCAATCTGGCCTTGGGTAAAAATGTAAAAAAGGCTATTTCGATTTCAAAAATATTTATCACCGAGGCTATTCGAAATAGCTTGAATTTAGGTCATGGGATTGGTCCATTAAATCATTTTGTGAAAATTGTTTGAAATATATAATTTAAGTATAGTTAATGGAGCGAGGAAATAATGAACACTGGAATAATTCACAAAAACATTCATTCATTTTCCAATCACACCTCTTCCCTACCCTATTACTTGTTATAATCTACAAAGTTCATAAAAGATCAATAACATTAATATGAATATAAAAATCAAAGAAATAGCGGCAGTAGGAATTTTTTCCGCTATGGCTTTTGCAGGCGGATATCTTTTACTTCCATTACATAATATTGAAATTATTACCGCAATAATTTTCCTTTCTGGTATTTTATTTGGAGAAAGGAACGGAGTGTTCGTAGGGGTGATTGCCAGCTCGTTGTACGCAACTTTAAATCCTTTTGGCATTTCTCCACCTCCTCTTTTTGTTGCACAAGTTGTCAGTAGGGCCTTGGTTGGTTATGTGGGAGGTAGATTCGGTAAGTTATCATTTATAAATCGAAAATTCTGGATTACTGCTATTTATTTTGGAATTGCAGGTTTGCTTTTGACTTGGTTTTACAATATTTTGACCCTTTTTAGTGCATTATTTTTATCAGGATTTTCTTTTAATCAATTAAAAGTTACCTTTGCAGTTGGGGTGGTTTCATATCTAATTCTTGCTATTGGGAACACACTTATTTTTGCCACTGTTTTACCTTTAGTAGTTCAAAGATTACAAAAGTCTGAATTCCTAAAACAGGCTAACTTAATTTGAATTTGAAAAGTAACAATTTGAATCTGTTGTTTATCATCTCCTTCTTTATTTTTTGGTTTAATATTTGTATATCTCAGGAAAATAATTCTGTCACTGCCAAGAGCGACACTTCATCAACGGTAAAATCAGATTCTTTAATTTCCGCAATAAGTCCAAAAGAAGCCCATTGGAATGCTAATGCACAAGAAACCGCAGTGTTAATCGCTGAAGACATAAGTGATTTTGTTCAGGTTTTACCCAACGTTTTCTCTTTAGATTTAGGTAGTTTAGGGCAATTTTCCCCATTAACTTTCAGGGGATCAACGCCCCAGGAAAGTGCCGTGTTCGTGGATGGCTTAGTTTTTGAGGATCCTATTCAAGGCTTTTTAAATAGCAATGTCATCCCAATAAATTTTATAGAAAATATGACTTTTAGAGGTGCTGGAGCTCTTCTGCCATTTGGTGAACTGGCCCCCGCTGGTATTTTACATATCAATACTTATCAGTTTCAGGCAAGCAAACCCTATTCCAAAGTAACTTTTCGTGCTGGCGATTGGGGTTACAGCGATATCGGAATTACTTTTGGCCTACCTTTGACCCAATCCAGCTCATTTTTGATTGGTGGCAGTCGGCAAGAATTAAAGGGCTTTATTTTTAACAGTGGGCATGTGGGCTCAAAAATTCATTCCCAAATTTCCTTTTACCCCCATGAGAACTTCGCTTTGAGATATGCGGCTTTTATAAATAAGGACAACGTAAAGGTACCTTTTCCGTTAATCCCCGACTTCGTTCCACCGGTTTTGAATAGTACAAGAAATGAGAATCGCTTCGACCAATATCTGTCCATTAAAACTGGTAACCTTGCAAAAAATAACAATCAAATTCAAGGAAGATTATTTTTTTCACGGCTGCTTCAGGAGTCTTCTGGAGATACATTACTGTTTAAAAATAGAAATTTAACTTTGGGAGTAGGAATACAGTACGATCGGAAAGCCGGGAATCATTGGTTCTCTTTTGGAGGTGAGTTCAAAATTTATGATCTTAACAGCCTTCATTTAGGGGATCACTCAAATCATTTTGGACGTCTATTTGCGCGGGATGTGTACCGATTTACAAAAAATTGGGCCTTGGGCATTCAAGCACGGCTTGAGAAGCATGACGACTATTCCATAGCCTTGAATCCATCAGGTCAATTATATTATGAATTGTCCCCCCGATCGAAAATCTGGATTGGCCTACAAAGTGCCAGGCGTTACCCCAGTTTTGCTGAACGCTATTGGCCGACCCAATCGTTTCGTGGCAATCCAAATCTTACATCGGAAAAGGGCACCGCCTCTGAAATTGGATTTAGAATGAAAGCAGTAAATAATGTCAAATTTGAAGCGGCTCTTTTCAGGCATCAGATGAGAGAATGGATTGGACGTACTTTACTCCCAGACTCCGTGGCTTTTGGGCCAGCAAATTTAGGGCATCGTACAATTCATGGGGTTGACATCAAATTTATTTGGAATTACCTCCCTGGTGGTCAGTTCGGTTTTATCGGCACTTTTTTACAGGTTGAGGAAGATGCGCTTGAGAAACAATTGGAGGTGCCGGAATTTTCCATCTACAGTTATCTGGAAATGGGACACAGTTTTTTTGAAGATTATGTATATGTAACCCTGCGGCTCGTGGGAAGATTTATCGGAAAACGTTACGGCCTGATTTACAACATGGAAGGTTCTATCTTACCAGAAATAATCTCCCTGGGTGAAACCGCCCTTTTAGATGGAAAACTGACATTTCAATTCACAGATGCTTCTATTTTTATTTCTATGGAAAATCTTTTTGACAGGCGATATCAACTGGTGCCTGGTTTTTTTATGCCGCCTAAGACTTTTAGATTTGGCATTGTATGGGAATTTTGGGATTGAAAATATCAAACCTCCCTCAGGTATTGGAACCTGCAGACATTTCAACTCAGAGAGGCCTAAGTTATAAAGTCTACAAAAGTTAGCTCTGATCAGACTAAATTATCTCCATCGAATTAAAAACCCAACGGATTGTGGAACTAAATTTATTAAAATCAGTTGGGTTCTTCTATCCGTTGGAAATTAAATAATTGAGCTTCAATAAAATCTAGCTGATTTGTTTGCATATTCATTTAATTATTTATTGACATTAATAATAAAGTAGACTACATTATATTTATTGGGAAAAGAGAATATTATAAGAATTTAAAAGGAAATTAAGCCTATGGGACGTATTATTGTACAAGTCAAAATCACAAATCCCAACGATGAGGGTAAGACTATTCAATGCAGTGTGTTTGTCG
>JBHIAC010000149.1:0-7926 GCA_046758365.1 bacterium
TCGGCTAATTGGCTTCCTAGACTATTAGGTTGATTTTGCTCTTTTAGATAGAAACTGGTTAAGCCTAAGGGGAATTTACCACTAATACTGCTTCCTTCTACTAGAATGCCAGTATCACCGATTGATATTAAATCGCCAGTATCGTTAGTCTCAGTCATAGTAGTATCATCTCGATAGAATAGTGACTGTTGGTCGCCAATTTGAGCCATTTTAAACATATTTACAAAAGTACCTTGCGTTCCTGTAATTTGTACCCAATTTATTTCAGGATCGAAAACAACTCCCGTATCAATAGAAGGATCGGGATTTCCATCAATGTCTATACCTGTCAAATTATTTTGGCTAAAAAGAGACATACCTAAGGCATTGGTATTAAGATCAAACGTCTGTCTTAGTTTCTTTATGGCGAAAGGAATCGGATCAGTGTCCAGTTCACCTGAAATACTTAATGAATATGGAAAATATTGAACTGGTAAGGTAGCTGAGCCGACGGATCCAAATGGAGATACAGTAATATCAAAAGTTAGTTCCCGGATAACTCTGACATCACCATCAATTGGTGGAGTTACTGAAGGATTCTGAAAGTTCTCTTCGGTCAATGTAACATCAGAAAAAATAACCCGAACTACAACTCGAACCTTTTGGCGATCCAGTAAATCTATCCCATTTGCCGCAAGTTCTAGAAAATTTGGGAACCCATTATTGGCATTGCCTAATTTGTAACTTAATCCTTTTATAGTATCAGCCGCAGGGTTTGCTATTGGACCTTCAATATACTGGATGTAATCAGTATTTGTTTGTACAGAAATAAGCGTATTGGATCGGTACAAATAAACCCAACCAATTATACTTTGATCAACTGGATTAGTAATTTTTATTTCATAGCGGGGGTAAGTCTGGGCTTCAGGATTATCAATCCAGACTGCAACATTTGGTGCCATATCACCCACATCTTGAGCTATAAACACTAATTCATCATTTGCATCCAATCCAGGCGTTTCATCAGGATTAAAAAAATCACCCGCAGCATCTTTTTCGTCTATCTGAAAGGGAATTGCCTCCCACTGTTGTGTATCAGCATGATAGGCGAACAAAAACAAATTATTAATAGGGACATTATTAAAGAGAATAAACGAACTTCCCAGAATAATAACCGGTTGCGAGTCTTCAGCCAGTGTTGTTTGTTGCGCAAAAAGAGTTAAAACATTCAGTACTAAACACAGCCCAATTGTAACTGCTGTGGTAAAAATAGCATAGTATCTTTTTAAAAACATTATCCATCCTCCCCGTTATGTTTCAATGAAATAATCTAGATACTAATTAAAACTACTTACTGCTTGATCTACCCCATCAAAAGTTTCGAATATGGTTATAAGTTTGGTAATCATAAACAGGCTTTGAACTTTTTCTGTTACTTTAGCTAATTTTAATTCACCTCCGGCATTTCTAAGCGTAGTCATAGACCCCATGAGAGCACCCAACCCTGAGCTGTTCATCCATTTCACATTTCCTAAGTCAATGACGACTTTGTTAATATTATTCCCCACAAGTTCTTTAATCTTTTCATGAATGGCTAATGTTTCTGGACCACCCATGAGTTTACCCTTGAGTGAGATAACAGCGACATTTCCATGCATTTGCTCTTTAATCTGCATAATTTTACCTCCTTAACCTCCTACGACAAGTTTATATTTGAGAATAATTAACGCCAATGTAACATATTTTTTTTTTTATGTCAACTACTTTTTTACTTTAAAATTTCAAAATTCTGTCGATTTAAAATATTAAAGGTTAGTTAAAAATTCTCTATTAAGGAGTAGGTACCATGAAGAAGAATTCCATTTTAATTTTAGCTTTAACTATTTTTTTGGGTAATGCCGTAACGTCAAATGCTCAATTCCAAAGAAGTAAATTAGGTGCAGGTGTGTTGATGGGTGGCTCTCAACTTAAGGGTGATATTAAAAAAAGTAATACAAATCTTACTGGTGGTCTGATTTTAAGATATACACCAATCCGTTTCTTCTCTTTGACGGCTACGTCAACTTATGGTCAAATGACCAGTGGTCTCAATGCTTTTAAAACAGATGTCATAAAAGGAAGTTTGTCTGGCACACTTTTTCTTTTTCCTACAAAAAAATATAGTCCATTATTAACTTTTGGACTCTCTGGTCTTCACTTTGTCACAATGGATGGTAATAATCGAAAACTTTTTCGATTAGATGGCTCTCCCATTGCCGGCTGGGAAAGAGCCTTTCAATTGGGTCTTGGCATGGAATTTTTCGTTGGAGAACGATGGGCGATAAATACCACAGCCGATTACTATTTCACGCAAGGAGATGATATTGATGCTATCAATCAAGGTAAAAATGACGACTTCTTTCAAGGACTCATAGGAGTTCTTCATTATTTTAAAAAACCGAAAAAGTTTAATAAAGAAAATGGTAAATATGGGAATAAATTAATGGCAAATGCTGATGTCGAAAAAATTGATACAAAGGAAGATATTTCTGATTCCAATGAGTATGACCAAACTTTGATTAAAAAGAATACCGTTTCTTACAAACAAGCACAAAAATTTGGGGAAGATGCTAAATCAAAATTAATAACTACGCAGGACAGCCAAAATGAAATGACTAATTTCAATGAATCTGAGCAACTCAAATCATCAACAGACACACGGGTGCAAAAATCTGAATCTTTAAAAAATGAAGAAATGTTCTCCAATGGAATCTATTTCGAACCAGGCAGTGCAAAAATTCTCAAAAAATCTAAATACCAATTACAAAAAATATATAAATATTTATTGGAATATCCTGAAGCGGAAATAGAACTGCAAGGATTTAAAGGGGAACAAAATACTAAAGCATTTGATACGAAATTAGCTTATGAGCGGGCTAAAGCGGTTAAAACCTATCTGGTTAATTTAGGGATCAAACCAAGTAGAATTGTAATTAATACACAGAAATAATATAAAAGCTGAGAAATTAAAACAAAAAGCAAAGTTTACAACTATTCATTTCCTTTCCTCCTCCTCCCATAGCCGTCGGTAGATTTTCTGCTGACGGCTTTTAATTATTCGACCCACTGATTTGCTGAGGCTACCCGAATTCTAGCGTCCACACCCTTACATTTTTCTTTCTCAGGAAAAACCAAAAAAGGGTTGATATCTAATTCCTTAATTTGGGGAAAATCCTGAGCCAATTGCGATAACCGTAAAAGTACTTCTCTAATTAAGTTCAATGCTACAGGCCGCTCTCCACGAATGCCTTGTAATATGGGAAATCCTCTAATTTCTTTTATCATCTCATCTACATCAGTATCCGAAAGCGGTGAAATTCTAAAACTTACATCTTGCAGAACCTCAACGTAAATTCCACCCAAACCAAACATTATCAGCGAACCAAAATTTCGAATGGAATGTAGCCCCATAATAGTTTCCCTGCCCCCTTCCAACATTTCCTGAAGAGTAAAGGATATAGCCCCAAGAGAAATCCCCTTTGCTTTAAACAACTCGACCATTTCAGTATATGCTGCTTGCACATCTTTTTCTGTGTGCAAATCAATCTTTACCCCGCCAGCTTCTGTCTTGTGGATTACTTCTTCTGAAGACACCTTTAATACAAAAGGGGATCTCATATCCTTGGACACTTGCAAAATTTCTTCTAAATTTTTACATTCCTTTGATTGAATAAATGGAATCCCATAACTTTGCATAATTTCTGAAATCTCTTCATTGGCAAGGTATTCCCGTTTTTGATTTATGGCGTCTTCAATAATTGACTTTACTTTCTCATTATTGACCTGGAATGTAGAAATAGTACCTAAATCCTTTTTGAGCCAGTGGTTGTATTTTACCATGGAGGCTAAGGCTCGGACTGCGGATTCTGGAAAGGAATAGGTAGGGATGCGATGTCGCTGTAATTCTTCTACTCCTGTGGCAACGCCCTTAACGCCCATGAAACACCCCATCACAGGTTTGTCAAATTTATCTGCCACCTGTGATATTTTTTGCGCAACTTGTGAAGGATCAGTTATGATAGGTGCAACAAATATGACAATAGCAGAATCTACATTTTCGTCTTGCAGCACTTGTTTTAATGCAAATTGGAAATCTTCTGGCCCCCCTGCCGCTAATAAATCCACTGGATTATTTACACTCGCTTCCGGCACCAAATATTCTCTTAGTTTCTCTTTTGTCTTTTCCGCCAGCTTAGCTACTTCCAGTCCTATATTTTCACAGGTGTCGGCTGCCATGATAGCTGGGCCGCCTGCGTTAGTAATAATAGCCACCCGATTCCCTTTGGGTAAAGGCAAATTGGCCAATCCTAAGGCAATGTCAAACATTTCTTCAATAGTATCAGCACGAATAACACCGCACTGTTTAAACAGAGCATCGAACGCCATATCGGTGCCTGCGAGAGCCCCGGTGTGGGAGAAAGCTGCACGCGCCCCTGAAGTCGTTCTCCCGGATTTTACCACCACAATGGGTTTTTTTAAGCTAACTTCTTTAGCCAGTTGGATAAATTTTCTCGGATTACCAAAGCTCTCAAGATACATTAAAATGACTTCAACAGAGGGATCATCACACCAATATTCCAAAAGGTCGTTGCCAGAAACATCCGCTTTGTTTCCAACCGAAACAAACATGGAGACACCCAAATTCAGGGCTTGAGTATGTTCCAGAATAGTTTGACCCAACGCACCGCTCTGAGAAACAAAGCCAATATTACCCCGCAGTGGAACTGTAGATGCAAATGTAGCATCCAGTCGTACTTCTGGATCGGTATTAATTACTCCCATACAATTGGGGCCAATCATACGCATACCATGGGATCGAATAATTTCCAATATCTTTCTTTCCAATTCCGACCCTTTTTCTCCCGTCTCTTTAAAGCCTGCGGAAATGACAATGATGCCTTTTACCCCACACTCTGAACACTCCTGAATAATTTGCAAAACAAACTCGCTACGCACTACCAGAATAGCCAAATCCACCTGATCAGGAACATCATAAATGCTTGGGTATGCTTTGACAGAATGAATGTACTGGGCTTTAGGATTGACTGGATAAACAGGCCCATTAAATTCATTGTTTATTAACTTATCAAAAATCTCTCGCCCAAGTACGCCTTTTTGAGTTGAAGCGCCGATCACAGCTACGGATTTGGGGCTGAATATTGCGTCTAATGAGTGGTTCATCTGATTAAGTTTCTTTCTCTATTCGGAATCATATTTAATAATCGAAACTACATCATAATTCTTTAACTTTTCTCGTCCATTTAAAAATGTCAATTCGATTAAAAACACAATTCCTTCTATTTTACCTCCTAATCTTTCTACTAATTTAGCTGTGGCGCTGGCCGTACCTCCTGTGGCTAAAAGATCATCCACGATAAGCACTTTTTCTCCAGGTAAAATGGCATCTTTATGAATTTCAACACTGTCGGTGCCGTATTCCAACTGATATTCTTGACCTATAGTCTCAGCAGGGAGCTTTCCAGGTTTTCGTATAGGTACCAAACCCACATTCCATTTATAGGCCAAAGCTGAACCAAAAATGAATCCCCGGGATTCAATGCCCACTATTTTCTCAATATTATTTACATCAAATTTATTTGCAATTTCATCTACTGCTCTTCGAAAAACTTTTCCTTCCTTGCATAGGGTGGTAATGTCCTTAAATCCAATTCCCTTTTTAGGAAAATCTGGCACATTTCGAATATAGTTTACTAAGCCTGACATCCTTTTTCTCCATTTTTGTATTTAGGGGGTGAGGATAAATAATAAGGGGTTTTAAAATGGTAATTTATTTTTTCTCACCCCCTTAGTATTCGATTTCGAATGATGTGTACTTTTGGGTATATTCTTTCCATTCGACTATTACATCTACAACTCTGGATAATGTAGGCCCTTTTTTTACACTTTTTATCAGTTCTTCTATCCTTCCACGTTCTCCTTCAGCTTCTATCTCCACATCCCCGTTGTACAAATTCTTTACATACCCAGTAAGACCTAAGATATTTGCCTCTCTGATAACAAACCACCGAAAACCAACTCCCTGCACCATCCCTTTTATTGTTAATTTAACGCAGACTTCCATATTTTTAATGAATAAGTTCAAATGCTTTATTAACGGCCTCACGAGGATTGTTGGCATGAACGATTGCAGGATCAATCTGCCATGTTTGTAAACCAACAACCGGGACCTTAAATTTTAAACAAAATGATATTTCAGATAAGGTGCCATATTCTCCATCTACAGCAATCACAACGTTAGAAGTCCGAACGATAATGATATTTCTGGCATCTCCCATTCCAGTGACGATTGGCAAATCCACAAAAGAATTAGCTTCCGTTTTTTGGTTTCCCGGAAGAATACCAATGGTGGTGCCCTTTCTCTTTTTTGCTCCTCGACATGCGGCTTCCATCACACCGCTCAATCCACCACAGATTAATATCCCGCCTTTTTGTGCAATCCAACTCCCAACCTCTTCGGCCAATTTTTCAATCTCTGGTGAGCATTGGCTGCCGCCAATAACCCCTATGATTTTATTTTTCATAAATTATGGATGACGTTGGTGAAAAAACAGGATAAATTCTACTTTACGCAAATGTAACTTCAATATTTGTAACTTAAAATTTTTGCTCCTAACTTATTTTTGCACCCACGTCATGGATAGATTCTATGCATTAGACGTGGAAATGGAATGGTTTCCCGAACATGACTTAGGCCACATATCCAAGCTACGGTTCTTTCAATTCCTAAACCAAAACCGGCATGAGGGACTGTACCATAACGTCGTAAGTCAAGGTACCATTCAAAAGCTTCTATGGGTAAGTTGTGTTCTTTTATTTTTTGCTTTAATATTTCCAGGTTGTCTTCTCTCTGCCCACCACCAATAATTTCTCCAAAGCCTTCAGGAGCAAGCATATCCACACACAGGGCACAATCAGGTTTAACAGGGTCATTTTTCATGTAAAAGGCTTTGACCTGCGCAGGATAGCGATGAATCATAACTGGACGGTCAAATTGCTCGGAAATTACCGTTTCATCGGTTCCTCCAAAATCATTGCCCCATTCAAATTCTATGTTGTTCTTTTTTAGGATTGTTATCGCTTCATCATATTTTATTCGTGGAAATGGTTTTTTTATTTTTTCTAACGGTTCTAAATTGCGTTCAATATTTTTGAGCTCTTCTTTTCGATTCTCTAAAACACGCTGAACAATATATTCAACCATGTCTTCCGCCAACTCCATATCGCCCTCTAAATCTAAATAGGCAACTTCCGGCTCAAGCATCCAAAATTCAGTTAAATGCCGACGCGTCTTGGATTTTTCTGCCCGAAAGGTAGGGCCAAAGCAGTAAACCTTGCCAAAGGCCATAGCCCCTGCTTCCATATAAAGTTGTCCACTTTGAGTAAGATAAGCTTTTGAACCAAAATACTCTGTTTCAAAAAGCGTAGTAGTACCTTCGCAAGCCGCAGGGGTAAATATCGGCGCATCAATCAGAACGAATCCTCTGTTATCAAAAAAATCTCTACAAGCACGGATAATTTCATGACGAATTCTTAAAATAGCATGCTGTTTAGACGACCTCAGCCAAAGGTGCCTATGGTCCATTAAATAGGTTGTGCCATGCTCTTTGGGAGTTATGGGATAATCATTGGCTAATTGAAATATTTGAAAATCATTTATTTGAAGTTCATAACCGCCAGGCGCTCGTTTATCTTCGTTGATTTTTCCAGCTACCATAACTGAGGATTCCTGAGTCACTTCTTCACAACGTTGGAAAATTTCGTCACCCACATCTCCTTTAAAGGCTACTGTTTGAATAATTCCACTCCCATCTCTAATGAGTAGAAACCACAATTTACCACTGGAACGCTTGTTATAAAGCCAGCCGTAAATTCGTACTTCTTTATCCA
>JBHIAC010000150.1:0-7892 GCA_046758365.1 bacterium
TTGGATACCAAGCTGCTGTGATGACAGATTTAATGGGGTTGTTTCATACCAATGATATAGATGTAGTAATCTTAAATCGTGCAACCCCACTGCTGGCTAATGAGGTAGTAAAAAATGGGATAGTTTTGTTTTGTCGGGATGAAGAGGCGCGTATTAGATTTGAAGTCCGTACACTGCAAAAATATGTTGACACGAAACCCCTACGTGAAATTCAGCGCTATTACCTGATGGAAAGAATAAAACATGGTACGTTGACTCGAGAAATTTGATAAATTATGATTAAGAGGGAAACAATTGATAGGCATTTGTTGGATTTAGCCGAAAAAGTACGATTTTTGCGTACATATAAAAAATATAGCCTGAAAGATTTTGAAGAAAATTTGACTATTCAATTTAGTGCTGAACGTGCTATGCAGGTTGCTATTCAAAATGTTATCGATATTGGCTCTCATTTGCTAGCTGCGAAGCTGGTAAATTTTGTTGAAGATTACAAAGACGTTATAGTAAAATTAGGGCAAGAAGAAATTATACCAAAAAAATTTGCAGATTCAATTAAAAAGATGGCCAGTTTTAGAAATATCCTTGTACATAATTACATTGACGTGGATTTAATAAAGCTTTATGATCTTATTCAAAATAACTTAGATGATTTTGAAACTTTTTCTAATTGTGTTACTAAATATTTAAAAAATAATTTGAAATTGTAACATTTGAATTCGGTGAAGCTTCTCCTATTTTATTCTCATTCATTCTGGATCAAACCCTATTCAAAAACTCTCGAGGAGGTTCCTGACTGCAACGAAGAAACCCAATCGCAAGGAGTAATTGTCGCTTTTGTACATGCAGAGGAAAAGGACGAGGATAATTTAAGCAAAGTTGTAACCAAAGCCATTAAAAACATCAAATGGTTGGCTGGAAAATTTACCACAAAAAATGTTATTTTGCACTCTTTCGCCCATCTGGCAACCAGCAAGGCATCCCCAGAGTTTGCGCAGTCAGTAGTTAGCAAGATGAAGGATAGGTTAATCAGCAGCGGTTGTCAAGTTCAAATTACTCCCTTTGGCTATTTTACTGAATTTAAGATCCATGTAGCGGGCCAATCTTTGGCAAAGGTTTTTGTTGAAATTTAAAGAATATTAATCATGAACCTGCTGGCTCGATCAACGCTGACATGGAGCCTTGACTATGCGGAAGCCTCCAGTCTGGGCCATAAGCATGAATTTGGTCTCGTTTAAGTTCTGCCCGTTCTTTGGTTGTAGTATCCACGATGACGCGACCCATAGCATCCACTTCACAGGCCATTTGAAAGGCTTTGGCTCGGCTGTGTCTGAAGATTTGCATCAACATTTCAATGACGTAATCATAAGTATGATCGTTATCATCTAATAACACCACATGATATTGAGGAATGCGAAGCGGTTTTTTCTTCTTTTTTATGTCTTTCTTTTTTTTGACTTCTGGCAGAGCTATCATTTCGGCTTTTGTTGACATCCTATTTGTTTTCAATTATTAATTAGTAAATATAGTTTCCATTTTTTGAAAAGTCAAGAATTAGCTTTAACATTTATGAATGAAATTAAAACTCGCATGTAATAACTTATTTTTCACTTGACTATCATCAATTATTTAGCTATATTAATTTAAGATATTTATGTCAGAAAGAAACGTAAAGAGACGAAAAGCCGGCCGTAAATATAAAGCAAAATCCGATCTTCCTTTTACAAAAAGGAATTACCAGTTATTTAGCGTCGCGATAGCACTTCTTATTTTGGGATATATTGCTTTAGCTCAAGGCCCAGCAGATAGTTTTTGGTCGTTAACTGTAGCCCCCGTATTATTAGTAATTGGCTACTGTGTGCTGATTCCATGGGCTATTATTTATTCTGGAAAGAATAATCAACGGAATAAAAAGTAGAAAAATCATATAACGGGGCCGTAGTGTAGCCTGGTTATCACGCCGGCCTGTCAAGCCGGAGATCGCGGGTTCAATTCCCGTCGGCCCCGCTTTGAATTATTATTAAAAAATTTAGCCATTACATTAATGAGTGTAATGGCTTTTTATTTGCAAGCCTATGACCAAAATGATAAAAAATCGTTTGGAATTTAGAGATTTTGTATTATATTTACGATGACTTTTAACCATATTGTAATTAACTATAAAACGTATTTTCTAATGTCAATTAGGCGCTTATAATAAGGTTTACTCAACAATGAAATTGAAGGATATTCTGAGAGAAGACCGCATAAAAATTCCTCTTGATAATACCGAAAAGGAAAAAATTATTGAAGAAATGGTTGGCCTCATTGACCAGTCGAAAAAATTACGTAACAAATCCAAAATACTAAAAGCTGTTTTAGACCGGGAAGCTGTGATGAGTACTGGTGTTGGAGATGAAGTGGCCATTCCTCATGGTAAAGCAGAAGGTGTTGAAGATATTTTTGCTGCTTTGGGAATTACTAAAGAGCCTGTTGATTTTAACGCTTTAGATGATAAACCAGTTCGTTTAGTATGGCTTTTAGTTGGACCCCAAGATAAAACTGGACCTCACTTAAAAGCTTTAAGTCGTATTTCAAGACTGATGCATAAAAAAGAATTTAGGGAACGGTTAATTCGTACCAGAACCCCAAAAGAAATGATTGATGCTATCACTGCAGAGGAAGAAAAGTACTTTTAACATTAATTTCCTTAATAGAGGATTATTACACGCCGAAGATACACTCTGGTATATCGTTCGACATTTTCACATATAGAAGTTACCTCTAAATTAACCTAGCGCGGCGGAGCCGCATGCAAGATTAAAACAAGGATTACAAATCTTAATCAAACCCAACGGATAGATACTGCCAACGGATAAAAGCCCATCTCTGATTGTACGAATTGGTTACCTGTACAGTGTAATGAGATGCCCTTAGACGATGTGGTATTTGAAAATAATTTTCAAAATATCCGTTGAAAAACATTTTAGTAATAATTTTTCTTGCACAAAAAAAGATTTTATTGGTAATGTTATAACTGACTTTTACACCTATGTCCTCATAAAAGCTCCTTTGATTTATTTTCAACAAAAAGAATTTATAGTGATTTCTAAAGTACAGTTTAAAAAATACACTTCTTTAAAAGAAAAAAAATATCGAGATAAAATAGGACGTTTTTTGATTGAAGGCATACTTCTTTGTGAAGAAATACTTGAATCTGATTTTGTAGTGGAGACTTTACTATACTGCCCCTCTCGAGTGACTTCCAGCCGTGGGAAACAATTAATTAGAAAAATTCGAAATGCAGGAATACCCATCGAGGAATTGAATCCTGATGCTTTAAATAAACTTTCTGATACAGCCCATTCTCAGGGGATTATTTGTATCGTTAGAAAAAAAGAATTTTCATTTAATGAACTATTAAAAAAAAGTCCTTATATATTGGTTGCTTTAGATCAAATCAAGGATCCTGGAAATTTAGGCACAATGATTCGCACAGCAGATTGGTTCGGAGCTGGAGGAATTTTGATGAGTCAGGACTCCGTTGATTTAACCAATCCAAAAGTGCTGCGGGCCACTATGGGTTCAGTATTTCATATTCCCATTTTTGAAAATCAAGATCTTAGCCTTGCACTATTGAAATTAAAACAATTTGGTTATGCTTTGTTTGTGGCAGATATTTTAGGAAGCGTGTCATATTCAGAAGTTAATTTCTCCCCTAAAAATGTTTTGATATTAGGAAATGAAATCTCAGGCGTTCGTGAAGAACTTACAAGTATGGCTACAAAAATTTTGAAAATTCCCAAAATAGGAAAAGGAGATTCTCTCAATGTGGCTGTGGCGGCAGGAATAATTTTAGCAGAAATGTCAAAGAGAAGAATTCAAACATGAATCATTGGATTGATAATCAAGAACCGGTACACCCAAATTTAAAAGTGATTGTTGGATTAATCTTTATAGGTATGATTATAGCTACCCTCATAACCTTAGGGTCTAGAAGTGTTCTTCCCGAATTCCAGCTCTTTTTTGGAGAAATATTCATTATTGTCCCAGCGGTGACATATATAAAATTTAAAAAATATAATTTCAGAGATGTATTTCGATTATATAAAGTAGATAAAAATGTGGTTCTCGTGAGTACTGTTTTGGCCGTTTCACTCACAATCTTAAGCGATGAAATTGATCGCATTGTTAGTAACTTTGTGGAAATACCTCCAGAGTTTGAAGAACTAATTTCTAAAATGTTAATAGCCGATACTTTCATCGAATGGATAAATCTATTTGTTACCGCGGTTATTTTGGCAGGGATAATAGAAGAGATGTTGTTTCGGGGATTATTACAAAAAGCTTTAGAGCGTAAGGTCGAGGTGCCGTATGCCATCTTTTTTTCTGCTTTATTTTTTGCTTTAGTACACCTAGCCCCATGGTTAATTCAAGTGTTGATTTTGGGGATGATTCTTGGATACTTGGCTTGGCGTAGCAACAGTATTTTCCCAAGTATAATACTTCATTGTATGAACAATGCCTATGCACTTATATTAACTAATGTTAATCCAACCAATTTAAAGTGGTACACCTGGAACGGTCATGTATATCCTCCAATATTAGCCTTAGCGGCTTGTATAACATTTTATGGATTCAAATGGTTCTTCCGATCTACTGATAAAGAAGAGGATGTTCATCAATATTGAAATACCAACCTGAAAAATAAATTCTCCTAAACTACTAATTCCTCCTGAATATCAGAGTTTTAGACTTCTGCAAAATAGGGTGTACAACCTTTAGGTTGAGATTGTCATAGGCAGGCTGAAGCCTGTAAACCCATTTTGAGTATGCTTTAAATTAATTTTGCAGAAGTCTGTCAGAGTTTCAATGATTCATCTTTAACACGCTATGACTTTAACTTTTTAATGATAAGTTCTTTTGAGTCATGGAATAGAGAAATATTTTTAGAAGAATTATACTTTTTTGTATCACTTGTTTTTCCGCAAAATTCATAAATTGCAAATATTATAAAGGTTAAAAAATATACATCTTTTGAATTGGCATCTCTGGTAATAGTTCAAATTCTATGAAGAAAATCGTTATGCTTAACGGGGAACTAGGGTCTCAAATGCAGATATATTTGGCCCTTTGTGATTCTTATAACGTTGAGATTGCAGAAAATGTAGAGTCGGCCATGTATCTACTCAGAAAAGTTAAGCCAGAGATTCTACTCATGGATCTTAATTTAGATCAATCTAAAGCCAATGGGAAATTGGGGTTAGATTTTTTAAAAAAGGTTAAGAAAAAATATAGCAGTCTCAAAGTGGTTACAATTTTAGACCACAAAGATAAACCCTATGAATCCGAAATTCAATTAAATGGGGCGGACGGAGTTTTATATAAACCTATTAAAGTTCGAATTCTCATTTCTCACGTGAGAAAATTAGCTAGTGCGACGAATTAAAAAGATCCTTAATCCCTTTTACAACCTGCACTAGCCTCTTCGAACGAGTAAAAGCAAATAAATTAGTACAAAAGTTGCCTAAACTCCAAAGGGATTAGGGGGAGGCCAGTATTCGCCTGCGATGCTGGCCATTTTTATCTATCATATTTTTTCACGACTTCCTTTCGTAACGGCCTTACCTGGAATGATCTTTATCTTTGTTTCAAGTATAATTTTAGAGAAGCTTGCTTTTTTCTACAAAAGTTAGTATATAAATATTCAAAATGCGTCCAGGAGAATAGTTTTTGGCGTAATTCGTGCATCCATCTTCTCGCCAATTCAAAATAACTTAAAATATTTGATAAAATCTGAAATTGTTTCGATGGCCTGTCAAATCTATTTCAAAAAGCCGGGGGCTTTAAATTTTTTTCGAGCGGCTTTAGAAAAATTATTTGTGTATATGACACTTCTTTTTTGGTTAGCAATTTCCTTCTGCGATTCTTCCGAAAATAATTTAAAGCCTTTGCGCATTTATGCAGCAGCAAGTTTGACATCGGTCATGCCAAAATTAACTCAAGTTTTTCAGGAAAACTACCCTCATGCTGAAATAGAATTCAACTTTGCTGCTTCTTCCATATTAGCCAAACAAATTGAATATGGAGCGGAGGCAGATATTTTTATTTCTGCTAACACCCAATGGATGGATTTTCTTGAAAATAAAAATCAAATAAAGTCCAACACTCGCATAGATTTCTTAAGTAACAAATTGGTTTTAATTGTTTCTGTAAAGAATAAGAGCACAATAACAAGTTTACAGGATTTAAACCAACCATTTGTTCATAGAATAGCTCTTGCTGATTGGGCCCATGTGCCGGCGGGTTTGTACGCTAAGGTAGCATTAGAAAATTCTGGTCTTTGGGAAAACATTCAAACTAAATGTATCCCAGCGCTCGACGTACGTGCTGCTTTGTCGTATGTCGAGAGAGGTGAGGCGGACTGCGGCATTGTGTATTTAACCGATGCAGCTATCAGTAAGAATGTCAAAATTATCACCGAATTACCTTTTGATGTCCAGTCGAATATTCGCTATTCTGGTGCCACGACGAAAAATTCTACGCATCCTCTTAGCAAATTCTACCTATCTTTTTTGCTATCGAGCGAGGCAAAGAAAATTCTTAAACAACAGGGATTTGTAATTATGGAGGGAATGCTAATAGAATGAATAATCAACTGCATATAATTCTTCTTTCTCTGAAAGTTGCCGGCATGGCTACGTTTTTAATTTTACCCATTGGAACTTATCTCGGTTGGGTTTTTTCTCGGAAGAATTTTTTCGGAAAAACACTCATAGACGGTCTGGTCAACATCCCCTTGGTACTTCCGCCTGTGGTTACAGGCTATTTCCTGTTGATTTTGTTAGGACCGTCAGGATATTTGGGACGATACTTAAATCAATGGTTTAGCATCAGCATTGCTTTCACCTGGAAAGCCGCGGTTGCAGCCTCAGCCGTAGTGAGTCTACCTCTTTTGGTTCGGGCGGTTCGCGTGGCGGTGGATTCTGTAGATAATAAATTGGAAGAAGCCGCTCGGTTGCTGCGAGCCAGTGAATGGGAAATTTTTTTTAAAATCACGCTCCCTTTAGCTGCTAACGGAGTCATTGCAGGGGCTGTGTTAGCCTTTGCCCGTGGATTGGGAGAATTTGGTGCCACCATCATTTTTGCCAGCAATATCCCATACAAAACTCAAACCATTCCTCTCGCCATCTTTACCTATTTAAACCAGCCGGACGGGGAAGCAAAAGCCCAGATTCTAGTCATGATTTCCATCATGTTTTCTTACTTAAGTATTTTGATTAATGAATTACTTATAAGACGTTTTAGAAATGCTTAAGGTCAATATAAATAAACTTATATCCAATTTTAATATCGATTTTAATGTAGAAATAGAATCTGCATTTACTGCCCTTTTTGGCCCCTCTGGCGCCGGCAAGACAACTACGTTAAACCTCATTGTAGGATTAATGGAACCAACCCGGGGCGAAATTATTTTGCATGATCGGATTTTATTTTCTAAAGAGAAAAAAATAAATATTGCTCCACAAAATCGGCATATTGGATACATATTTCAGGAAAGTCGGTTGTTCCCCCATTTAACTGTCAAGAAAAATTTGGAATTTGGATTGCATAAAATTCACGAGAACAGTCGTAAATTTAATTTTGATGAAATTGTTCAGGTGACTGGTGTTGGTCCTCTTTTGAATCGTGTGCCCGAGGACTTATCGGGTGGCGAAAAGCAGCGTGTTGCTCTGGCGCGGGCACTATTAGCTTCGCCAGATTACCTTTTGATGGATGAACCTTTAGCAGCCCTCGATTTGCCTGCACGACTTTCTTTTTTGAAATTTTTAAAAAAAATCCACAAGCAATTTGATTTACCTATCTTGTACGTTTCCCATGACCTCTCAAATGTGTTAAATTTTGCCGATCAGGTT
>JBHIAC010000151.1:0-7795 GCA_046758365.1 bacterium
CGGTTATGCCACAAAGGGGTTTTCGACATGGTGCCCTCAAAAAATGCATTGAATCTCGTACCTGTCACGACGCCCTTAAATCCCTGATCGTGCATATCCGCAACCACATGCTTACCCAGCATATTAACACTTGCCATGAGGGACGGTGAAACGTTCGGATTTACCGGGTCGGCATAGGGGGGAAGAAAAAATCGCGCACCTGAGGAACCCATTTGATGTTGGTCATATACAATTTCCGGATACCAATCATGGTACAGTACTTTGGCTACCATCTGACTTTCTACCAGGTTGAAGAAAAACCAGTCGCGGTTGTTATCGTGGCCTGCATAGTGATGATATTTCATCGGCATGCGGCTGCCTTCGTACTCAGTACCAACATCTTGTAAATACCACTTAGTTACCATGTCTTGACCGTCTGGGTTCAACGATGGCACCAATAAAACAATTACGTTATCTAATATCTTCTGGATTTTGGCCTCCTGAGACGTAGCCAGTTCATACGCCAATTCCACGGATTCCTGACTGGAGGCGATTTCCGTTGAGTGAATGTTTAATGTGATAATAAAAACTAATTTCCCATCTCGAATTAATCTTTTTGCTTCACTATCCACCAACTCAAATGGCCGACCCAACTGCTGTTGAATATTTTGATACTTTTCGAGATTCTGAATAGCTTCCTCAGATGCGATGATCGCCATAATCATCGGACGATTTAATGTCGTCCTGCCCAGCTCCACTAACTTGACTCGATGTGAATGTTCATCCAGCATGTTGAAGTAAGATACAATTTGTTGCCAATTAATAAGCTTTTTATCCGCTCCCATTTGAAAGCCAAACGTTTCCTCAGGAGATTTTATATCCTGGGCGTGAAGAATTTGAAATGAGATTGTTAGTAATGTTAAAACAAAAATAGTTAGACGTTTCATGGCACTCCCTCTGAATTTTAAATGTGGTTAAAGTTAGGTATGATTTGTTTATTAAATAGTGAAGAATATAGTATTAATTAAAAATAATCCTTTTCCCCTAAAAAAGCAAGTAATTTCTTTCAATAGGTTATGACCACTTTTACTTACCGACAGGGTTCGCCCATTGGTAAGAACCACTTTAAAAGATTCTTTCGCAAATAATTCAATTTGCTTTATCATTTTAACCGAGAAAAAAATCAAACGCAAAACTAGTAGAAAATTTTTTCGTGTTAAAAACTTTTCACGGATACTAATACTTAAATATAATCCACACATGTTTTGCGTAGATGTTATTAAAAGTAAGTCTAAAAATAATTACCTAGAGGTGTCATTTCGAGTGAAAGGAGAAATCTGGTTTAAACCGCAATTCCGTGTTCCTCCGTGAAATTCCGTGGTTTTGCTTTTTATTATTATCCAGACTATAATTTTTCAATTAAAAAATGGGTGATCAAAGTATAAACATGTTCTTGAGTATTTTTTGAGCCTTTACGAATGCCATGATAACGACCTGGGTAAAACATCGTTTCAAATTGTTTGTTATGAGCAATAAGCTCATTGACCAAAGCTACGGAGTTTTGGAAATGAACGTTGTCATCAGAAGTGCCATGGATCAGCAACAAATTCCCCTTCATTAATTTCACATATTTTAATGGAGCGCTATTTTCATAACCCCTTGGATTTAATTGCGGTGTTTGCATATATCGTTCTGTGTAGATGGTATCATAAAATTTCCAGTGGGTAACCGGTGCTACCGACACAGCGGTTTTGAAAACATCGTTACCTTTAAATAAGCAAAAGCTGGACATATAACCGCCGTAACTCCAGCCAAATATGCCGATGCGATTTTTGTCAACATACGGCAGTGAAGCCAGATATTTTGCACTTTCAATCTGATCATGTACTTCCCAGTGACCTAAATTTTTATAGGTGATTTTCTTAAAGGCAGCACCTCTTGCCCCTGTCCCTCGGTTATCGACGCTGACAATAATATACCCTTTTTGTGCTAACATTTGAAACCACAATGACCTACGCCCTCCCCAACGATTAGTTACCGTCTGAGATCCCGGACCTCCGTAAACATACATTAAGACTGGGTATTTTTTGTTCTCTTCAAAATCAAGAGGTTTTAACATCCAGGCGTTGAGTTTGACGCCATCGGAGGTCTCAAAAGTGAGGAATTCGTATTTGCTCATACGATATTCATTTAAGACCTCCATGGGATTCTCTACAATAACCTTTTTTAATTTGCCGGTATTAGTAAACAAACCTACTTTTGGAGGAACGTTTATTTGGGAATAAGAATCAAGATATGTTTTATAATTAGGAGCAAAATTCACTGAATGCCAATCTGGTGTTTTTGTGATGCGTTGAAAATGTTCACCGTTAAAATCAATTCGATAGAGATGATTTTCCAAGGGCGATCTCTCAGTGGCCATAAAGTAAATAATTTCTTTTTTTTCATCAACAGCTACAATATTTCTGACTTCCCATTCTCCCCTAGTAAGTTGACGAACCAAATTACCATTCATGTCGTAAAGATAAATGTGCTTAAAGCCATCTTTTTCAGAGGTCCAGATAAATTGATTGAACTTTTTTAAAAACTTCAGATCGTCATCGACATCCAGCCATTTTTCATCCGTATCTGTAAAAATCACTTCAGTACTGCCGTTGGTCACATCTCCAATTAACATCTCAATTTTATTTTGAAGTCGGTTCAAATGCAAGATAGCCAATTTTTCCCCATCAGGTAGCCATTTAATTCTGGGGATATAAATATCGTCCTCGGTTCCGATGTCCATCCAGATATTTTTACCTGTTTTTACGTTTACCACGCCGATTTTTACAATGGAATTGGAATCCCCTGCTTTCGGATATCGCATGGGGTTCCAGTTTAAGTGCAGAGAATCGTATTGGACAATATCAAACTCAGGAACACGGCGCTCATCAATCTGCCAGTAAGCAATATACTTTCCATCTGGTGACCATTGCCATCCTTCGATAATACCAAATTCTTCTTCATAAACCCAATCAAAATGTCCATTTAATATATGCTCCTGGCCATCATGGGTTAATTGAGTTTCTTCACCACTTTTTTTATCCATCATCATCAGATTATTATCTCTTACGAAAGCAATGGATTTTCCATCTGGTGAGAATTTAACGTTCACCTGCTTTTTATCCGTATCTGTGAGTTTACGCAATTTTTTTGCTTGAATGTCATAAAGGTAAAAGTTGCCACCCGTTTTAATTCGGCGAGCTGGCAGGATTCCTGTAAACAAAATATAATTTTCATCTGGCGACCAAATATTGTTACGAAATTTAAAGGGTTTGCCAGTTTCCTCATCGATAATATCTTTCCCAGCTATAAAAAGATCACGTTTTCCTGAATTGATTGAATATTTCATAAAATTAGTTGTACCAGATTCCTTATCGGTTTCATTATACAAAAAATATTGACCATCCTTCATCCAGCGAACACTTCGGAGGCTCTCACTAGAAAATTTTTTTGAATTATAAATTTCAGCGATGGTAAAATCGTGTTGGGCGCTTTGAGAGTAGACAGACGCGCAAAGTAGGAACAAAAAGAGAATCGATTTAAACCAATATCTCATATTCCTCTCCTTATTCTATTGTCAGTCAAATCTTTGTTATTTGTGCAAAAAAATAACGCAATTTCACGAATCATGGTAAGTTGACAGCAATTGCCCTCCTGCCTACTGTGAGCTCTCAACTACTTTTTTGCGGCTCCGCCGCACTAGGATTTGTTATACATACTTGAATTTTTATGTCTTATAGTTCTTCAGAATTTCGAAGTAATTGATAATAAAACTTCACAGCCTGTGCATAGTTTTCAATTGAGATACGTTCATTAGTACCATGCACTCTTTTGAGATCTTCAGGACCGACTTTGTTGAACATAAACCTGTATACATTATCAGACAATGCAGTAAAGTAGCGAGAATCAGTAGCACCTACGACCAGATATGGCGCCACAATGATCTCTTCATCGGTCGAGATTTGATGAATCGTCTTTTGCAGTATTTTATAACTCTTTGAATGAATGTCTGACATAGGCGATGGATCACTGCCAAAATTCAAGGGTCTGACTTGAACGCGAGGATCATCGATTGTTTTATGAACATAATTTATTACACCGGCAACGTTCTCACCGGGCAGTATCCTAAAATTTACCACAGCCGTTGCCTTTATGGGCAATACGTTTTCTTTAACGCTGCCACTGAACATGGTTGCTGCTGTGGTCGTACGAATGCCTGCATTCATTTCCGGAGATTTACTTAATAAATATTCAACCAATGGACTAAATAACCACAAGTTGGCCAAGACCATTTTCTGAGGAAAGGGCATCATTGGACCAACATAGTCCAAAAATTGTGCCGTAGGTGCCATGTTTGCTGGGAATGGGTTGTCTTCGAGTTTGGTAATTGCTTTACTTAAAATCCCAACGGCTGTGTGTTTTGGTGGCATGGAAGAGTGTCCACCTTCGCTATTAACGGTAAGCTCAAGGCTTACATATCCTTTTTCTGCAATACCAACTAACGCAACAGGAGCGGAAACGCCTGATATGAGGCCTTGCACAACGGCTCCTCCTTCATCAAGAACATACTCGAACTGGATAGCTTTAGATTGTAGTAATTCTGCTAATTTGGCCGCCCCCTGCAATCCACCGATTTCTTCGTCATGGCCAAAAGCTAGATAGACCGTTCGCTTAGGCTGAAAGCCATCCTGTAACAGAGCCTCTACAGCTTCAAGTATCCCCATCAGGCTGGATTTGTCATCTAATGCTCCTCGACCCCAAAGATAGCCTTCAGCCATTTTACCTTGGAAAGGCGAGGAGACCCAATCGTTCTCTGTTCCCGGAATGACAGGCACAACATCCTGGTGCGCCATCAGCAGAATCGGTTTACGACTTGCATCATTCCCTTGCCAGGTATAGAGAAGGCTGTAGTTGTTGCAAATCTCCTTCTTCAGCGAATTGTGCACGTTGGGAAATGCATGTCCGAGGTAAGCATGAAATGCCTGAAATACTTTGCCATTGAATTTGGTTGAGTCCTGGTATGATACGGTCTGAAATCGCAAGGCCTTAGACAGGCGTTGTGCGGTTTGCTCACCGTCAATGGGTATATCAGCGACTGGTTGCACTTGTATTTGTTTTGAAGTAAAAGTAAACAGAGCAGTTCTTATTAATAAAACGGAAATTAGCAGCACAATGCCAAGGGCAATTAAAAAAAGAATCTTCTTCATAACTGGAATCCTTAAATTAAAAAATGTGAATAGGAAAATCCTCCCTATTAGAGCATAGAAATTAGGCAAGAGTAAGCCTGACACAAAAATTAAATTAATCAATGACGTAAGTGCAAAAAGGTTAAAAGCTAAAAACCGTAAGTTATAATTATTGAAATTACGAGGGCTTAAAGTTGAGATTATACTGTTTTTGCACCAACGTCATCAATTGTAACAGAATATAAACGATTTGGTTAAAAATGCAAGCAAATTTTAACATTGAATTTAGGTACTTTGTGATAAGTAACAAATTACTAACAAATTGCAATGAACAAAATCCCAAATTCCAAACCATTTGATTTCTGCTTATATTAACAAATCACCCATAAGTAATAAAGTTTTTATGTCGTCGGGCATGTTATTGCAGTAATATCATCTTCATAATCTTGGTGAACTCTCCTGAGCGCAGCCGATAGAGGTAGACCCCGCTGGCAAATGTGCTGGCATCCCATTCTGTCATGTGACGACCGGCATGCTGCTCTTCATCTACCAGGGTAGCAACTTTTTGGCCCACGAGGTTGTAGACTTCGAGGAGAACGTGTCCATTCTTGGTCAGCCGGTAGTCGATCTTAGTCGTAGCGTTAAAAGGTAGGCATCATCGGGACTGAAGCTAATCCCTCGCCAGTGCACATCAACGAAGGGAAACGCCCACAGGGTATCCCCGGTCGTGGCGTAACATCAACACCTAAAGAACTCTGTGTCTCTACCCCCATCCTCTGTGCATTGTCTTCATGGCTTGACTTAGAGCTACTTGCATTTGCGTCGAGTGAACCGTAGACCCGTCCAGGTGGCGTCGATGGCGCAAACCTTGTAGTCAACCAGTCCTGCGGCGAGACCGAGCTTGCGCACCACCACCTGTGAGAGATCGGTGGTGATCTCTGAGGCTTTCTTTGGCCAGACGATCCAGAGTCCATCCTTGCCCGCCAAAGCCGCCATTCTTTCTAGGCGGCTCTCCAAATCCTGGCGTGATTTGGTGAACCAGATGGCAAGATCGCACTGGCCACTCGCCGCTCTGCGTATCAACACACCGTCTGGCAACTCACCAAGATTCCTCTCGAAATCTCGGGGAGCGCCGACCAACACAACTACCGAGTTGGCTTTGATGCCAAGCTTCTTCGGGAGTGGTGTGCCTGAATAGCCTTCGAAAACCGACTGCGGCACCACAGGGTCTGAGGGGGTATGGGCGATGGCTCGTTTCAGCGAACTACGGATCTGGCTCCAGGTGGTGTAGACCGCGTCCGGCAGGATCTCCTGGATGTGCGCAACTTTTTCCGGGTCGCCACCGACCAATACCAGAGGCACATAGCGCGTACTTTTGTACTTCCGAATGGCCAGAGCTAAGTCCCTCCCCTGCGAAGGCAAGCGGGATAAGTCGATGACCACGGCGTCTGGAGGATCCTCCCTCAGCACGCGCAGACCAGCGGCGTCCAGCATTTCCGCATTAACGTCGTAGCCGGCAGCCCTGAGCCTTGAAGCGTACTCTTCGGCCTCAGTGGCATTCCAGTGGATCAAACGGACACGGGACATAGAGTGTACAAGCGTGATATATTGCTAAATGCCTAGAAAATCCCCGACGAGCGAGAAAAACATTCTAAAACAAGTTAATGCAATTTTGCACTAACTTTCGAAAAGCCAGCAAGCCCTTGGCGTGAGGTTGTTGAGCTTGTTGAGGTTGCGCCCGTTGGTTTGTCAAACAAAGCGGTTGCAAGACCTACAAACATGCCGATTTTTTGAAAAAAAATAAGAAAAATCGGCTTGGAGGACTTTTTTTGCTTGACAAAGAACCTTTTATATATGTTAGAGCTGAACTGTGCTCGGAAGCGGCGAAGACCACCAACGCTTTCTTTATCAGGACCTCCTATGGCTGACCAAACTCCCAGTTCTATTACGACTTTTGCCGATGGTCGAATAGACCTCTACGGCGAAATCATACCCCAAGCCCTGTTCCTTCTCTTCGTAGTAATCAATCGCGTTCTCGAACTCTGACTCAGCCTCTGGATGAAATGAGTATTTCATGAAGAAAATCTCTGCCAGATTCTCTTGAATACTTCTTCTCCCGGAACAGCCGTCACCCCACCAGACCTCAACTCTTTCAGTCGCTGTTTTGCCACAGCTGCCCACTTTTTATCAATCTCTGAGTCAGGAGGGTTAAGGCTTCTTAGAAGCGAGTCGACAACCAGCGCCCTCTCTTCGACCGGAAGAGAGATCGCTTCTGCTATTAACTCTTTCGTTTTCATGGTTCCTCAACTGTTTTATTTGATTCATATTTGTTTAGCGCTCCAACATATAATTGAATTGCAACTCCCAGCCTAGCTGTTTATATTACAAGTCGCAGTTTATTCTCTTATCCTCCATGTTGCAGCCGAAGAGAATAAACTGCAACGGGAAACTTCAAAAAGTTATCAAAATTTCTTGCCGTTGTCAACAAAAAAAAATCAGTAACTCTGGTTGCAAGGAATTGGTGATTACATTTAAATTTTATAGAATATTAACCTGGAATATCCCTCCTATTGAATTGTCTGATGCTT